>DGDY01000308.1 GCA_002385675.1 Anaerolineales bacterium UBA3940 | reverse complement strand
ATATGCCATATAGCGAGCGTAGCGAGCGAGCCATCCGCCACACGCCCATTATACCGGAGATACTCCTGGCGGGGTCAGACCCAGCGCCGGATGAGGCGCATCACGCCCAGCGCGGCGAAGTACGGGGCCAGCGCCAGCCCGATGGTGAGCAGCACGCGCAGGGTGCCATCCCACCGCTCCAGCGGCAGCAGGATGATAGGCAGCACCAGCGCGCCCGCCACGAGCAGCGCAAGGATGCCGCCCGCAACCCCGGCAGTCACCGCCCGGCGCGTACGCAGCGTCACCCCGATGCTCAGCACAATCGCCAGCAGCGTCACGCCCCATAGACCAAGCACCCAGCCGCCGAACTCCGGGGTAAAGCCGATCGTCTGGAACCGCCAGGAAACCAGCCCTCTGGGCGGCGCGGGCAGGCGGAGCCAGCGGCTCAGGATGGGCGAAGTGGGGTACATGGAGATCACATTCCGCATAGACCAGTGGATCACGGCGACGAAGAACGCCGGCACGAGCGCCGCGCCGAACGCGAGCAGCAGCCGCAGCCGCTGCAGCACGAGCGCCAGGTGGAAGCGCACCAGCGCGATCCTCGGCACGTGCGTCAGGCGGACCAGTTGGTACGTATCCGTCTGCATGGTGCGGGCGGTGTTCAGCCCGGCGAACAGCGCGGACACCATCACGATCAGCAGGAGCGTGCTGCCGGTGCCAAACAACCCGACAAACCACACCGACGCCCCGGGGCGGCGGGCGGCCAGCAGCGCGTTCATCGCGGGGAGCAGCGTCACTGCCGCCACCACCATGACACCGAGCGCCAGCAGCGGGAAGGTGAACCAGCGTGCGCGCGGAACCAGCCGGGTGAGGGCGCGCCGGGAATCAAGCATCACGCCCTGCCCCTTCGCAGCCACCCCCGATCGCGTGGCTGGCATAAGCCAGCGTTTCAACGTTCGCCATTCCGGTCCCCCCCTCTCACGCATCGCGGAATGAGCCTTTGGAGCGTGCAGTGTTAACGTTATGATAAACGATTCCGGCGGCGCCCGTAAAGGGGACGCAAAAGCGGGCCGGTCACCGTTCGACCCGCCCGCCATCCGTTTCTCCAACGTTATTCCGGCGCTGTTCCGCCCGCCCCGGCGCGGCTCGTCCGGTCACTCACCCCCCATGCCGACGCCCAGCCCGATGGCCGCCGCCAGCCCCGCGCCGATGCCCAGCGGGACGCTATCCGCAAACGCGCCGAGCGCGATGCCCATTAACACGCCAAGCGCCACGCCGACGAGCGACCAGCGTGTCACTCCCCGCGCCTCCTCTTCAGGCTGCTGGTCGATTGGATTCTCCGTCATGCCATGATGCCCCCTGCTCCAGCCGGTTAATAGGGCAGAGTATAGCAGACGGACCTGCTATTCTCCGCCCGTACCGCCGCTGCGGTGGCCGTCGTGAGTCTTCCGCATCTCATCGCGGTCGATGTAGTGGCGCAACCCACCGCCTTCGATGGCCCAGATGCCCGTTGCGAAGCGGTCGATAAAGGCGCGGTCGTGGACGGTCGCCAGTACCGTGCCGGGGAAGGCGTCGAGCGCCTCCTCGAACCGCTCCCGCGACTCGATGTCGAGGTGGTTGATCGGCTCGTCAAGCACGAGGCAGTTCGCGCCCATCGCCACCAGCCGCGCGAGCAGCAGGCGCGCGCGCTCACCGTAGCTGAGGCGGCCCACCGGCACGAACACGTCATCCCCCGCGAACAGGAAGAAGTGCAGGAAGCTGCGGGCGTCCGTCTCGGTCATCGGCGCGGTGCGCAGGATCACGTCGAGCGGCGTCGCCGCCGGGTCGAGCGCCTCTTGCTTCTGCGGCATGTAGCCCAGGCGCACGTTCGCGCCGAGGCGCACGCTGCCCTCGCGCGGCGCGATCTCTCCCATGATGATGCGCAGCAGCGTGGACTTCCCCGAGCCGTTCGGCCCGAGCAGCGCGATGCGCTCGCCGTGGCGCAGGGTGGCGCTGGCATCTCGGAAGAGCCAGTTCACCCCGTCGAACGTGTGCCCGACGCCCTTGAGCGTGAGAACCTCCTGCCCGCTGCGCGGCATCTCGCCAAAGTCGAACTTCAGCCCCCAGTGACGCTCTGGCTTCTCCACCCGCTCGTCGGACGCAAGGTAGCGCTCCAGCTTCTTCTCCCGCGCGAGCGCCTTCTTCGCGACCTTCTTGGCGTAGCGGCGCGGGCCGGGCGTTCGCGGCGTTGTCGTCATCTCGACGCTCTTGGCCTGCATCTTCGTCCGGTGGATATCCTCCTGAATGCGGCGGATCTCGGCCTGCTGGTCCTTCCAGGCACTCCACTGGCGCTCGCGCTCGGCGGCCTTTGCCTCGGCGTAATCGCTGTACGTGCCGGGATACTCCGTCACAGTGTGCGTGCGTGGGTCGAGTTCCAGCACGCGCGTAACGGTGCGGTCGAGGAAAGTGCGGTCGTGCGAGACGATGAGCACCGCGCCGTCGTAGCCCGCGAGGAAGCCTTCCAGCCACTCCAGCGCCTCGATGTCGAGGTGGTTGGTCGGCTCGTCGAGCAGCAGCAGCGTCGGCGACGCAAGCAGGATGCCCGCCAGCCCCGCCCGTGTCTGCTCGCCGCCGCTCAACTGCTCGACCGGCGTGTCCGGCGCGATACCGTCGAGGCCCAGATCGGCGAGCAGTTCCTCAACGCGCGGCTCGACGGCATAGCCGCCCAGCGCCTCGAAGCGGAGCAGTGCGCGGTCGTACTCGTCCATCAGTCGCGCCAGGTCATCGCCATCGGCCTGCGCCATCTGCTCGGCGATGTGCTCCAGGCTGCGGCGGGCCTCCTCCCAGCCGTCGATGCCGGCCCGCACCACCTGCCCGACGGTCATGCCAGGCGTGGGCTTCACACCCTGCCGCAGATAGCCGAGCCGGGCGGTGGGGAGGAAATGCACCGAACCGGCGTCGGGCTGCTCCTCACCCGCGATGATGCGCAGCAGCGTCGTCTTGCCGGAGCCGTTCGGCCCGATCAGCGCGACCCGCTCGCCCGCGTTGACGACGAAGGACACGTCCTCAAGGACGGACTGTATTCCGTATGACTTTGAAAGATTCCGGACGATCAACATCATGCACACTCCTGTGAAGAACCTGGGCGTTCTTCCCCGAGCCGGGGGACGAAAAAACTGCCGCACAGCTAACGCTGCACCGCAGAGAGCAGTTCGCACCACGCCGGAACGGTCCCGCAGCCGCTATCGACCGGGGGATGGGAGTATCCGTGACGCGCAGTGCGTTATCGGGTTGGAGTGCGCATGCGACCTGTGGTTTTCCTATCAGGGACGCGCTTGCCAGGCGCGACCGGTTGGCTCAAATCGCCTCGATTATACCGGGAATTGGGGAGTGAGCAACCCGACCCCCCTTCGCCAGCCCTTCGGGCTGGCACTTCCCCCTAAGAGGGGGCAGTTAGTACTCGCCTCAATCGTCCCCGGCAAGAGAGAAAGGCAGTGCGAGCGACCTTTAACTATTCGTGCATTTGTGCATTCGTGTCATTCGTGGACTTTACCTTCCCCCTCCTGCAGGATGGCGGTCATCGTCGGCGCATCGATGTTGCCGCCGCTCAGGATGACGCCGACACGCGGCGGCTGGCTGATCGTGATGCAGCCCTCAACCTCCGACTCGACGAGGCGCAGCGCCCCGGCCAGCAGCGCCGCCACACCCAGCGCGCCCGACGGCTCGACGACGAGCTTCATGCGGTAGAACAGGAAGCGCACCGCCTCCCTGATCTGCGCCTCGCTCACCGTCTTGAAGGCGTCCACGTGCTCCAGCACGAGCGGGAAGGTCACCGC
>DGDY01000088.1 GCA_002385675.1 Anaerolineales bacterium UBA3940 | reverse complement strand
CGCATGGGGCAGAACAAGGCGCTGCTGGAGGTCGGCGGCAAGCCGATTGTCGAGCGGGTGCTGGAACGGGTGCGCGAGGTGGCGGGGGGTGACGTGATGATCATCGCCAACGACCGCGAGCCGTACGAGCACCTCGGGCTGCCCATCTACGCGGACCTGCTCCCGCGCAAGGGGCCGCTCGGCGGGTTGTACACTGCACTGATGCACAGCGGCGAGGAGCACACGCTTGTCGTAAGCTGCGACCAGCCCTTCCTGAGCGTCCCGCTCATGAGCTATCTTGCTAGCCAGCGCGAGGGGTATGACGTGGTCGTGCCACTCAATAGCTGGGGCTACCCGCAGAGCATGTACGCTGTTTACGGCAAGGGCTGCATCGAGCCGATCCGCAGGCGGCTGGACGCCGATGAACTGAAGGTTATCGGCTTCTTCTCCGATGTTCGCGTGCGCGAGGTGGCTGGGGAGGAGATCGACCAGTTCGACCCGGAGCGGCTGAGCTTCTTCAACGTCAACACGCCGGAGGACTTAGAAAAGGCGCGCCAACTGGCCGCAGAGCTGGGGTGAGGGGCGATCCACAGATGGCACAGAGGGAAGACAGGAAGTGAGTCAACGAATGACACGAATAGCACGAATGAAGAAATAAAAAAAACTTATTCGTGTCATTCGTGGATCATCATTTACCTATCTGTGCCATCTGTGGACTCTATACAAAACGAGTAGAGGCACAGCATGCTGTGCCTCTACTGTGTGTCTTGCTCCCTTGAGGGTTAGAACAGGCCCTTGATCTCACCCGTCTCGGTGTCGATGTCGATGTCCATGAATGCCGGGCGCGTGGCCAGGCCGGGCATCGTGCTCATCGTGCCGACGAGCGGGTAGATGAAGCCGGCGCCAACGCTGGCGCGAACCTCACGGATGGGCAGCGTGAAGCCGGTCGGCGCACCCTTGAGATCGGGGTCATGGCTCAGGCTGAGGTGCGTCTTCGCCATGCAGATCGGCAGGTTGCCGAAGCCGTTGCGCTCGTAGTTGGCAATCTGCTTCTCAGCAAGCTCGCTGTACTCGACGGCAGCCGCGCCGTAGATCTCCTTCGCGATGTGCTCGATCTTCTGCTTGATCGACCACTCCAGCGGGTAGAGGAACTTGAAGTTGCTGGGCTTCTCGCAGGCGGCGACGACGGCTTCGGCCAGCTTGGCCGCGCCCTTGCCACCGTGCGCCCAGTGCGTGGTCACGACCGCGTCCTCCGCGCCCTGAGCGATGGAGTACTCGCGGATCAGGTCCCACTCGGCCTGCGTGTCTTCCTTGAAGCCGTTGATCGCGACGACGACCGGGATGCCGAACTTCAGCGCGTTGCGGATGTGAACGCCGAGGTTCGCCAGGCCCTTCTCCAGCAGTTCGAGGTTCTCCTCAGTGTACTCGCGGGCGAGCGGCGCACCGGGGGTGACCTTCGGGCCGCCGCCGTGCATCTTGAGCGCGCGGACCGTCGCGACGAGCACGACCGCATTGGGGATCAGGCCGGAGTAGCGGCACTTGATGTCGAAGAACTTCTCCATGCCGATGTCCGCACCGAAGCCGCTCTCCGTGATGACGTAGTCCGCCAGCTTGAGTGCGATCTGGTCGGCGATGATGGACGAGTTGCCGTGCGCGATGTTGGCGAAGGGGCCGGCATGCACCAGCGCGGGCTGGCCCTCAAGCGTCTGCATGAGGGTCGGCATGATGGCATCGCGCAGCAGCACCGTGACGGCACCAGCGACGCCCAGGTCCTCAAGCGTCACCGGCTTGCCCTGCCGGCTGAGGCCGATCACGACACGCCCGATACGCTCGCGCATGTCCTTCAGGCTGGTGGTGAGCGCCAGGATAGCCATCAGCTCGCTGGCAACGGTGATGTCGAAGCCCGTCCGCCGGGGGAACTGGTCGCTCAGGTCGGCATCGTTCAGGCCAACCTGGATCTGGCGCAGCGAGCGGTCGCACACGTCCACGACGCGGTTCCAGGTGATCGTATCGGGGTCGATGTCCAGCCGCTTCACGCCGCGGCGCTCGAGCGCCTCATCCGACTGGCGGCTCTCATGGAACAGCCGCGTGTCGATAGCGGCGGCGACCAGGTTGTGCGCGGCGCTGATGGCGTGAATGTCGCCGGTCAGGTGGAGGTTGAAGTCCTCCATGGGGATGACCTGGCTATAGCCGCCACCGGCGGCGCCGCCCTTGATGTTGAAGGTCGGCCCCATGCTTGGCTGGCGGATGCAGCAGGCGACGTTCTTGCCCAACACGGAGCCCATCGCCTGGGTGAGGCCAACCATCGTTGTGGACTTGCCCTCGCCGAGCGGGGTGGGGGTGATGGCCGTCACGTCGATGTACTTGCCCTGCGGACGGTCGGCGAATTTCTGGAGTACGTCGAGGTGGATCTTCGCCTTGTACTTGCCGTAGAAGTCGATGTCGTCCTCACTCAGCCCGAGTTTCTCGGCGATCTCGATGATGGGCCGGATGTCTGCCGCCTGCGCGATCTCGATGTCGCTCGGGACCTTGACGTCGGTTTCGTTCGGCACTGCCATATTTTTCTCCTGTAGAGATTGATTCGGTAGAGGTGAAGATTTGTTGGTTGGGCGTCCGAGGCCCTATTCTAGCGATAATCGCGATGTTACACTACTCCACAACCTCCTGGGAATTGCAAGCTGTCCCTCTTATGGGTGACGATACTCCCTACCTGCTCTCATCGCGCCTGCACTTTCGGCGGCGCGCACCCGGCTACATCGGGAAAAGCAGCGGCAGCACCAACAGCGCCGCCACCATACAGAGCAGGATCAACGGCACGCCATTCTTGACGTAATCGCTGAAGCTGTAATTGCCTGCGCTCATCACCAGCGTGTTGCCCGGCGTTGACATCGGCGAGGCGAGCGCCATCGAGGCGGCGACAGCCACGGCCATTACAAAGGCGTGCGGCTGCAAGCCCAGCCGGGCGGCTGTTGCCAGCGCGATCGGCCCGACGAGCACTGCTGTGGCCGTATTCGAAAGCACCTGCGTAAAGACCGCAGTCAGCAGGTAAAACCCTGCCATGATCAACAGGGGGCCCTGGTCCCCCAGCATATTGGTCATGCTCTCGGCGATCAAGTTGACAAGCCCGACCTTCTCCAGCGCGGTCGCGAGCGGTAGCATCCCGGCGATGAGCACGATGCTTTTCCAGTCAATGGACTCGTAGGCTTCGTCCATCGACAGGCAGCCGGTTAGCACGATCAGCAGGGCGGCGAGGAGGCTGGCGGTGGCAAGCGGAACCAGCCCGGTGACCATCAACACAACCATCATCAGGAGCACGACCAGCACCACCGGGGCCTTCTTGCGCGCGGGCAGCCCGGCAAGCGCCTCCGGCTCGCCCATCACGATAAAGTCGCGGCGGCGCTCCTTAAGCTCCATGATATTTTTCCACTCACCCAGCACGAGCAGCGTATCGCCAAACGCGAGCCGCGTGTCCTTCAGGCTCAGACGCCCGTCCTCACCGGCGCGACGGATGTCGAGCACCGTCAGGTTGTAGACGGAGCCGAACTTCAGTTCGGCCAGCGTTTTGCCGATGACCGATGATCGCGGCGGCAGGATGACTTCCGCAATGCCCACCTCCTCGGCGATCAGCGACTCGTGGTCATCCGCCGCTGCCGGCTGGATAGCAAGATTGAGCGACGCTGCGGCGTGCTGCACGTCGCGCCCGTCGCCCTGCACAATGAGTATGTCGTCAGGCTGAAGGATGACGTCGGCGACGGCGTAGATGCGTTCCTGACTGTCTGATTCGAGCACCAGACGCTGGTCGCCGACACGGGCGACGGTCTGCGCGGGCGCCCGGCGCAGGACTTCCAGCGCGCTGATGTTGAACCGCGCGCCAAGCCCGGACTCGACGACCGTCTGCCCGACCATCGGCGACTTCTGCCGGACGCGCAGCCGGTAGAGGTTGTCCGGCAGGCGATAGAGGTCGAGCAGTTCCTGCGGCGAGTCCACGCGCTGTACCTCGCGGTGGGGCTGGTGGGCGGGCAGCAGCCTGCGCCCGGCGACGAGCATGTACGTAATGCCGATGGCAGTGAACACCACACCTACCGGCAGGAAGCTGAAAAAACCGAACGGCTGGAACCCGGCGTCGCGCATGATGTCGGTGACAATGATGTTGGGCGGGGTACCGATAATCGTAGCGACGCCGCCGAGCAGTGAGCCATAGGCCAGCGGGAGCAGCAGCTTGGAGGGCGGGATCTTCGCTTCGTTGGCGAGGCTGACGACGGCAGGCAGCAGCACCGCGACCACGCCGGTGTTGCTCATGAAGCCGGAGAGCAGAGCGGCGGCGAGCATGATGACGATTGTGAGCCGTGCCTGGCTGTTGCCCGCAATCCGCAGAATCTGCCCGCCGAGCACGCGGGCGAGGCCGGTCTGCACAATCGCCCCGCCGACGATGAACAGCGCCACAATTGTGATGACAGCGTTATTGGAGAAGCCTGCCAGCGCCTCATCGACAGTGAGCAGCCCGGTGAGCATCAGCGTGATGACGACGCCCAGAGCGACGATGTCCATGCGCACCCATTCGGTGACGAAGAGGACGAGCGCGGCGGCCAGAATGCCGAGCGTCAGCCACATATCAAACGTCATGTCTACTTGTCCAAATTGACCAGCTTTACCCGTTGCAGCGGTTTACCAACAACACGCCGTATATGCTACCCGCTTCCTGCCAGTCTACCAAACCCAGAACTGCAACCAAACCGTCCGCTGGTACCGGGAAACTGGCGGAAAGCCGAATATAATAAGCTGAGCTTACCGCGTATCCCCGTTCTCGCCCTGCCGCAAGCCTCATGCTATACTCTGCGGCTGGATTTACTACAGACCGAGAGGTGGACTTGTGACCAGCGACCAGCAAAAGGGTTTCACGCTCTGGATGACCGGTCTCTCCGGGGCGGGAAAGACGACCA
Source organism: Anaerolineales bacterium UBA3940 (assembly GCA_002385675.1). Taxonomy (GTDB): domain Bacteria; phylum Chloroflexota; class Anaerolineae; order Aggregatilineales; family UBA3940; genus UBA3940. The sequence continues at coordinate 4,428 of DGDY01000088.1, read as the reverse complement.
TCGCCAAAATTGTTGAAGCGGAACTGAAATCACGCGGGTTGAAGATCGAGCGGCTGGATGGCGACGTGGTGCGCCAGTCGCTGACGCGCGACCTCGGCTTCTCGAAGGAAGACCGTGAAAAGAACATCGAGCGCGTCACGTTCGTCGCCAAGCTGCTCTCGCGGAACGGCGTCGGCGTGATTGCGAGCTTCATCTCGCCGTACCGGGCGGTGCGCGACCGGGTTCGCTCCGAGACGACCAACTTCATCGAGGTGTTCGTCAACGCCCCGCTTGAGGTGTGCGCCGAGCGCGATGTGAAGGGCCTGTACGCCAAGGCGTTCGCCGGGGAGATCCCCAACTTTACCGGTGTATCCGACCCGTACGAGCCGCCCCTCAACCCCGAGATCGTCCTCAACACGCATGAGGAGACGCCCGAGGAAAGCGCGCAGAAGCTTATCAGCTATCTGGAGCAGCACGGCTACATCCCGGTTGCCGAGAAGGTGGACTAGCTCCATCAGACCTGATGGAATAACAAAGGCGCGCCCTGCACAGCGGCGCGCCTTTTGTGTTAAGAGCTGAAAACCCTCACCCTGCGACCCGCCTGCTGCGGGTGCAGGGTAAGGGGAGAACTACTCCCGCCCCCCGTTTAACTGCTCTTTGGCAAAGGCCTTGACCATGCCGACCATGCTCGTTAGCCCCTGGCCCTTGCCCATCGATATCTCGTTGCCGAACAGCTTGAACACGATGTCCGGCTCGATGTTGGCGATCTTCTCCGGCGGCTGCCCGGAGAGCGTCAGGTCGAGGATGGCCGCCAGCGACATTGCCGAGATACCCTGCGGGTTGGCAACCGCGAAGTAGAACTTCATCGTGCCGTCGTCCTGCCGCTCCGCCCAGACGTACGCCTCGGACTCGCACGACGGGACGCGGTTCTCCTCCGGGTAGGGCGGTGTGGCGATAGAGGGCGGCACCGGCTTGAACTGATCCGCGTAATGGATCAGCATCTCGGTTCGCTCACGGCGGTCAGTAATCCACTCGAAGTCCTCCAGCACTTCGGCCAGCGGCTCAGGGATGTCGTTCCGTTCTGTCATGCCATCTCTTTCTCTTCCGTTTCGGACTTCTCAATCGGCACGCCGACGAGGTTGCCCCACTCCGTCCAGCTGCCGTCATAGTTCCGAACCTGATCGTAGCCCAGCAGATACTTCAGGACAAACCAGGTGTGGCTGCTGCGCTCGCCGATGCGGCAGTAGGCGATCACGTCGTCGGTCGGGCGCAGGCCCTGCTCCTGCTCGTAAATCTGGCGCAGCTCGTCGGCGGATTTGAACGTGCTGTCCTCACGGACGGCGCGGCTCCAGGGTACGTTCTTCGCGCCGGGGATGTGCCCGCCGCGCAGCGCGCCCTCGTTGGGCATGCCGGGCATGTGCAGCAGTTCGCCCCGGAACTCCTCGGGGCTGCGCACATCGACGAGCGGCAGCCCGGCGCGGACGTGCTCCAGTACCTGGTCGCGGAAGGCGCGATCGGTCCGGTCGTCGCGCGGCTGGGCCTTGTACACGGTCGGCGGGTAGCTGGGCACCTCGGTGGTCATCGGGCGGCCCTCCTGCACCCACTTCAGGCGGCCACCGTCCATCACGCGGGCGTCCTTATGCCCGAACAGCTTGAACACCCAGAAGGCGTAGGTCGCCCACCAGTTGCTCTTGTCACCGTAGAAGACGACGGTCATCTCTGGCGTCACGCCGATGCGGGACATCAGCGCCTCAAACTGCTCCTGCCCGATGTAGTCTCGCAGAACCTGGTCGTTCAGGTCGCGGGTCCAGTCAACCTCGACGGCGCCGGGAATATGGCCTGTGGCGTACAGGAGCGGGTCCTCGTTGGACTCAACGATCCGCACGTTGGGATCGTTGAGGTGCTCGGCGACCCACTCGGTGGTCACCAGGACTTCGGGGTGCGCGTATCCACGATCGTTTACCTGCGTCATCACGTTACTCCTCATCAACTCTGGCGAAGGGGTAGAGAAAGGGGAATTTTTATCGTATTCATCTGGTATATTATCGTGCGCGGTTGATTTGAGCAACAGGCGGGGCAAATAGAGCGGTTAAGATGTCCTTTCGCTGCCTGAGCCCACTATCCAATTGCGTGCTCTTCTTCTTCAGGATAGAATGCGACGCTGATGTACATTAACGGACCTGAACGCGAGCAGAAGCGGTGGGCGGCGGTTCGACAGCCGCCTTTTTAGCTAAGAAACCAGGTGATCGCAGCGAAATGACAGACGAGTTACACATCCACGAGTTTCAACAGGCTGATGCCACCCCCCCGAAGCGCGGGCTCCCTGTGTGGGCCTGGGCGGTGGTGGGTGTCGTGGCGGTCGCCGTCGTTGCGGTGATTGTGCTGTTCGTCGCGCCGGGCATTGCCACCGGGCGCGGCGGCGCCGGCAGCGTCTCTGCCACGCTGAACGACGGCAATCCCTCCCTTTTCCACTCCGACGGTCTCGTCGTGGCGCTGGCGGATGGCAGCGGGCGGGCCGAGGTATCGGTGAATACCGTCCCGCGGGAGGCCTTCCTCAACGGGTCGGCAGGTCGGGATTGGGTTAACGCCTACGCTGCGCTGCCCACCGGCTACACCGCTCTCAGCCCGATCTATAGCATCGACGTGCGGGGCGAGGCGGCCCTGATCGCCGAGATGGCCATTCCGAACGGCGCGGAGCCGCTGGAGCAGCTTGACCTGTACCGCTGGGACGCGTCGGCGGGCGCGTGGCTGTTTGTACCGAGCCAGATCGACACCGCGCGGCAGGTCGTGATCTTCACGCCGCAGGGCGCGTCCACGCACGTGATGGCCTTCCACGCCCCGGCTGCAACCCCGGCGCTCGGCATGGTCGTCACGTCGGGCGGGCCCGACCTGAGCGGGGTGACCTACAGCGTCGCGCTGCCCGAAGGGCTTGCCGTGGACGAGGCGGGCAATCTCGGCGGTGCGGCGGCGGAGGCGAGCGCGAGCGCCGTCCTGCCCATCGTCGAGAACCGCGCGGGCGGCTTCAGCGCGTATACCGACACACAGGCGCCGCTCGTCGGCCAGTTGATCGAGGCGGCAGGGCCTTACAACGGCCTGACGCTCGACTTTGCCCCGGCGGAGGGCTATACCGGGTTCGTCGCCGCCCTCGCCGAGCAGCTTCATGCGGGCGGCAAGCAGCTTAACGTCATCCTCCGCACCTCCGACCTCGCCGGGCTGGACCTGCCCGCTCTGGGCCAGTATGCCGACCGTGTGTGGATTCGCCCGGCGGACGACCCCGGCGCGTACCTGGAGGGCAACGCGGTCGACCAGATGCTGGCCACGCTGGTGGGGCAGATCGAGCGGCGCAAGCTGGGCCTGCTCGTCAGCGCGCTGCATGTGGACGTATCGCCTGAAGGCAGCCACCTCGTGAGCTTTGAGGAGGCCGCCGGGCCGCTGGGCGGTGTGTCGGCGGTGGAGGGCTACCTTGGGCCGGATGGTTCGTCTGTCCCGGCGGCGGGTATCCTGCCTCTGCGGCTGGACGGTAGCGCGGAGTCGCTCGGCTACGACGAGGCGCTCAAGATGAACTACCTGACCTACCGCGATGAGGCGCAGACGCTGCATCACGTTTACTTCAGTTCGGCGGCGAGCCTGCAGACGCGCCTCCAGCTTGCGCGCAAGTACGCCCTGTCGGCGGTGGCGGTGCATGGCCTGGCCCATCCCGACGCCCCGGCGGAGCTTGCGAACGGCCTGACGGCGCTGCTCAGCGAGCAGCCGCTTGGCGACCCGCAGCCGCTGGAGCTGGTGTGGCAGGTGCGGGATGGCTCCGGCGCGGAACTGAGCCGGGAGCAGGGCGACCTCTCGCTGCTACAGTTCGTGTGGGATGTGCCGGGCGAACCGGGTGCGTATGCCATCGCAGCGGCGCTGAGTGACGGCAGCCAGACGAGCGAGCGCGGCGAGCTGGGCGTGCAGGTGGTCGCAGGCGCAGAGCCGACAGACGCGCCAACCCCCACGCCGACGCGGACGCCGTCTGATAACCCGACGCCGTCTGTCACGCCTGACCCGGACGACGACGCCTCGCCGACCCCCGCCAGCACGCCTCCGCCCCCGGTTGCCCCTGCGGGTGTGGGCGGCGGCTTCGAGCTTGGCGGGCAGGTGTCGGGCGGCATCTACCACCCGAACGAGATGCGCCAGGCGGGCATGACCTGGGTCAAGTTCCAGATCAAGTGGTCGCCGGGTGCGGACCCGGCAGGCGCGGCGGCTTACATCGGGCAGGCGCGCGCTCACGGCTTCAAGGTGCTGCTGAGCATCCCCGGCCCGCTCTACCCGACGAGCATCGACTACAACAGCTACGTCGAGTATCTGCGGCAGGTGGCGAGCTACGGCCCCGACGCGATTGAAATCTGGAACGAGATGAATCTCAACCGCGAGTGGCCCGCCGGGCAGATCGACCCCTGTCTCTTATACACATCT
>DGDY01000184.1:6564-11199 GCA_002385675.1 Anaerolineales bacterium UBA3940 | reverse complement strand
ATCTCGTTGGTCAGGCGCTCCTGCACCTGGAGCCGGTGCGCGAACATGTCCACAATACGGGGGATCTTGCTCAGCCCGATCACCGAGCGACGCGGGATGTAGGCCACGTGAACCTTGCCGACGAACGGCAGCATGTGGTGCTCGCACAGCGAGTTGTACTCGATGTCCGCGACGACCACCATCTCGCCCCTGTCATACGACACGTCGAAGAACGCGCCGTTGACGACGGTTGCCAGGTCCTGCTGGTAGCCTTCCAGCAGCTCGTCATACATCTTGGCGACGCGGTGGGGCGTCTTGACCAGCCCGTCCCGCTCGGGGTCTTCCCCGACGAGCGTCAGGATCTCACGGACGGCGGCTTCGAGCCGGTGCTTGCGCGCGGCGTCGTCGTGCAGATCTGGGTGGTGACCGCCGACTTGCACCCCGGCCCGCTCCGCATGGTAGCCATTTCCGTTGTGATGACCATCGTGCTGCTGGGCATAATTGTCTCGCGCCCGATCAGTTGAAACAGGCATAATATCCCCTCATCTTTGGCGTAAATAACGAAAACGGGCAGCGTCTGCCCGGCTATCGACTGACTCTAGCGTGCCGGGTGGTGCGCGTCCGCACAGTGATTGTAGCGACCGGTTTAAACGCGTTCAAAGCACCTCCGGGCCACGCCTGGTTTCTAAGGAGCTTCTTACACGCAGGCTTCCGCCAGTCAATGGACGCTCCAGCAGCCGGTGATCTTACGCAGTGCGCCGGGCCGCGCGGGGCCTGCACGGGGCAAAATTTTAAGGTGGGCGGTGAGGCGTGATCCCCGGATGCAGTATACAATGAGCACACCCGTTCTCTAGACCCGGAGCATTGCATGTCGGACTTTATCACCGCTCAGGACATTACCAACCTGTCAAAGTGCCGCCGCATTGTGTACCTGGATCGGCATGGCGACCCTGCACTGCGGGTGGAGCCGTCCGAGTACGAGCGGTGGCTGATGGAGCAGGGGATCGAGTTCGAACAGCAGGCCATTGCCGACTACGACCTGTACGTGGTGCACGCGCCGGAGGACCCGCAGGCAGCTTTCGGCGCGACGCTCCAGTTGATGCGGCATGGCGTGGAGATGATCTACCAGGGCACGCTGCTGTATGAGGGCCTGCACGGACGGCCCGATCTGCTCGTGCGGGTGGATGGCGGCGCGTCGCGCTTCGGCGGCTACTACTACCGCCCGGTTGACATTAAGTCGGCGCGCCGCGCCAGCGACTCCCACCGGCATCAGGTGATGTTCTACTGCTATCTGCTGCATGGCGTGCAGGGTTTCGCGCCGGATGGCGCGCTGCTGCTCAACGGCGGGCCGGAGGGCGGCGGTGATACCGAGATCGAGGTGCCCTACGCGCAGGATGAAATCCTCGCGCTGCTAAACGAGGTCATCGATACAATAGACGGGGATGAGCCGCGCCCCTTCATCACGAGCGCATGCCAGGGCTGTCGCTGGCGCAACGTGTGCCTGCCGCTCGCCGAGAAGATGCGCGACGTGTCGCTGCTGCCCGGCATCCGCCGCGATACCTGGCAGGCGCTGCACGAGCGCGGCGTGCGCACGCTGGAGCAGGTCGCCGCGCTCACGCTCGACGAGTTGATACGGGTGGATGGCATCGGGCGGAAGACCGCGCCGCGCCTGCTGGCCCGCGCCCGCGCGCACGTCGAGCAGCGCGCGGTCCTCGTCGAGCCGCCGCGTCTCGCCCCGCCCGTGCCGGGCGAGTCCTTCTTCGATATCGAGGGCTTCTCACACAAGAACGTCGATTGCTACTACCTGCTGGGCCTGCTCGTGCGCCGGGGCGAGGAGTACGCCTTCGAGTACGACCTTGCCGAGCGCCCCGAGGACGAGCGCGAGATGTGGTTCAGCTTCCTCGACCGCGTCGACACACTCGACGGGCCGGTTTACCACTACGGGGCGTACGAGCGGACCGCTATCGGCAGGCTGGTGGAGCGGCATGGCGGGGGCGCGCCTGCCCGCCGCTTCCTCGACCGCTTTGTAGACCTGCACCGGCTGCTCAAGAACAGCGTGGCGCTGCCCCTGCATGGCTACTCGCTCAAGCAGGTTGCGCCCTGGCTGGGCTTCGAGTGGACCGGGTTCACACAGGCTGCGCCTGAGTCGATCGTCGAGTACCACCGCTGGCTCGAAACCGGCGAGCGGCAGCACCTTGAGCACGTGATTGTCTACAACCGCGACGACGTGCTGGCGACCCGCGTCGTGCGCGACTGGCTTCTCAACTTCAGCAGCACATAACTGGAGGCTCATGCTTCTACCGGCCTATCAAAAGGGCTTCATCGCACTGGCGGATGGCGCCCGGATTCCGTACGTCTCGACCGGGGATGGCGAGATCCCGGTGGTGCTCGTGCCCGGCGCGGGCGACGGGTTCCGCACCGTGGCCGATGCGGCGTTCGCGCTCGCCTGGCTGTACCGGGCGCGCGCCCGGCGCTACCGGGTGCTCTTTCTCAGCCGCCGCGAGCCGCTGCCGCCGGGCTTCACGATGGCGCAGCACGCCGCCGACTTCGCTTTTGCCGTGCGCGCGCTTGGCGTGGGCCGGGCGGTGTGGGAGTGCAACTCCGCCGCCGGGCCGATAGGCCAGCATCTCGCCGTCACGCAGCCGGACCTCGTCGGTGCGCTGGTGCTGACCTGCACGCTGCACCGCGCCTCGCCGGAGACAGGCCGGGTTGTCGGGTACTGGATCGACTGCGCGCGGCAGGGGCGCTGGCAAGACCTCGCCTGGAGCGCCATCGAGTACACCTACCGCCCGCAGACCGTCGCGCGCTACCGGCTTATCAAGCCGCTGCTCCCGCTCGTGGTGAGGCCACCGCGCCAGCCCGAGCGGCTGCCCAATCTGCTGGAGATGCTGCTCGACCTGGACCAGAGCAACCTGCTCCCGCGTATCACACAGCCGGTCTTCGTCGCGGGTGGGGCGGACGACCGGGTCATCCCGGCCAGCGTGCAGCGCGAGATGGCGGCGCTTATCCCCGGCAGCCGCCTCAAGCTGTACGAGGGCTACGGGCACGGCAACGACCAGGAGAACCCGCAGTATCACGCGGATTTTGATCGCTTCGTCGAGCAGGTGTGGGAGGTGGGCGCGTGAGAGTCGTCGGCGCGGATGGCTGCCGGGCGGGGTGGGTGTACGTCGCCCTTGACGGCGAGCAGGGCTGGGAGGGCGGCATCGCCCCGAACGTGCGCGCGCTGTGGCGGCGCTTTCAGGCCGCCGAACTTATCCTCCTTGACGTGCCCATCGGTCTGAAGGAGCGCGGGCATGACGAGCGCGCCTGCGATGTGCGGGCCCGGCGGCTGCTCGGCGCGCGGCGCAGCAGCGTGTTCCCGGTGCCTTGCCGGGGCGCGATCTACGCAAGCACGTATGACGAAGCCTGCCGCATCAACATGGAGCGCACAGGCCGGGGGCTGAGCAAGCAGGCCTGGAACATTGCCCCGCTCATCCGACAGGTGGACGAACTGCTGCGGAGCGACGCCCGCGCCCGCGAGACGATCCGCGAGTCCCATCCGGAGCTGGCCTTCTGGGCGCTGAACGGCGGCCTGTCGATGGCGCATTACAAGGCGACGCCGGAAGGCGAGGCGGAGCGGCTGGCGCTGCTGCGCGAGCGGTTCCCGGCGGCGGAGGCCGTCGTCGATGAGTTGACCGCCCGCTACCCGCGCCGCGACCTTGAACGTGACGACGTGATCGACGCGCTCGCGCTGGCCGTGACGGCTTCCGGCTGGCCGGAGCACATCACGTCGATCCCGCTCCAGCCGGAGTTTGACGCACACGGACTGCGCATGGAGATGGTCTACGGGGAGGTGCAGCTCACGGCGGCGGGCGGTGGAACGGATCGCATCCTCGACACGTTGTAGGAGCGGAGAGTGGGGCAATTCCGAGGTGAACTTATCGAGGGGGCTTGCGATGAGCAAGCGACAACTGTATTGGACGTGGGCGCTGCTGCTGGCGCTGCTGGGCCTTGCTGCGTGCAGCGGGCCAGCTGCAACCGAGCCGCCAGCCGAGCCGACCGCTGCAAATGAACTCCCGCCCACGCTGGAGCCATCGACCGGGGAGCCGGAGGTCGAGAGTGGCGGGGAGGACACCACCCCTGCCGACCCGGCGGTGCCGGAGGCTGCGGCTATCTACAGCGCGGTCGTGCGCCAGCTTTATACCCAGGATCACACTTTCAACGAGCCGCCGAACTGGCCTCGCATCTACATCCTCACCAGCACCGACGACTCGGTCGGTGGGACGGGCGAGCCGCCCAACGCCGCCCCGATCGAGCCCGCCGTGCAGGAAGCTATCACTGCCGGGCTGGGCGACCTGCCCGCCGAGATCCTCTGGGTGCCGGACTGGGACGCCGTGCCGATCAATCCGGATAACGGCGCGGTTGACGAGGGTGACGGCGTGATCATCACGCTGGGCAATGTCTACGAGCAGGACGACGGCAGCGTGCACGTCGCGGCGTCGCTGCACTGCGGCGGGCTGTGCGCCACCGGCATGACCTACATTCTCGAAAACACCGGCGCGGGCTGGGAGATCACCGGCACGACCGGCCCGGCGTGGATGAGCTAGACCTCACCCCCCGACCCCCTCTCCGCTCGACGGAGAGGGGGAGGGTGTTGTTGGAATGGAAGCCGCGAAG
>DGDY01000184.1:6194-6392 GCA_002385675.1 Anaerolineales bacterium UBA3940 | reverse complement strand
GAATGGAAGCCGCGAAGCCGCAAAACCGCGAAGTTTATTCGCGGTGCACTCACGCCGTACTCGCGGCGCACGTCGATGAGCTTACCCCAACGCGACCGGTTCCCCTTCTCCCCTGTGTGGGGGGAAGGGGTGCGCCGACGCGGAGCGTCGGGGCGGGGATGAGGGGGGAAGGGGGTTGTTGGAATGGAAGCCGCGAAG
>DGDY01000184.1:655-6038 GCA_002385675.1 Anaerolineales bacterium UBA3940 | reverse complement strand
GAATGGAAGCCGCGAAGCCGCAAAGCCGCGAAGTTTATTCGCGGTGTGCATTCCGGTACAATGGGCGGTAGCTGCATGCAGGCTGCCGCCTGCCGATCCCCGAGTCAGTTTTAGAAAGGTGCCCCATGTTCAATTCACTACCAACTGATGCGCAGAGGGTTATCAACTGGGAATGGCCCCAGTACGAACCGTACTTTAACGAGCTGCGTCTGCGCAAGCTGACGGAGGCCAACGTCGAAGAGTGGCTGGCCAACTGGACGCAGCTCTCCGACCTGCTCTCCGAATGCTTCGCGCTGCTTTACCTCGACAAGACGCTGCACACCACCGACACGGTCATCGAGAAGCGCTTCAACACGTTCATGGAGAACGTCTACACGCCCGCGCTCTCCGCCGACCAGAAGTTGAAGCAGAAACTGCTGGAGAGCGGGCTGGAGCCGGAGGGCTTCGAGATTGCGCTGCGCAACATGCGCGCCGAAGCCGACCTGTTCCGCGAGGAGAACCTGCCGCTGATCGTCGAGGAGCGCAAGCTGGTCAGCGAGTATGACCGGATCATCGCCACGCAGACCATCGAGTGGGACGGGCAGGAGTACACGATGCCCCAACTGGCGAAGATCTCCGCCAACCCCGACCGCTCCGCGCGTGAGGAGGCCTGGCGGCGGGCGTCGGCACGCGTACTTGAGGACCGTGAGGCGCTCAACGAGGTGTGGGTCAAGCTGATGGGTCTGCGGCGGCAGATCTACCAGAATGCCGACAAGCCGGACTATCGCGCCTATGCCTGGCAGAACCGCCTGCGCTTCGACTACACCCCGGAGAACGCGCAGCAGTTCCACGCGGCGATTGAGGAAGTCGTCGTGCCTGCCGCCGAGCGCGTCTACAAGCGCCGTGCCCGGCTGATGGGCGTCGAGACGCTGCGCCCCTGGGATGTCAACGTGGACGTGATGCGCACCACCGATCTGCTCGTTGACCCGCTCAGCCGCGAGCCGCTGCACCCCTTTGACGACGTGCAGGAGCTTGAGGAGAAGGCTTCAGTCATCTTCCACCGCGTCGATCCGACACTTGGCGGGTACTTCGACACGATGCGCACCGAGCGGCTGCTTGACCTGGCCAACTACAAGGGCAAGGCCCCCGGCGCATACTGCATTACCCTGCCCGCACGCAAGCGCCCGTTCATCTTCGCCAACTCGATTGGCATTCAGGATAACGTCAACACGCTGTTCCACGAGTCGGGGCACGCCTTCCACGTCTTTGAGAGCGTTAGCCTGCCGTACGCGCAGCAGCGCGACTACCCGACGGAGTTCGCCGAGGTTGCGTCGATGGCAATGGAGCTGCTCGCCGCGCCGTACCTGCTGGCAGACGAGGGCGGCTTCTATGACGAGGAGGAGGCGGCCCGCGCCCGCGTGGAGCACCTTGAGGGTATTTTGATCTTCTGGCCTTACATGGCGGTTGTCAGTGCCTTCCAGGACTGGGTGTACACGCACCACGATGAGGCGTCCGACCCGGCGAACTGCGATGCTAAGTGGCTTGAGCTGTGGCGGCGCTTCATCAAGGGTGTGGACTGGAGCGGGCTTGACGACGAGGCCGCGACCGGCTGGCATCGCAAGCTGCACATCTTCCGCTACCCGTTCTACTACATCGAGTACGGGCTGGCGCAGCTTGGCGCGGTGCAGGTCTGGGCGAATGCGCGGCGCGACCAGGCGGGGGCGGTTGCGGCCTACCGCCGTGCGCTGGCGCTCGGCGGCACGATGCCCCTGCCTGAACTTTACCGGACGGCGGGCGCGCGCTTCGCGTTCGACGCGGGCACGCTCGGCGAGGCGGTGAGCCTCATCGAGAGCACGCTTGAGGAGCTTTACGCGCTGGAGTAGGGCAGCCTCCGCTGCCTTTGTGGAAGGGGCGAGTATCACCGGATACCCGCCCCTTCTTTGCGATCCGGGCGCGGTAAATGGGGTGAAATTGTAAGACGCGCTAACTAAACTCCGTCTAACGGACGAGCGTTCGAGCCGGAGGAGGAGGATCGCATCATGCGCAAGCCAGGGTTCTGGATGGGGGCGCTCGTCGGGGGGATGGCAACGGCGGCGCTCATTGCGCTGTATTTTGCCGCCGACGCACTGGTCGGCCTGCCGCTCGTTCCCTATGACGTGTTTGACTGGATCGCCCGCACGCTGCCCGGCGGCGTGATCACGTTCGGCATCGAAACAATGGTGAACGTGCTGATCGCGCTGAACGTCAACGTCAGCGAGGCGGCAAAGCTCGCCGAGCAGGGCATGGCGGTCGCCGGTATGTGGCTCACCGGGGTTGTTGCGGGCGGCGTGCTCTTTGCTGCCCTCCGCGCGGCGGGTACCCGGCGCGGGCTGCTGCCTGGCCTGCTGCTCGGGCTGCTGTTCGGCGGGGCGACGCTGTTCATCAGCCTGAGCGTGAACCAGACCGCTCAGACCGGCCCCGCACTCAACGCGCTGTGGATTCTCGCTGTTACGCTCGCGTGGGGGCTGGTCATCGGCTGGGCGTACGAGCGGCTCGCCGCGCAGCCTGCCCCGGTGCAGGCACGGGCCGCCGGGGAAGAACTGACCGTCGAGCAGAAGAGCCGCCGCGAATTCCTGATACGGATGGGCGCAAGCACTGCGGCGATCACGGTTGTCGGCGCGGGGCTGGCGTCGGTGCTCTCCACGCGTGACGAGCAGAGCGCAGTTGCCGGGGGTGGCGCGGCCATCGTGCCGGAAGGGAACGGCGCCGTTGCGCCGGGAGGTGACCCGACGCTGGGGGCGGCGGCGCTGCTCAACCCGCTGCCCAACGCGAACGCGCGCGTCCAGCCCGTGCCCGGCACCCGCCCGGAGTACACGCCGGTCGAGCAGCACTACCGCATCGACATCAACGCCCGCCCGCCGCGCATCGAGGCGGAAACGTGGGTGCTGCCCATCAACGGTATGGTGGACAACCCGCTCGAACTGACGCTGGAAGACCTGAAGACGCGCTACGAGCCGGTGCACCGCTTTGTGACGCTCTCCTGCATCTCGAACCACGTCGGCGGTGACCTGATCGGCACGACGCTGTGGACGGGCGCGCGCCTGCAGGACGTGCTCGCCGATGCAGGCGTCCAGCCCGGCGCGCGCTACCTGACCATCGTCTCCGAAGATGGCTTCCACGAGTCGGTTCCGCTCGATCTGATCGAGCAGGACGACCGCATCATGCTGGCCTATCACTGGGACGGCCAGCCGCTTACCCGCGAGCACGGCTTCCCGCTCCGCATCTGGATCCCCGACCGCTACGGCATGAAGCAGCCCAAGTGGATCGTCGGGATGACCGTCACCGACGAGTACGAGCCGGGCTACTGGGTCGTGCGGAACTGGGACGAGGAAGCGATCATCCGCACCACGTCCTTCATCGACACCGTTGCGACGGACGCTGCCATCGAGCGGGATGGGCGGATGCTCATCCCCATCGGCGGGATGGCGCACGCGGGTGCGCGGGGCATCTCGCGCGTCGAGGTGCGGGTGGACGACGGCGAGTGGGTGGAAGCGGAACTGCGCGACCCGCTCTCCGACACCACGTGGACGGTCTGGCGCATCGACTGGCCCTTTGAGGAAGGCGCGCACACCATCGCCGTCCGCTGCTACGACGGCACGGGTGAGCTTCAGATCACCGAGCCGAACGACCCGTACCCCGGCGGAGCGACGGGCATCGACACGCTGATGACGGCTATCCGGGGCGGCTCGGGGTAGGGGCGGGGCCGCCAGTCACGTCCGCCGCTGGTAGAACGAGCGCCGGTGGCGCACAAGCTGGACGAGCGCCGCGCCGTGTATCGCCCCGGTGACCGCGCCTGCGAGCAGCGTCGTCCCGGCAATGATGGCAATCGACGCGAGGCTGATGCCGCCCGCAGGCAGCAGGTCGATGCCCGCGAACACGATCACCATCGCAGGGGACCAGGCGGCGGCGTTGATCGCTATCCACCAGCCGGCGCCGTAGACGTGCCGCGCTAGGGCCAGGTACTGGGGATAGCCCAGTGTCGCGCCGAGCACGAGGCCCATCAGCGATGCTGCCAGGAGGATCGTCGGCTGGCCGGGGTCGGCAGGCGGAGGGGCGGTTGCCGTCGGCGGGGCGAGAATCTGCGAGACGGCAACGAGCGTGCTGGGGATGATGCCGAAGAGCCATGCAATGCCCGCGCCGACTGCCGTCATGCTCACCCACGTCGAGCGCTCCATATAGGGCAGGGCGCGGCGCAGCACGTACCACTGCGCGAAGCCGACGACAGCGCCCTCGAAGAACGCGCCGAGCACAACGGCGACGAGCGCCATCAGCAGCACATCGACGATGGCCTGCGCGTTCTGGCTGAGGGAGTTGAAGGCCACGAGCACGGCAGCCGAGCCGCCCAGCCCGATCAGTTCCGCACCGGCGTTGGCAATGACCCAGCGCAGCCACAGGTTGAAGTCGGGGGGCGGCAGTTCGGGGGCGGTGGATTCGGGCATGCGGTTGCTCCTCGTAGCGAGTCCACAGATAACAAAAATGACACTGATGAATAAACGGCAGAAGACAGGACGATCCGTTTATTCATTATATCAGTGTCATCCAGTGGCTGATGCGCAGGCTCGAACAGCCCGCGCCGGATTATTGCTCGCCCACGACCTCGTAGCGGCGCGGCATGTGCAGCAGGACCGGGCAGGACTCCGGCCCATCCACCGGGCACGAGACGCAGCCCGCCGGGCCGCAGCCGGTCGCGCTGCCGGGTAAGGCTCCCTGCATACGCAGCCGTCCCTTCCGCACCCAGAAGTCGATCATCCCCTGAAGGGCGTCAGGCTCGATGTCCAGCTCGCGGCCCAGGCGGCTCAGGCTGACGGGACCATCGGCGTTCTTAATCGCGTCGAGTACGGCGTAAAGCGGCGACATGTTAGCCCAGCCCCAGCAGCCGCCCGCCCTGGTAGACGAGCACCGCGCCCAGCCACGCAATCGTGAGCATGAAGCCCACACTGAAGGCCATCCACTTTGTGCCAAACTCATGCCGCAGCGCGGCCATGGTGGTCACGCACGGGGCGGTCAGCAGCACGAACACCGTGAACGCCACCGCCGAGAGCGGCGTAAAGGCCGACTGCAGCGTCGCTACCAGCGTTGCGTTACCGCCTGCCTCCTCGACGGGGTCAACAGGCTCGTTTGCGAACAGGTCCACGCCGGGGAGCAGGCTCAGCGTGGCGCGGATGGTGTCCCACGTGGCCTGCACGAACGTCAGCCCGATCTCGCCGAGGTCCTGCCAGAACGTCGTCGCTACGTCCTCCTCGACCTCTGCCTCGCCGGTGTAGGTGATGTTCAGCGTCGAGACGATCATCTCCTTGGCGATAAAGCCCGTCACCAGCGAGGAGGCCGACTGCCAGTTGCCGAAGCCCGCCGGTTCGAAGGCCGG
>DGDY01000184.1:0-329 GCA_002385675.1 Anaerolineales bacterium UBA3940 | reverse complement strand
TCGATGACGAACGGGGCTTCCTCATCGGTGCGGAAGAGCGTGTGCTTCAGCAGCAGGCCCACCAGTATCGCGACGACGATGCCGAGGATGTACATGGCGAAGACCAGCGTGCCCGCCCGCGCCCCGAACAGCGCCACACCGATCACGATGTAGACCGGCAGCCGCGCGCCGCAGCTCATGAAGGGCACGAGCAGACCGGTCAGCAGGCGGTCGCGCTCGTTTTCCAGCGTGCGGGTCGCGTAGACGCCCGGCACCGAGCACCCGAAGCCGAGTAGCATCGGGATGAAGCTCTTGCCGTGCAGCCCCAGCCCTGTCTCTTATACACATCT
>DGDY01000132.1:2917-11095 GCA_002385675.1 Anaerolineales bacterium UBA3940 | reverse complement strand
GAGGGGGTGGAATCCCCGCTCACCGGGCGCGGGGCCAGCCCCGCCCGCGCGCGGCAGGGGCATTAGGCTTGGGGTGGCGATTTCTCAGGTGGGGGCGGGTCTGAGCCCCGCCCCTACAATCCCCTCTGACGCTGCTTCGCAGCGCCATTTTCCCCTATGAGGGGGCGATTCCAGACGCCACGAACCAGACTACCCCCTTTCAGGGGGAAGCGGCGGCCCGATGGGCCGCCGAAGGGGGTCTGAGACCCGCCCCTACCCGATCAGGCGTCCCGGTTGGGTGGGGTTCCAACGTCAAAGGTCCCTACGCCTCCCCCTCGTCCTCGAAGCCGTACCGGCCAATGAGCGGCACGAAGCGCACCGGCATGAGGCTACGCGAGGTGACCGTGTTTCCGCTCCGCTCCACGAGCCGCAACTCCTGCTCGTAGCCGGAGCCAACCGGGATGACCAGCCGCCCGCCGTCGGCAAGCTGCTGGATAAGCGGCGGCGGCACCGCCGGGGCGGCAGCCGCCACGATAATCGCGTCGTACGGGGCGGCGGGCGCGTAGCCCTCCGTGCCATCCCCAATGTGGATCGTCACATTCGTGTAGCCGAGGCGCTTCAGCCGCCGCCGCGCCACCACCGCCAGTTCCGGCAGCCGCTCGATGCCCACCACCTCGCGGACAAGCTCGGCAAGTACCGCCGTCTGGTAGCCGGACCCCACCCCGATCTCCAGCACGCGGTCGGCGGGCTGAAGGCGCAGCGCCTGCGTCATCGCCGCGACCATGTACGGCTGCGAGATGGTCTGCCCCGACCCGATATGCTGCGGGCTGTCGTCATAGGCCAGATGCCGGGCCTCTTCGGGCACGAACTCGTGACGCGGCACCTTCAGCATGGCTTCCAGTACGCGTTCGTCCACAATGCCCCGCCGCAGAAGCTGCCGCCGCACCATCCGCTGGCGTGCGTCGCGCTGGCGTTCGTCTTCCTGTGGCTGTTGCGCGTCGCTCACGTCCGGTCCTCCTGCCACTGCTGTCGCCCGGCTTTGCCTGTATTATAGACGATAACGCCCGGCGCTCCGCCGAGAAGTGGAGTTAGAGTTACGATAAAGGCAGGTCGCTCAGCGCGGCGCGGATGCGGGCGACCAGCGCGGCGCGCTCGGCATCGGGCAGGAAGGCCGCGTGAGCGGCGTTCAGCAAGCACTGCTTCAGGTCGGCGAGTGACAGGCCCATCTCCTCGACGGCATGGGCATACTCGTCTGTCAGGTCGATGCCGCTCACGCTGGGGGCATCCGTGTTGATGGTCGTGCGCAGGCCCGCCCGCACCATCGCGCCGAGCGGGTGCGCCCCGTAGGATGGCGCAACGCCTGACTGCACGTTGCTCGTGGGGCATACCTCAAACGTGATGCCGCGCGCCCGCGCCTCGGCGACCAGCCGGTCACTCTCCAGCACGCGCACGCCATGCCCCAGCCGCTCCGCGCCGAGCACATCCAGCGCCTCGGCGATGCTCTCCGCCCCGGCCCACTCTCCCGCGTGGATGGCGGTGTGCAGACCCGCCGCCCGCGCGCGGCGGAACACATCCGCAAACGGCGCGCCGCTGTAGTGGTTCTCCGCACCGGCGAGGTTCACCCCGACGACGCCGCGCTCGCGGTTGGCGATGGCGATCTCGACCTGCTGCTCGCCAAGCTCGACGCTCTCGTGCCGGTTGATGGTGACGAGCAGCCGCACATCGATGTCGAAATCCGCCTGCGCCCGCTCAACCGCGCCGATCACCCAGGCGGTGACATCCTCCAGCGCAAAGCCCATTTTCCGGGCGAGTGCGGCGGGCGTGAAGAGCAACTCCAGGTAGACGACGTTATCCGCCGCGGCGTCGGCAACCGCCTCATATGCCACCCGCTCGATCGCCTCCGGCGAGCGGTAGAACTCCCGCAGCGTGCCGAACTTCGACATGAACACGTCGGCGTGCCGCCGGTCCTCCGGCACGACCTGCACCAGATGCCGGAACTGCTCGACCTGCGCGCCGGGCAACTCCAGCCCGCAGTCGCCCGCGATGGCGGCCATGGTGGAAAGGCGCAGCGAGCCTTCGAGATGGCGATGCAGGTCGATTTTAGGCAGGCTGTGCAGGAGCCGGGTCAGGGCGCGGCTGTGGTGATCAGGGTGGCTGTGGCGGTAGTCCATGCGGGCTGACCTCGGGGTATTGGCAAATGCTAACGAACCCCACCCCCGTGGAGTTGGCTACGCCAACTCCACGCTAAGCCGGGCTATAACGATCAGATAGTCCTAAGTTGATAGGCATAGGGCACAGCATGCTGTGCCCTACGCTCCCTGGTTATTCGTCTTAGTCCTAGCTTACCGCCGGCGGCGACGCCCCACCGTGCGCGTCACTTCGCCGGGGTCGACCGTCTGGCGCTGCTTCTGGATCTGCCGGTAGTGGCAATCCTTGAACTTCTTGCCGCTGCCGCAGGGGCAGGGGTCGTTGCGCCCGACGTTGCTCCACAGATCCTTGCGCAGCGTCTGCGGGGCCTGGACCTGGCCCGCCCTTCCACGGGAGGCCCTCCTCTCGACCCGGTAGCCAAGCTGCGCGAACTGGTCGAGCAGTTCTTCCTGCCGCTTCTGCGCCTCGACGATCTGCCGGTGGCGCGGAAGCTCGCGGAAGAACCGCCGGGCGATGCCCTCCTCCACGTCCTCGCGCAGCTTATCGAACATCTCGAACGCACGGCGCTTGAACTCGACCTTCGGGTCGCGCTGGCCGAACGCCTCCAGCGTGATGCCCTGCCGCAGATCATCGATCGCGGTGAGGTACTGCCGCCACTCCGCGTCGATGACGGACAGCATCAGCGCGCGCTCGTACGGCGCGACCTGCTCCGGCCCGATGGCGTAGACGCTGCGCTCGGCGATCTGAACGGGGTCAAGCTCGGCATCCGGGGCGCTGCTCTCCCCACTGTCCGCGTCCTTCTTGCCGTCGAGGCCGGCCCGACCGACCGGCTCCTGACGCGCAACCTCCAGCAGTTCGTCTACGCGCTCCAGCAGCGCCTCGACAAGTTCCTCAGTCTCAAGCTCTGCCAGAATGACCTCAAACGCGTCACGAAGCTCGGCCCCGAGGCGCGCCTGCATACGCTGCTGTGCCTCGGCGATCTCGGCGCTGCTCTTGCCCAGGCTGATCAGAAGGTCGCGCCGCGCCTTCTCAAGCCCCTCCGACAGCGTGCCCCACAATTCGTCGTGCTTCGACGGGTGCAAGTAGCGGGTATACCGCCGGAAGGTCTGCTCCAGCCGCCGCACGAACGCATCCCAGCCTTCGATGCCGCGCGCGCCCATGCCCGGCAGCACGGGCCACAGCGGGACGACGCGCAGAATCTCGGCGTACAGCATCTGGAGGTTGTAGCCGTCCTCCATGCCATCGAGCACAAGCTCTTGCAGCGCCTCAAGCAGTTCCTCGCCCTCGGTGATGGACAGCAGCTCTCGCAGGCCGTCATCATCGGGGCGCGGGAACAGGCTCAGGGTGCGCTGCACCACGCCGCGTGTGTTGACCTCGCCCGTCTCCAGGTTGGAGAAGTCCGTGATCGCATCCTGGATCTCGCCCAGCGCCCAACTCTCGTAGTTCTCGCGCAGGCGGACGATCTGGCGTTCCAGCGTCTGCTCGATGAAGCGCCGCACCAGGCTGTCGAGGTCGCTGCCCTCGCCACGCAGGATCTCCATGCGCTCCTGGTACACGATCTCGCGCTGGCGGTTCACCGCCTCATCGTACTCGATGAGGTTCTTGCGGATGTCAAAGTTGTAGCTCTCAAAGCGGGCCTGCGCCTGCTCGATGGCATTGCTCAGAATACCCGCCTGGATGGGCATATCCTCCGGGATGTTCAGCCGCTCCATGATGCGCTTCGTGCGGTCGCCGCCGAACCGCAGCATGAGCTCGTCCTCCAGAGACAGGTAGAAGCGCGACGAACCGGGGTCGCCCTGGCGCGCCGCACGCCCGCGAAGCTGGTCATCGATACGCCGCGCCTCGTGGCGCTCTGTGCCGATAACATGCAGGCCGCCATTCCGCCACACCCGCTCGCGGTCCTCGCGGCAGTCCTGCTGGATGGCCTGAATATCCTTGATCAGCGAGGCAGGCAGCGCCGGGATGGTCTGTGTAAGGCGCTCCGCCTCGGCCAGATCGTCGGACAGCACCGCGCGGATCAGCGCGGCGCGGGCGTTGTAGTGTCGCTCAAACAGCCGTCGGGACAGCGTATCCACCAGCCCGGACTGGCCCAGCAGCCCGCTCAGCGAGCGGTACTCCTCCAGCCGGTGCTGAAGGTCGGGGATCAGCGACAGAGGCACGTTCTCCGCCTCGGCGATCTGGCGAGCACGCTCCAGCCGCCGGTAGTCGATGCTGGCAAGGTCGATCTGCTGCGTCAGCCGGACAAGCACCTCGTAGTCAATGCCCGCATACGCCGGGTCGTTGCGCACGTCGTCGATCACCGCGCCGAGCACGTCCTCCGCGCTCGCCTTACGCTGGATATCCTGGCTCGCCTCGGCGATCCAGTCCACAAGCGCCTCGTCCATCGCCTGGTGGGCGCGCGCCTTCTGCCGCGCGTCCTCCAGCCTGCCGTCGAGCACGTCCGCCACCAGCGCGCGGAATTCTTCCTGGTTGAACAGCTTCTCGGCGAGGTACTTGGCGGCGAGGCCCTCCGGGTTGCCGCCGAGCAGGATGTCGGTACCACGGCCTGCCATGCTGGTCGAGATCGTGATCGCGCCTGAGCGGCCCGCTTGCGCCACGATCAGCGCCTCGCGCTGGTGGTTCTTGGCGTTCAGCACCTCATGCTTAAGGCCCATCCGCGTCAGGATCTGGCTCAACTGCTCCGACGCCTCGACCGAGCCTGTGCCCACCAGCACCGGGCGTCCGCGCTGGTGCGCCTCGCGGATTTCCTCCGCGACAGCCTGGAACTTGCCCTTAATCGACCGGTACACCTGGTCCGGGTAGTCCACACGCTTGAAGAAGTCCGGGCCGTTGTTGTTGTGCGGGTAGCGGTAGGTGACGATGGTCTGGCCTTCGTCGTAGTCCCAGGTTGCCATCGCGGGCATCACTTCGACGACCCGCTTCTTCTCCGCCTCCAGCGCACCATTCTGCGCCTGGTACTCGACGTTCGTCGGGATGGCGACCACATCGAGCTTGTACACCTCGTCGAACTCCTCCGCCTGTGTGATAGCCGTACCAGTCATACCGGCCAGCTTCTCGTACATGCGGAAGTAGTTCTGCACGGTGATGGTCGCGATGGTCACGTCCTCACGGCGGACGCGCACGCCCTCTTTCGCCTCGATAGCCTGGTGCAGACCCTCGCTGTAGCGGCGGGAGGGCATCGGGCGGCCCGTCGTCTGATCCACGAGGATCACCCGCCCATCCTGCACGATGTAGTCCTTATCGCGCTTGAACTGGTACTTGGCCTTGAGCGCGTTCTCCAAATAGTGGACCAGTTCATAATACTCAGGGTCGTAGAGGCTCTGCCCGGCGTCCACGTCGATCTCAGGCAGCAGGCGCTCGATCTTCTCGATACCGCGATCGGTCAGCGAGACGGTCTGCGTGCGCTCGTCGATCACATAGTCACCGTCCGGCTCCTCGAACTCGAGGTCCGTGGTGTTCTGGCGCAGGCGTGCCTTCTCCACGATCTCCGCGAAGCGGCGGTACATGTCGGAGGCTTCGCCCGCCGGGCCGGAGATGATCAGCGGCGTGCGGGCGCTGTCGATCAGCACCGAGTCGGCCTCGTCCACGATGGCAAAGACATGCCCGCGCTGAACGACACGCGACGGGTCAGTTGCGGTGTGGTCACGCAGGTAGTCAAAGCCAAACTCGGAGGCCGTGCCGTAGGTGATATCGGCCTGGTAGCATTCCTGCCGCAGCGTGGGCCGCCAGTGTACGAGGCGCTCGTCCTCCAGGTCCCCGCCCGGATCGACATAGCTGGGGTCGTAGATGGCGGATTCCTGCTCCTTGCCGATCACGGCGGTGCTCAGGCCCAGCAGGTGGTAGATCGGGCCCATCCAGCCACCGTCACGGCGGGCGAGGTAGTCGTTGACCGTGACGAGGTGGACGCCACGCCCGGTCAGCGCATTGAGGTACATCGGCAGGGAGGCGACGAGCGTCTTACCTTCGCCCGTCTTCATCTCCGCGATCTTGCCCTCGTGCAGGACGATACCGCCGATAAGCTGTACGTCATAATGTCGCAGGCCCGTCGTCCGCACGGATGCCTCACGCACGGCGGCGAAGGCTTCCGGCAGGATTTCATCGAGCACCTGGCGCTCGGCTTCCCGGCGTGCATCCCCCTCGAGGCCCTCGACGCGCTGGCGGATCCGTTCTTTGAAGCGGGCGGTCAGCTCGCGCAGTTCCTCGTCGGAGCGCGCCTGCATCTCCGGTTCCAGCGCGTTGATCTGCTCGACGATCTCGCGGTAGCGGTTCAGCTCCCGCTCTACCGGGTTGCCAGCCAGGGCATTAATCAGACGTTTAAACATATCCGTCAGCCAGTATCCAGGGTTGATTACAAGTGAGTGTGTACGCACAAAGCCTGCCGTCTGGCAGGCGGGCGCGTGCCTATAGCATACCGCGCGACAGACATCGCTGCTAATGAGGGGCGCGCCCCCTGCGCTATAACTGCATTAGAAAATCCGGCGATTCGGGCGCACGGATTTAGTACATATGTGCTAGAATAGGAGGGTGATGTCTCGACAGATCGCAGCCTCAGGAGGATGACCGATGCACAAATTCGACACGGTGAGCCGGGACGACCTGCTCGCCACGATCCAGCGCGAACGCGAGAAGTGGGACGCGCTGCTCGCGCAGCTTGACGAGCAGAGCATGGTGCAGCCCTACACGCCCGGCAGCGAGTGGACGGTGAAAGACGTGATCGCGCATGTGATGGCCTACGAGCGCTGGATCGCCTCCATCCTCAACCCGGCGATCGAACCGCCGCCGCCCTTCCCGCCCGAGGTCAATGCCATCAACACGGACGAGCGCAACGCATGGTTCTACCAGTTCTACCGCGACCGCCCGCTTGACGAACTGCGGGCCAGCGCCCGCGAGGCGTATGAGGGCATGCTGGAGGGGATTCGCAGGTTGAACGATGAGGAGATCAACCAGTATGTGACCGTCTCGCCGGATGACCGCCTCGTGCCCGGCGGGTCGGGTATGCCGGAGCAATTCCTGCGGCCCCTGTGGAAGTGGATCGCCGAGCAAAGCTACGAGCACTACGAGCAGCATTACGATGCCCTGAGGGCGTTTGTAGCGAGTCAGCAGGCGGGGTAGCCAGCAGGGTGCAACATGTTTGCGCCCCTGAGCATTGGATGGGTTTGCACCAATATGCCGCGCAGAAATGGCGGAGGGGAGCCGCGAAGTTTTTCGCGGCGGATCATATCCCATCAAGATGCCATTTTCTCGAATCAAAAAACGCCGGGCGTGGCTGCCCGGCGTTTCTCTTGCCATTGGTCGGTGCTAATCCGTCGCCGCGCCGAGGGCCTCCTCGCGCCGGACGCCGGCCATCATCAGGCCAAGTTCCTTCACGTCTGCCTCACCCCGCTTGACGATACCCATGATGCGCCCCTCGTACATGACCGCGATGCGGTCACAGAGGTTCTGGATCTCATCGAGGTCCTCAGAGATGAGCAGGGTTGCCGTGCCCTCACTGCGCTCGGCGACAAGCTGGCGGTGGATGTACTCCATCGCGCCGATGTCCACGCCGCGCGTCGGCTGGGCGGCGATCAGCACGCGCGGCTTGCGAGACAGCTCGCGCGCGAGGATCAGCTTCTGGATGTTGCCGCCGGAGAGGTTCTTCAGCGGTGTATCACGCGAAGGGGTCTTGACGTTGAACACCTTGATGAGCCGGTCGGCCTCTGACGCAATGGCCTTCAGGTCCAGGAAGATGCCCTTCGCAAAAGGCGGCTTGGTATGGTCGCGCAGAATGAGGTTCTCCGCGCAGGTGAAATCGCGGATGCCGCCGTCCCGCAGCCGCTCTTCAGGGATGTAGGACAGCCCCACATTGAGCAGCTTCTCGGGCGAGAAGCCCGTCACGTCCTTACCGTCGATCAGGACACGGCCTTTGGTTGCCGGGCGCAGCCCGCAGATAACCTGCGCCAGCTCGCGCTGCCCGTTGCCCGACACACCTGCAATACCCACAATCTCACCAGCGCGCACGTCCAGCGACACGCCGCGCAGCGCCGGGACGCCTTCCTTGTCGCTTTCCGCCCA
>DGDY01000132.1:0-2660 GCA_002385675.1 Anaerolineales bacterium UBA3940 | reverse complement strand
TCGACCTCCTGCGGGGTCAGCACGGCGGTCGGCTCGTCGAGCACCAGCAGCGCAGCCTCGCGATAGAGCGCCTTGATAATCTCGACACGCTGCTGCTCGCCGACGGACAACTGCCACACCATCTCGTTCGGGTAGACGCGCAGGCTGTACCGCTTCGAAAGCTCCGTAATGCGCGCCGCAACAGTGTCCAGGTCGAGCAGCGGGCCACGTTCCGACTTCAACCCCAGCGCGACGTTCTCGGCGACGGTAAAGGAGGGCACAAGCATGAAGTGCTGGTGTACCATGCCGATGCCGTACCCGATGGCATCCGCCGGGCAGGTGATGCGCACCGGCTCGCCGTTGATCCGGATCTCCCCTTCGTCCGGCTGGTACAGGCCAAACAGGATCTTCATGAGGGTGCTTTTGCCAGCGCCGTTCTCGCCGAGCAGCGCATGGATCTCACCCGCACGCACGTCGAAGTTCACGTTGTTGTTAGCCAGCACACCGGGGAAGCGCTTGGTGATGCCGCGCATCTCAAGATGTTGCAGGCGCTTGGAAGCGGACGGAAGTGTGTTGTCTGTCATGGGCATTTTCTCTCACAAACCTACGGTTGCAGCCGGCATGAATTCGGGATGGCGAGCCTGTCTGTGACAGGTTCTCAGCCCCGCGATGATGCGTCCACCGGGGTCAACCGGCACGTCGGCCCCGCTCGACGAACCACCGCTTCCCAGAGGGCGGGTGCCAGGGCAAAACCTGGCACCCTACCCGTGATTTCAAAGGTTACTCGGCGTCCGGCAGCGGGATGGTGATCGAACCGTCCTTGATGCCTTCGATCACTTCCTCGGCGCGAGCCCTGACTTCCTCGGGGATGTCAAAGTTGGGGTTGAAGTCGATGGTCTGGCCGCCGTTCGCCAGCGTGATGGCGTAGGCCTGGCCACCGAGCTGACCCTGCTCGATCTTCTCAAGGATATCGCGGAGGACAACCTCCCAGTGGTAGACCTGGCTGGCGACGACAACGCTGGGCGCCAGCTCGGTCTGGTCGGCCTGCGAAGCGAACCAGAGCACGCCGTTCTCCTCGGCCACTCCGACGGCACCGACGACCATCTGGGCGCTACCGGTCAGAATGTCCGCGCCACCCTGGATGTGCGTGTTAGCCGCCTCGGCTGCCAGCGCGACGTCACTGAACGAGCCGATGTAGTTCTTGTTTACGCGGCCATCGGGGTTCTGAGCCAGGAAGCCAGCCTCGAAGCCGTCAACGTACAGCTTGGCATCGCCGGTCTCAACCGGGCCAACCACACCGGCGATGTTGCTCTCGCTCATCATGGCAGCCATCACGCCCATGACGTAGCCGCCCTCTTCCGAGCGGGCCTCATAGGCGAAGACGTTGTTGATGCCCTGATCCTGGAACGTATCGACGGTGGTGCCCCAGGCAAACGGCGTGTCGGGGAAGTCCGGCGCGATCTCAACGAGCGAGGTGCCGTACTGCGAGCCGTGCGCAATCACGAGGTCGTAGCCCTGCGAGGCATAGTCACGGATGGCCGTAGCAGCGTCGTCCACGACGAAGAGGTTCTCGGAGATGACGAACTCAAAGTTCTCCGCGCCCCTCTCCTCCTGGATGGCCCTCAGCGCGTCATAGATGCTCTGGCTGAAGGCCAGGTCGTTGATCGTGCTGGGGGTGACGACGGCAACACGGAACGGGCCCTCGCTCTCGGCAGCCGGTTCTTCAGCGGCAGGTTCCTCACCAGCAGGCTCCGGAGCAGCAGGCTGACAGGCAGTCAGCGCCAGGGCGAAAACGAGCGCAAGTGCTAGGATAACGCGGTGCAGTTTCATGTAGGTTCTTCTCCTTTTGTGAAGAGTTGTTGCGATGTCCACCATCGCAGGACATCCGCGACGGGGAGCGTGGTCTGCGTGCGCAGAGCCGCACAGCTTTTCCGAATAGCCCAACCTCCTTCACTCACTGAACGGTTAGGAGCCAATACCTAGTGCTCCCCACGCTCGAAGATCTTCGAGAGCGCAGCCGGCTGCTGCACGCGCTGCACCGCGAAGATCAGCGCGAGGATGGTGAGCACGTAGGGCATCATCACAGCAATATCTGACGGGATGGGGATGCCCAGCACCTGCACCCAGAGCTGAAGGGCATTCACCAGGCTGAAGATCATCGCGCCGAGCAGCACGCCGAACGGGCGCCACGCACCGAAGTACACCAGCGCCACGGCGATGAAGCCCTGCCCCGCCGTCATACCCTGCTGGAAGACGTTCAGCAGGCCAATCGAGAGCGACGCGCCTGCAATACCGGACAGCAGGCCGCCAAGGGTCACGGTGAAGTAGCGAACCTTCTCCACGCTGACGGCGAGCGTGTCCGCCGCGCTGGGGTTCTGCCCGACCGCGCGGATCTTCAGGCCGATGGTCGTCTTGTTCAGAACGAACCACGCGATCGGCACCAGCGCGAATGCTGCGTAGACAAGGAAGTTGTGGCTCAGGAAGATGGAGTCGATGGCCCGGATGATCAGGCTGTTGCTCTGCTCCAGCACCGGGATGCGCAGCGTCGGGAAGCCGCTCACCGTCTCGACGGTGCCGAGCAGCCGGTGGAAGAGCAGTTCGCTCATGCCCAGCCCGAACAGGTAAAAGCCGATGCCGCTGATGCCCTGCTCGGCCTTGAACGTCACGCTCACCACGGCCAT
>DGDY01000170.1 GCA_002385675.1 Anaerolineales bacterium UBA3940 | reverse complement strand
AGATGTGTATAAGAGACAGATCTGGATGTTGCCATCGTGCTCGTCGACAATCTGCCGGCAGATATATAGCCCCAGACCGGTACCCTTGCCGCGAGGTTTTGTTGTAAAGAACGGGTCAAACGCCTGCCGGACCTGTTCGGCGGTCATGCCTGCACCGTTATCGGTAATGGTGACCTCCACCAGTTTACCATCCTCGACACTGCGGGAGGCAATACGAATATGTCCCCCGTCGTTGCCTCGCTGCGTGATGCCGTCACGCGCGTTGATGATCAGGTTCATCCACACGTCCTCCAGCTGGCCAGGGATGGCAAGCACCAGGGGGAGATTGTCAGCGAGGTGTACATCTAGCGCGATGTGCTGCTGCGTGATGGACGTGCCGATAAGCTGGAGGGTTTCCTCAATCGTGCGGTTGACGTCCTGCACGCGCATCTCGTTTTCCATGTGGGCCATCGTCAGCAGCCGTTCGACCACCTGCTTGGCGCGCGTCCCTGCTCGCAGAATGGCCTTCGCGGACTCGTGCGCCGGGTTGTCGGGCGGGATGTCCTGCACGAGCATCTCGGCGTCGCCCAGCACCGTTGTCAGCGGGTTGTTGATCTGGTGTGCCACAACGGTGGAAAGCTCACCCAGCGCGGAGAGGCGCGCGGCGTGGACGAGGCGGCTCTGCATGGCCTTCTGCTCATCCAGACTGCGCTGCAGGTCGCGCACGAGGTGAGCGTTCTCCAGCGCGATGGCCGCCTGGTTGGCGAGCGTATGCGCCAGCGCCGTCTCGCGTGAGACGAACTCCCGCTCCGGGTTGATGTCGAAAAGCTGGACAAGCCCGACCGTCCGCCCCTTGAACACGAGCGGCAGCACGAGCTGGGCGCTCGGCCCGACGTCGTCGAAGAGGGCGGCTTCCTCGGGGTTCAGGTTGGGGTCGGTGCTGCGCATCAACCCGATGCGCTGCTCCCGTACGACGACGGCCAGCGTCGGCTGGTCCATCACCACCGACTGCGGGCCGGCCTGCTCCGCCCACAGGCCCACGCCATACGAGACAATCCGCCGCGCAGTGTCGCTGCCCGGCTCCCAGGAGTACACCGATGCGAAGTTCGTGCCCGTCGTGCTGGTGAGCATCCGTGCCGCACTGAATAGGTCGCCGCGTGACGGCATGGCGCTCCCCTGTAGCAGGGGCGCGAGTTCGAGCGCGAGGCGCATGCCGTGCCCGATCTGCGAGGGCAGGAACGGCTCTTCATGGTGGAGGCTGACCAGCTCGACGAACCCGACGATGTGGCCCTTGACCTGAAGCGGCACGATCAGCACGCGCCGCTGGTTGTGCTTGATCATGCAGCGCCGGACAGGCTCCTCGGCAGTGCTGCGCGTGTAGTGCACCGGGAAGGGCTGCTCGCTCTCGACGAGCATGCGGTAGCACGCCTCCTCCCGCAAATTCAGGAGCGGGCCCTTCTCCATCGGCCAGACCGCCTGGCGATGCTCGGCCAGCCGCCGCAGTTCGTGTGTCTCGGGGTCCCAAACGGAAATAATCGACCAGTGCGCGTCGAGCGCGCGCATCATGTAGCGGGCGATGGCGTTCAGCACACTGCTGAGGTCCAGCGACGAGGAGACGGCATTAGAGGACTCGACGAGCAGGCTGAGCTCCATCGTGCGGTCGAGCGCCTGCTTGTAGAGACGGGCGTTTTCAATCGCGATGGCGCCGTAGCTGCTCAGCCCGGTGAGAAGCTCCTGCACGTGCTCGGGAAAGGGGTCTGCGCCGGGCGGCCTGAGCACGCCCAGCACCGCCAGAATACCCTCGTTCCGGCGCATCGGCACGAAGATCGCCGGGCGGTCGGAAAGGTCGGAAAGGGAGTGGGCGTTCGCTGCGGTAAGCGCCGCCAGGTCTGCCGGCAGTTCGACCGGGGTATTGCGTTTCTGTACGGCAGCCACGAGTGGATGGTCGCCGTTGGCAAGCGGCGTGTAATCGTGTGTTGGCGAGCCGCTTCGCACAGCGCGCAAACCAAGATTGCGGAGCGTCGGGTCCGGGTCAATAATGGCAAGCACTGCCTCGTCGGCGTCGCTCAACGACAGTGCAGCGTCGACGATGCGGCGGATCAGCTCCTGCAGGTCGAACACCGCGCCGAAAGATTGTCCTAGATTATAGAGCCGGCTGAACGCGGCTTGTCGCTGAGCTGAGTCCGTGTATGGCTTCATGAGAAGTTCATTGCTATAAAATCATTTCACATTATAGGGGGATGCGGCTGGTACGGCTAGTGTTAATCTAATCAAGAAACTTATCATGACGATGTGGGATAGGCAAGAAGAGGGGGAGGGCGATGATCCGCTCATCACCCGAACCTGTAGCCGCTTCAATGTGAATATGTTAGACTGTCGCCATGGAACGAGTCAAGCATCATGATGTGGTTTTCTACCAGTTCACGGCGCTGCGCCCCGTAACCGGCCTGGTACACGGCATCTTCACCCGGCGCGGCGGCACAAGCGCACCCCCTTTTGATTCACTAAATGTCGGCTCGACGGTTGGCGATGACCCGGACAGCGTGCTCGCCAACCGCCGCCGTGTGGCCGAAGTGATGGGCTTCGACGAGCGCGACACGCGCACCGTCTGGCAGGTGCATGGC
>DGDY01000178.1:21394-39512 GCA_002385675.1 Anaerolineales bacterium UBA3940 | reverse complement strand
AGATGTGTATAAGAGACAGGTATCTGCCTAATCCGTCACGCGGCTGAGCGTCCGGGTGGTGAGCAGCATCATCACCACGCCCAGGACGGCAAGCGCAATGGTCTGCGGGAGCAGCGCCGCGATCGGCGTCCCCTTCAGCATGATGCTCCGTATGCTCGCAAGGTAGTGCCGCAGCGGAACCGCCCATGATATCCACTGCATCGCTTTCGGTAGCGTCGTAATCGGTACGAGGAAGCCGGAGAGCGTTACGCAGGCAATTGCCCACACAAACACGACCGTCGTCGCCTGCTGCTGCGACTGCGTCAGTGTCGAGATTAACAGCGCGTAGGCAACCTCAGCGCCGAGGTAGAGCACCGTCAGCCCCAGCAGGGCGAGGAACGAGCCTCGCATGGGTATGTCGAACACGACCCGCACGACGACGAACATCAGCAGGAAGTTGATCATGCCGACGATCATCGGGGTGATGGCCTTACCGGCAAGCAGCTCCAGCCGGCGCAGCGGGGTGATGCTCAACATCTCAAGCGTGCCGATCTCGCGCTCACGGACGATGCCCATCACGGCGACAAGGATCGTGACCTCGAACGTGATCAACGCTATCTCCGAGATGATCGAGTCCGGGCGCAGGCTCAGCGTCGGGTTGAACAGCGCCTCGACGAACACCCGGATGCCGCCGAGCGGACGGCTGGTCGCTGCAATGGCCGCATTGTTGGCAAGCGACTGCACCGCGCTCTGTGCCGCACTCAGCGTCTGGGCGGCGATGACCGAACTGCTGCCGTCGATGATGACCTGAATCTGCGCGACCTTCGTCGCCGAGCGAGTGTCCTGCATGAAGCCGCGCGGGATGACGACCATCCCGATCACGTCGCCCCGGTCGACAAGCTGCTGCGCATCCTCCAGCCGGTTGGGGAAGGCGGAGACGACAATCTCGTCCGTATTGTCGAGCGCGGTGATGATCTCCCGGCTCAGCGGCGTGAGGTCGTAGTCCACCACCGCCACCGGCATCCCTTCCACGCCCTGGCTGACGGACCGCCCCATCAGCACAATCTGCAGGAGGGGGGCGATCAGCACGAAAGCAACGAGCACCGGGTCGCGGACGAACTGGATAATCTCTTTAATGATGAGTGACGCCAGACGATGCAGCACGGCTCCCCCTCAGGCGATTTTCTTCTTGAACACGACGATGCTGGCGATGGTGGATGCAGCTCCCATTGCGAAGAGCGCCGCCGCTGGTTGCCACAGGGCCGCCAGACCGATGCCCTTCAGCGCAAGCCCGCGCGCGATGGTGATGTAGTGCGTCGCGGGCAGGCTGTAGGACAGCGCCTGTGAGATGGCGGACGACGTGTCGATGGGCAGGAGCAGGCCGGTCAGGAAGAAGCTGGGGATGAAGAATGCGAGCAGGATGATCGCCGAGACCGTGCGCTGGCTCGCGACGAAGTTCGAGATGAACAGGCTGAGGCCCATCAGCGCGAAGAGGTAATCAGCCGTGAGCAGCACGAACAGCCCCACGCTTCCTCTGAATGGCACGCGGAACCAGAACACTGCCAACGCGAGCGCTACCAGCGCCCCCACCACGCCCAGCAGCAGGTAGACCATCAGCTTGCCGAGCAGGTACTCGCGCCCCAGCACCGGCGTCGTGACGAGCGTCTCCAGCGAGCCGCTCTCCTTCTCACGGGCGATACCGAGCGCGAGGGCCATCGGTGGCAGGATGAGCACCACCGCCATCAGGCCGGGGACCATGCTGTATTGCGACTTGAGGTTCTCGTTGTACCACACGCGGATGCGGGCATCGAAGGGTGCGGCCATGCGAGCGGTCCGGGCGGCTGAAAAGGCTTGCACCCGTTGCTGGATGGAGCTAATTGCCTGCAATGCCCCCGTCGCATCGCTGCCGTCCACAACCAGGTTCACGTCGGCGGGAGTCTGCGCGGCCACGTTCCGCCCGAAGCCCGGCGGGATGACGAGCGCGGCGTCCACGCGCCCCTCGCGGAACAGCTCGACGATCTCCTCGTGGCTGCCGACGACCTGGTCGATGGTTATGTCGCCATCTGCCGTGAGCTGGCGGATGAAGGCCTGTGACTGGGGCGACTGGTCGCTGTCGAGCAGGGCGAGTGAGATCTCGCCGAGGTCGAACGAGAAGACGTACGACAGCAGCATCAGCATCACTGCCGGTGCGAACAGCGTCAGGAACAGGAAGCCCGGGTCGAACAGGGCGTGCTTGAATTCTTTGCGGATGATGGCGCGGGTGCGCTGTAAGGATTGACCGGGTTTGGACATGCGTCTCTCTACTGCTGACGATTATGAACGCTCGTTCAGATCCACTCCCGGTATTGTAGCAAATAAAACGCGGGGCGTACACTTTCGGTCCACCTCTGCGAGTGGTCGCCCCGCGACTTATATCCTCCCTATTAGGGGCGATCAGGTGACGTGATGAAGGACAACGTGGAGAAAAACGCCGCGACGTTTAGTCGCGGCTCTTCCGCTTGTAGCGAGATAAACTGCCCCCTAACAGGGAGAAGTGGCGGCCCGCAGGGCCGACGAAGAGGGTGCGAACTCCGCCCCTACCGGCGTATCGCGCCTTGACTCAACTCTCTGCAAGAAACTCCAGCAGCAGCCGGTTGAAGCGATCGGGGTAGTCGCGTTGCGTCCAGTGCCCGGCATTCTCAAAGACCTCCAGGCGGGCGTTCGGCAGGCGCGAGGCGGCCCGTTCGGCGTAGGCCAGCGGCACGCCGGTGTCGTGCGTGCCATGCACGAGCAGCACAGGGATCGTGATCTCATGCAGCCGCTCAGTGTAGTTGGTCTTCACGCCGTCACGCCGGACCTCGTCGTGCTGCCAGCGGGCGAAGGTGCGCTGCGAGTGGGGGTTCTTCATGGCGTCCAGCACTTCTTCGAGAAGCTCGTCGGTGCGGGACTCCGGGTTGCGGATGATGCTGTTCAGCATCATGCGGGCGACGCTCCGTGAGTTGCGCACCAACCCCCACGAGAAGTCCAGCACGCCGGGGACTTTGAGGTAGAGGTAGCTCCAGAAGTGGTAGGGCACTCTGTCCTGAATACCATACGGCCCGACGAGCACCAGCTTCTTGACACGCTCCTGGTGGGCGAGGGTGTAGCCGAGCGCCACCGCGCCACCCATCGACAGGCCGACCAGCACAGCCTGAGGCAGCGCCCAGAAGTCCAGCATCTCTTCCAGCAGGTGGATCATGTCGTCTGTCGTGGTGATGCGGTCGTCGGGCGGGCTGGCCCCATAGCCGGGGTAGTTCGGGGCGAAGACGCGATAACCGGCATCGACGAGCGCGGGCATGGTCTTCCGCCACGACATCAGGGCGTGATCCGTGCCGCCGCCGTGCAGCAGCACGACGGGCGTCCCCGTTTCCGGCCCGCCAACGTAGGCGGCGATCTGCGTGCCCCGGGGCAGGGTGAAGTGGACCAACTCAGGCAGGGCTTCGGCTGGCATGAGCGTGTCTCCTTATGGGGATGGGGCAGGGGTGCGGGCATAACC
The DNA here is from genome assembly GCA_002385675.1 of Anaerolineales bacterium UBA3940. Classification (GTDB taxonomy): domain Bacteria; phylum Chloroflexota; class Anaerolineae; order Aggregatilineales; family UBA3940; genus UBA3940. The sequence continues at coordinate 36,019 of DGDY01000178.1, read as the reverse complement.
GGCTGTGCAGCCTGCGATACCGGTTGCCGCACACTGGGCTGATGCTGCCAGTGTAATGTGCTTTGTTCGCCGGGCAGCGGCGAGAGTGTTGTTTGCGCTACTTATTCGCGAAGCGATACCCGACCCCGCGCGAGGTGAGGATGTACTCCGGGCGGGAGGGGTCCTTCTCGATCTTCTTGCGCAGGTAGTGGATGTACAGCTTGAGGCTGTCGATCGCGTCCGAGTACTCCTGCCCCCACGCCTCGGTAACAAGCTCCTTGCGCGTGAGGACGCGCCCGGCGTTCCGTGCGAGCAGGCTGAGCAGCGCGAACTCCTTGGGGGTGAGGTGCTGCAGCTTGTTGTCCACCCGGACTTCGCGGTTCATCAGGTTAATGGTGAAGCGCCCGCCGTCGAACACGAGCTCCTCGACCATCTTGTTCTTCGGTGCGCGGCGCAGATGGGCTTTAATGCGCGCGATAAGCTCGTCATTGTCGTACGGCTTGACGATATAGTCGTCCGCGCCCATCTCCAGGCCACGAACGATGTCCTCGGTATCTGTCCGTGCTGTCAGGAAGATGATCGGCACGTCGGAGAGCTCGCGCAACCGGCGGCAGGCCTCCCAACCGTCCATATCGGGCATCATGATGTCGAGCAGCACGAGATCGGGGTGCATGCGGTATGCCTTCCGCAGTGCTTCTTCAGCCCGGTATGCCTTGATCACCTCGTAGCCGTGGCGCTGGAGCACGATGCCCAGAATTTCAACAGTCATTTCTTCGTCGTCGACGACCAGGATTTTTTCCGTCATTCTGACCCCGTTGGTGGTGAAATTGACCTGCTGATGCCAGTTTCAAGTCTCCGGACACGGCCAATATACACTGTTCAAAATACCCGCGCAAGTAGCTTGCACGTGTACAGGACGTTACAAAGTCGTTAGGAATGGCGGGTTGAAGGGCTGGCGGGTCAGCCCGGAGTCTGTTGCTGGCAATACCCTTTTTTGCTACACTGGCAGGCACTCTGTGGACCGCTGATGGGCCGGCCCGCTGGAACCCACAAGCACACAAAAGCGAGAAGCCGATTACCACATGACTACGCCGCACATTCTTGTCGTCGATGATGACCCTGATACCCGGGTGCTGGTCAGTCTGGTCCTTGAGGATCACGGTTACCGCGTCAGCGCGGTCGAGAACGCCCCGGCTGCCTGGGATTTTCTGCAGACGGAGCTACCCGACCTGATTCTGCTGGACGTCATGATGCCCGGCGAGGACGGCTTCACCTTTGTGCGCCGCCTGCGCGCACACCATCCGACCGCCAGCGTGCCCATCCTGATGTTCACCGCCAAGAGCCTTCTCGACGACAAGGCGACGGGCTTCCAGGCGGGCGCGGACGATTATCTGGCGAAGCCCGTCCACCCGGCAGACCTGATCGCGCGGGTGCGCTCCCTGCTCGCCCGGCGTCCCGCTCAGGCCGCCGCGCCGCCCCGCAAGCCGCAGAGCGTCATCACCTGCCTGAGCGTGCTGCATGATGGCGAGACGACGGCGGCGGCACGGAACCTCGCGGCGGCGCTGGCCGCAGCCGGTGACCGTGTCGTCGTGCTTGGCCCTCAGAACGGGGCAGACGCTGTCACCCCGTTCCTGAGTGGCGGTGCCGTCCCCCGGCCAGAGGATGTGCAGGAAGCACTGCGACCGCTCGCCGGCGGCGGGGCCGTGCTGCCCTGCCCGGCATCGGCGCTGCGCGCCCTGTCGCTTGACGCACCCAGCCTGCGCCGGGTGCTGGCGGCGCTCGCCCCGCTGGCCGACCGCGTGCTTGTGGACCCCGGCGATCAGCTAGACGCCTGCGGTGAGGCGCTGCTCGCCGCCAGCACGCACCTTATGCTGCTCGCGGAGCCGACCCGTGCCTCGCTCGCGCTGGCCGACCGCATGCTGCGGGCGTTGCGGCAGGCGGGTGCAAGCGCCGCGCGGGTGAGCGCACTGCTCGTCTACAGCACACCTGAACCGCCTGCGCTCAACGTGCCTGTGATTCAGAAGGGCCTCGGTGCGGAGCACGTCGGCCTGGTACCGGCACAGCCTGAGCCTGCTCTACATGCGCCCGGCGCTCCGCCAGCGGAGGCGTATCATCGCCTCGCATTGGCGCTGCGCGAGCGTGCCGGGACGCAGTGATGCCTGCCCGCCGATGACGCCGCAGACCCCGCTTGATCAAGCCGCCGCCCTCCTGCGCTCTGCGCGCTATGCGGTTGCGCTGACCGGCGCGGGCATCAGCACGCCCTCAGGCATCCCCGACTTCCGTAGCCCCAACTCCGGCCTCTGGTCGCAGCACGACCCCTTTGAGGTCGCCTCGATGGTGGGCTTCCGCTACAACCCCCGCAGCTTCTTCGACTGGATCAGGCCGCTGGCCCGCCGCATGCTGGAGGCGCAGCCGAACCCGGCACACATCGCGCTGGCCCGCCTGGAGGCGCTGGGCATAATCCGCTCCGTCATCACGCAGAACATCGACATGCTGCACACGCGGGCTGGCTCCCGCCAGGTGTACGAGGTGCACGGGCATATGCGGCTCGCGACGTGCGTCGAGTGCTTCGCCGAGGTTGAAACGGAGAGCTTTATATGGCGGTTCATCGAGGAGGGCGATATCCCGCGCTGTGCGGGCTGCGGCGGCGTGCTCAAGCCGAATGTCATCCTGTTCGGCGAGGCGCTGCCGATCCGTGTGCTGCGGGCCGCCCAGCGTGAGGCGCGCATCTGCGACGTGATGCTGATCGCCGGGTCATCGCTGGAGGTTGCCCCCGTATCGGACCTGCCGATCATTGCAAAGGCGCACGGCGCACAGCTCATCGTGGTAAATTATGATGAGACATTCGTAGATGACGACGCGGCTGTCGTGATCCACGACGACGTTGCGACGGTGCTCCCCCGGCTGGTGGAGGCGCTGGAGGGTGACGGCTGATGACGGATGCGGACCTGCCTGAGATGCTACGAGACGAGAACAGCATCATCCGCCGCTACGTGCGGACGCTTGCGCGCTACGAGCGGCTGATGGAGATCAGCCGTACGCTCAACTCGACGCTCAACATTAACACGCTGCTGGAGCAGATCGTCCGCGCGGCAACCGACCTCATCGAAACCGAGGCAGCGTCGATCCTGCTGCTGAACCGCAGCGGCACGCTGCACTTCGAGGCGTCCATCGACCCGGAAGGGCTGTCGCTTGAGTCCGTCGAGGTGCCGCTCGACAACAGTCTGGCCGGGTGGGTCGTCACGCATGGCGAGCCGCTGCTCATCGCCGACGTGCGCCAGGAGCCGCGCTGGTCAAGCCAGATTGACGACACAACGACCTTCCGCACGCGCAACCTGCTCGCCGTGCCGATGCGCGTGCAGCGACGGATCGTCGGCTGCCTTGAAGCCGTGAACAAGCGCGACGACCGCGCCTTTACCGACGAGGACGTGAACACGCTGACGACGCTGGCTGCGCAGGCGGCGGTTGCGGTCGAGAATGCGCGCCTGTTCGAGCAGAGCGACCTCATCTCCGAGATGGTGCACGAGATCCGCACGCCGCTGGCGGCCATCCGGGCGACCATGCACATCATCGACCGGCCTGAGCTGAGCGAGGAGAAGCGCCGCAAGCTCCTCGAAACCGTCCAGCAGGAGACAAGCCGCCTGACCAACCTGACCACCGAGTTCCTCGACTTCGCGCGCCTTGAGTCGGGGCGCACCCGCCTGCAGCGGCGGCCCGTTGACATCATCCGGCTGATCTGGGATGCCGCCGAGACGATGCGCCAGCAGGCCGACGCACGCAACATCACCCTTGACACGGAACTCCCCACCCCCGATGGGCGTTTTCATGTTGTAGGAGATGCGGAGAAGATCCGGCAGGTGGTGCTGAATCTTCTCTCGAACGCTATCAAATACACCCGGCCTGGCGGGCATGTGTGGCTGCGCGGCGGGCTTGACGGCAACTTTTTCCGGGTGGAGGTGGAGGACACGGGCATCGGCATCTCGGAGCGGCATCTTCCTCACGTCTTTGACAAGTTCTTTCGCGTCGACGACGACACAAGCGACCGGCACGGCTCCGGACTCGGGCTGGCAATTGCCCGGCGTATCGTGGAAGGGCACGGCGGCACAATCGGCGTCCGCAGTGAGCAGGGGAAAGGCTCGGTGTTCTGGTTCATGCTGCCGCTGCCATCCTCCGCGCCGCCATCACCGGATTAGCGGGCTGAACGGCAGGCCGGGGGAGGGGGAGATCACATGGCGACTGGAGGGGGGAACGAGAAACGCTCGCTGGTGCTGACCGCCATCGCGGCGCTCATCGTGATCGGCGGGGTGGTGCTGGCGGCAGGGCTGGCTGTGGTCGACTTCCGCGCGGCGGCGGCGCTGGTGCTCGGCGTGGCTGCGGCCTGGGTGGTCGTCGCGCTGGTGCGCTCGGCGAGGCGGGCCCGGCGGGCTGCGCCTGTGCCCGCAGCGAGGGGAACAGGGTTCGGCAGGCTGCTTCCGCTGGCGCTCGGCGTCGCCGGGCTGATCGGCGTGGCGGTCCTTGTCGTGCTGCTGGTCAGGCCGCTGGCGATGGTGAGCTTCGACGCTGATGAGTCGCCCGCGGGAGACGCATCCGTCGATCCGGAGGGTATATTTGAGGGCGCCCCACAGTCTCTGCCGCTGACCGTCGTCGTGACGGGCTACCGGGTCAGTGCCCGCCCTGCGCCAAGCGGCGATACCCTGCTCGTGAACGAGGTGGTTATATACGACGTGCGGCGCGGCAGTGAGGTGCTCTACGGCGACCAGGTCATGACGATACCGGAGCGCGAGGTCGCCAGCCGCCCGCGCGGTTTCCTGCTGCGAGAGGTCACCATCGAACCGCTCGGCACGGGGGCCACCGCCTCCATCCCGCTGGAGCTGGACGACGGCACGCAGGTCGAGATGCGGCTGTGCCGGGTCTTCTCGTGCCCGCCATCCGAGGTTGAGATTCAGGACTTCCCCCAGAACGCCTTCTACGCAGCGCAAAATGTCGCCGAGGTCCGGAGCACGCCTTACGTCCGCACGGAGACGGTGACCTGGACGACCGACGACCTCGACGACGGCATCACCTTCGCGTACATCCCGTCGCCTTACCACCGGCTTCGCCCGGTGCTGAGCCCGTTCCTCGGTGCGGCGTCGCTCGGTGACTGGCTGCTGGGTCTCGTCGCGATGGTCGGCTCGATCCTCACCGCGCCGCTCGTTGGGCCCCTGCTGGAGCACCTGCTCGACGAGTACGTGCTGGGCGACCTGTTCAGGCGGCGGGAGCGCCACGCCAATGCCCCCGGTGAGCCGTGAAACTTACTGCTCCTTCGTTATAATCACCATGGCTGATTCTTCTGATAGCCTTAACGAAGGAGTAGAGTTTCATGCCCAGGATCACCGCCAACAACAACATCACCTTCGAAGTGCCGGCTGGTCAGCGGCTGGTGCTAGCCCTCAAGGACAACGGCGTCGATCTGCTGCATCGCTGTGGGGGCAATGCCAAGTGCACGACCTGCCGGGTTGTCTTTAAGGAGGGCGAGCCGGAGAAGATGACGCAGGCCGAGTACGACCGGCTGTCGGCACGCGGCCTGCTCGGCCAGGTGCGGCTGAGCTGCCAGATCGTGTGCGACCACGACATGACCGTTGAGGCGCTGAACCTGTTCCCGGACAGCGGCCTCGATGACCCCGGCCCGCGCCCCGAGGACCACATCACGCCCGAGCCGGTGTGGATCGACGCGCCGGAGGGCGTGAAGCCGGTGGGTGATTAGGCAATGCCCTAAAAGCGGGGGGAACCCCTCGAGATGGCAATTAATAGTATTTTAAATTCGTGTATAGGGGCACAGCATGCTGTGCCCCTATGATTGTCAGGTTAAGCAGGTGGGATGTGTTGGCACGGGTGGTGTGGCCTACCTCCCACCCCCTTTTCGGGCCGCCACTTCCCCCTGCTAGGGGGCAGTGCGTCTGACGCGCTTAGAATCGCCCCTTCATAGAGCTGGGGATACAACACCTTTGCCGATCTGGTTGCGGTAGGCTAACGTTGAACCCCCTCCTCAGCCTCAGAGGGTGGGCTTGTGCCCCTACGCCCGCCGCCCGACGAACGGCAGTTCGCCCTTCTCCCACGAGACGAGTAGCGGCACCGCCGTGAAGATCGAAGAATACGTGCCGCTCAGCAGGCCGATGAGCAGGATGGCGATGAACTGCTTGATCGTCGCCCCGCCAAACAGCAGGATCGCCACCATCACGAAGATCGCGTTGAGCTGCGTCGCCAGCGAGCGGTGGATGGTCTCCAGCACTGAGCGGTTGACTATCGTCTCGTAGTCCTCATGCCGGTACTTGGGCTGGTTCTCGCGGATGCGGTCGAACACGACGATGCTGTCCTGCACGGAGAAGCCGACAACGGTCAGCATCGCGGTCAGGAACAGCGCATCCACCTCCCAGCCGAAGAAGATGCCCAGCGCGGACATCACGCCCATCGTCACGAGCACGTCGTGGAACATCGCGATGATGGCACTCGCCCCGTAGCGGATGGGGTTCGACACCTTGCGGAAGGCGAACCAGATGAAGCCGAGCACGACAAGCCCGGCGGCCAGAACCGCGAGGATCGCGGCGCGCGTCACCTCGCTGCCGACGGCAGGCGAGATCACGTCAAGCGTGGAGCGGTCCTCGGCAATCGGCGCGACCCGCTCTTCCAGCGCGCTGATCAGCGCGGCCTGCTGGTCCGGCGCGAGCGTGCCCGCGCGGATCTGCCAGCGGTTCTCGGACGGGTCGCCAAGCTGCTGGATGATCGGGTCGTCCAGCCCGAAGTCGGTATAAACCTCGCGGATCGCCGTCTCCGACGCCTCGTCCTCGAACTCGACCACAAACAGGCTTCCGCCCCGGAAGTCGATGCTCAGCCGGACCGGGCTGCCGTATCTGATGGTCGAGTAGATCATCGCAATGATGCCCAGGGTGATCACCACTGCCGAGATCAGGTAGTAGATACGGCGTCGCTGCACGAAGTTCGTAAACATCCTCGACCCTCCTTACAGGCCCATCAGGCCGGGCTGGCGCTCGATCACGTCGTCCTTCACCGGGATGAGCAGGAAGTGGAGGAACGTCCGCGTGACGGTAATCGCCGTGAACAGGTTGATGATGAGGCCAAGCGCGAGCGTCACGGCGAAGCCGCGCACCGTCCCTGCGCCGAAGCTCGTGCCGAAGGCGTACAACACCCCGGCGATGATCAGCGTCGAGAGGTTCGAGTCGCGGATCGAGGTCCACGCCCGGTCGAAGCCCGCTTCCACCGCGCGCTCGACGGTGCGCCCGCGCCGCAGTTCTTCTTTCAGCCGCTCGAAGATCAGGATGTTGCCGTCCACCGCCGTGCCGACTGAGATCAGGAAGCCGGTGATGGCGGGCAGCGTCATCGTGACGGGGATGAGCTTGTACAGCGCAAAGTTGATCAGCGCGAAGATGACCAGCGCCAGCGCCGCCGCCACGCCCGGCAGCCGGTAGTAGATCAGCATGAACAGCAGCACCACGACAATGCCGATCAGCCCGGCGCGGATGCTCTGCTCCACCGAGATCTCGCCCAGCGTGGGGCCGATGGTGCTGGTCGACTGGACCTCAAGCGGGATGGGCAGCGCGCCGTAGCGAAGCTGCGTGGCAAGCCGCGTTGCCTCCTCCAGCGTGAACTGCCCCTGGATCACGCCCTCGCCGCCGGTAATGGCGTCGTTGATCTGCGGGGCGGAGACGACCACGCCGTCCAGCACGATGGCAAGCCAGCCGCCGATGTGCTGGCTGGTGTACTCGCCGAACTGCCGCGCGCCCTCCGGGGTGAGCGTGAAGGTCACAAGCGGCTCGCCAGTCGTCGGGTCGAACTGCACGTCGGCGGTGCGCAGGATTTCGCCGGTCATCACCGTCTCGTAGATGGTCGGGGTATCGGCCCCACCGTCCGCTTCGGCCTCAGCTTCGCCGGGGCTGGTGATGTTCTCCTGCTCAACGGCGTAGCTGGTCAGGATCGGCATACCTGCCGGGATCGGGCCGGGCACCTCGACGAACTCCAGCAGCGCCGTCTCGCGGATCAGCTCAACCGCGCTCTCCGGGTCGTCCAAGCCGGGCAGCTCGACGATCAGGCGGCTCTCGCCCTGAAGCTGCACAATCGGCTCCAGCGCACCGAGCGCATCGATGCGGCTCTCGACGATGCGCCGCACCTCGTCCATCGCGCCCGGGGGCGGGCTCTGGCCGTCGGGCAGGTCGGCCTCAAGCAGCACTTTCACGCCACCGGCCAGGTCAAGGCCCTGCCGCACCTCGATATCTCGGTCGATCTCAAGCTCGCCGTCGCCGTCGATGTCGAGCCGGAAGCCGGGGTTGTTCGGCAGGGCCGTCCAGACGGCAAAGGCAACGATAAAGGCGATGATCACCAGCCACGTCACGTGGCGACCGGGCCGGAACACAGCCAGCAGCGCCCCCGCGACGACGGCAGCGCCCAGCCAGATCAGCGGGAAAATACTCACGGAGCGCTCCTCAACGGGTGAGCCCGTTCCAAACTGGGTTTAACAGAGCAGACGTAAATAAAACCGAGACTCGGGCTCGGCGATGGCGTAATCTTAACTCCCGCTGTAGGGAGTGTCAATATGGGGCGGGCAGCCCGTGATCGCTTACTTAGCGGCCATCAGCCGCCCGTCACAAACGCCAGCGCGCTCTGCAACACCGGCTCGAAGCCCGGAGGGAAGCGGTGCGAGAGGTCGGGGTAGGTGGTGACGCGGACATCAAGCCCGTGCGCCCGCATCATCTCGTGGACCCTCACGGCGCTGTCGTAGTGGTAGCGGTCCTGCTCGCCGAGCAGCATCACGCCGCACAGGCCGGAATCCGCAGCCTCCGCGATGAGCGGTTCCCAGCTATCTGCGCTGCCGAAGGCCGGAACTACGGCGATGAACCCCCGTGCACGGACCCTGCCGGTAAGCAGCGCCCGGATCGCCGTGGCCGCGCCCAGCGACATGCCGCCCAGCACAATACACCCCTGATCGACGGGGTGGCTTTCAAGCAGGGAGTGATAGTAGCCGGTGAGGTCGGCAAGGGCCTGCTCGCGGTCGCTCCAGTTGAACATGCCGCTTGCGGCGACCTGTGTGGACTGCGGCAGCGCGACGAGCCAGCCCCAGCCGGTCGCGGGCTGCCAGTATCGCGCGGACTCGCCGGCGCTTGAGGCGTTCGCGTGCAACGCCAGCAGTGCCGGGTAAGGCGCGTCGAATTGCGCGGCTGGCCTGAGTACGGGCATGTAGGGCTGCGTCGCGGCCTGTGCCGCTGCCTGCCGTGCGATACACTCCTCAACTAACCGCTCGAAGTCGTCACGGCCCTGCAGCGCCGCCAGGTCGGGGTCAGCCCGGAGCATCCGTTCGCCGTACCAGTGCCCGGACGCCAGCGCCTGCTCGAAGACGCGGATCGCCTCCTCCGGCTGGCCTGCCAGCGTTGTCAGGCACATGCGCCAGAACAGGATGCGCGCCTCGTGATCCGGGTAAGCGCCGCCCTCCTGCCTCAGAAGCGCGTCGGCTTCTGCGTATGCCCCGCGCTCGTAGAGAGCAAATGCCCGGTCAAACAGCTCCTCAGCGGCTTTGCCGTTCATGGTTGCCTCTCCACTCCTGCAGAAATGCAAATACCCACCGCTGTATCTCGGCGGGCGACAAATCATCTGTGTGGATAATCAGGTCGGCGTGCTGGCGAGCGTGGCGCAGCCGCTCGACCTCCTCGACGCGGCGCTCCGGCCCCCACGTGACCTGTGGTCGGCGCTGGCGGCTGACCTCATAGCTCACATCGAGGTAGATCAGCACGTCCGGCTTCGAGATGCGCTGCCACATATCCGGCACATAGGAATGCTCCTGCGCGATGTGCCGGGCGTCGTAGCCCGCCTCCCGCAGTGCGGCAACAAGCAGCGATTTGCCTGCAGCGGACGGCCCGACGACGCCCACCCTGAGCCGGGGACTGCCGGATTCATCTGCGGAAGCTCGACTGCCGCTTGACTCCATGGGGCGCTCCCCCCTGACTGCTCATCATGGCCTCATGACAGGCGGGATGGGGAATGTCAGTTGAAGACGGCGCACGTCGTCCGGGGCCTCCGGTGCGACAGCCACGACGACGATCGACATGTCGTCGTGCGGGCGTCCCTGGTCGCGCTCGATGGCCTCCGCCAGCAGGGTGTCCGCCACGGGCGTGGCGATCTGCGGCTCACCTGCGTAGCGCCTGTACAGCTCGCCGACAGAGGCGGGCACGTCGATGGGATTGCCGCTGCGCTCGCCCGCGCCGAGGATGCCGTCCGTATAGACGACGGCCATCATCCCCGTGCGCAGGGGCAGTTCCTCGATCTGCGGCTTGACGGCGCGCTGCACACCGATAGGCGGCGCGGGGTCGTCAAGCAGGTGCTGCTCGTCGGGGCCAAGCTGCACGATGATCGGGCAGTGGCTGTTGCGCGAGAGCACGAGCGTCTTGGTTACCATGTCGACCGAGATGATGTTGAGCGTCGCGGAGACCTTGCCCCGCCGCGCCGTGTAGAGGTAATCATGCGTGGCACGTGCGGCAGCGCCATCGCGCACGCCCTCCGCAAGCAGGGAGATCGCCTTGCTGGTAACGAGCGTGCTGATCGACTTGGCCGCGTGGCCGGAGCGCTGCCCGTCCGCCAGCACGAGCGACAGCCCGCCCTGCGGGCGCTCGATCATCTCCAGTGTGTCGCCGCTCTCGCTGACCGCGTACTGCGGCACCTTCGCAACTGCAACCTGGATCTGCACGTCAGCCTAGCCCTCGCGCTCACCCAGCGCCTTGCGCACGCTCGCGGCCACCTGGTCCGGGTCGAACTCGCCCATGATGGCCGGGCCCATGAACTTCACCTCGACACCCGGCGCGATCTCCAGCGTGACGATGTTCGTCTCACGGTCGATGGCTGTGACCGTGCCCATCATGCCGCCATAAGTTGTGACGCGCGTGCCGATTTTTAGGTCCCGCACGAACTCCTGCCGCTTCTTGAACTCGCGCTGCCGGGGCAGGATGAGGAAGGAGTAAACCGCCGCGCCAAAAATAGCGAGGATCACCAGGTCGATGATCAGGGTTTGCCAGTTCATTCGTTGCCTCGTTTCTCCGGGTACGTATCTCGACTAAGATTATAAGCTCACTCACGGTGTGACGCTCAACCGCCCGACGAGCACCGCATCCCGCCCGTCGCGCGTCAGCACGCGGTTGCCTTCCGCATCCAGCAGCCCGGTATAGACCTCGTAGTCCCCCGGCGGCAGGTTCAGCCCTTCCATCAGGTAGGTGTCCGGCACGCGCTCCTGCGGCGACCACACCGACGTGGGGTAGGCGCCCTCCTGCGGCTCGCGCTGCTCGTGGGCCAGCACCGCGCCCTGCGCGTTCCGCACCTGCACGAACACGATGTAGTCGGTCTGCGGAGCGCGCATCGCCTGCCACAGCAGGATAATCTCGACGTTCTGATCCATGCGCGCCAGCCGGTAGCCGACCAGCGCGAGGTCGCCGAAATCGACCTGGCTGCCCGATACCGCGCCGATGAACGCCGACTCGGGGAAGGGGATCTTGCCCTGCGCCACAGCCTGCCACGTCAACTCCGCCGGATCCGGCCCGACGCCGACCGACACATCATACACGCCCGGCGGGAGCGAGGGCGCAAGCGTGATGCTGTGCCACGTCGTGAACAGCTCGCCGACCGGCGCGCCGCTCAGGTCGAGTGGGGCGCTCTGCAATGCGGCCAGCGTACCCTCGCGGTTCTCGACGCGGATGCCGACGTGGTACGTGCCCGCTGCTGGTTCGTCAAGCAGCCACTCCAACTCGACGCGGGCCAGCCGCCCCTCCTCCAGCGGGTCGAGCGCGAAGTCGGCGGCGAGGGCGTTCAGCCGCAGCCCGCCGGGGAAGGCGATCAGCCCGGCGGCATGCCGGGTCATCGGGGCGGGGGGAGTGGTGCGCGTCAGGATCGTCACCTCGCCTGCCGGGCCGGTGCGGGCGATTTCGGCGTACGCCTCGCGGAACCAGCCGTCGCCTGCGAGCGCCTCCACCTCGCCCGCGTCGAGCGCGAGGTACTCCGGCGCGTAGGCGTTCAGCCACCACGCCGCGTCGCCGCGCGCGTTCGCCGCCGCGATGCCCGGCTGGAGCCGCCCGCCTGCGTCCACGATGGGCCGCTCCGAGGTGTAGCCCAGCACGCCGATCTCTGCCGTGCCGACTGACGCGCCGGGCGGCGTGTTTTCGCGGAGCCACTGCCCCGCCTCGCCGTAGGCCGGGCTGGCGGGGTCGGGCGCGAGCGCCGCCCAGCGTTCCGGGCTTCCGCCGAGCGTGAGCGCCAGCGCGGTGTGGCCCGCCGCCCCCGCGAGTAGCAGCACGCCTGCGCTTGCCATCGCCCGGGAGGGCGCGGGCTGCCTGACTTGCCCGGCCAGTCCCTTCACCCCCAGCCCGGCGAGCGCCACGAGCGCCGCGTAGAGCGGCAGGTAGTGCCAGGCCATCACAGGGACGCCGAGGATGATCAGGGTGAGCACGTGCAGGGCGGCCCACACAGCGAGCAGCAGCGGCCCGTGCGCCGGGCGCGGAGCGCGGATCGCCTGCACCACCCCGGCGAGCGCCAGAACGGGCAGCGCGGCCCACAGCGGCGAGAGCGCCATTAGCCCCGACGCCAGTTCGCCCAGCCCGGCGATGGCGGTCGGCGCGAAGGCGTCGCCGCCGGGGAAGCCCGGCAGCAAGCCGCCGCCGTCCACCTGCGTGCGGATCGCCATCAGGCCCGCGCCGAGCAGCACAACGTACGCTACCGGGGGCAGTATGCGGAACCGCCGCCCGGTCAGCACCGCGTCGGCGGCAATGACGACGACCAGCACGGCGGCCTCCGGGCGCGTCAGCGTGGCAAGCGCCAGCAGCACCGCCGCGCCGGGGGACGCGTTCCGCAGGTACAGCCAGACAGCCAGCAGCGCAAGGGCCATCCATAGCGGCGCTTCGGAGCCGAGCGACAGCCACAGCAGCGGCGAGGCGGCATACACGCCCGCTGCCAGCAACGCGGAGAGGTTGCCCGCAGACCGCGCCAGCAGGAACAGCCCGACCATCCCCAGCGCGACCGCCGCACTCCCTATCAGGTTGCCGAGACGCGGCAGGTCAGGTGTGACCTGGCTGCCTAGCGCGAGGAGCGCGGTGTAGAGCGGCGCGGCATCATCGAGTAGCACCCGCTCGCCGGGGTTGTAAGCGAAGCCCTCCCCGGTGGCGAGGTTCTGCGCAACCCGGTAGGTGATGAAGCTGCGGTCAAGGTGCCAGTTGCGGAAGAGGAATGCCAGCGCCAGCGTCAGCACGAGCAGGCCCGCCACGCCGAGCACGCCTGCTTCTCCGGCCCGGCGCGTGGAGGCGCGCGACCGCGCCCGGGCCGAGACGCGGGTTGGAACAGGCGGGTGTTCCGGACGGTCGCCGGTCGCCGGAGAGATACGCTGTGGCGGCTTCATCGCACTTCTTTGGGGTAGGTTGGTTCAGTTGAGTCTAATGGGGGCGGCATGGCGTGCAGCCGCCCCCTGTTTTGAGCAGCGGGCTGGTTACTGTGCCTCGGCAAGCTGGGCCTCGATGATGGCCCGGAACATGTCGATAGGCTGTGCGCCAACCACGCGGACGCCGTTGATGAAGAACGTCGGTGTGCCGGTGACGCCGTAGCTGCGTGCGTCGTTGTAATCGCCGATGATCTCATCGCGCACTTCTTCGGACTCCATGCAGGTTGCGAAGGCTTCTTCGTCAAGCCCCAGCTCACCGGCAAGTGCTGTGTAGTCCTCCGGCGAATTGTGCTCCCGGAAGTTCTCGAAGAGCGCGTCGTGATAGGCCCAGAACTCGCCCTGCTTGTTGGCGCACTCGGCGGCAATCGCCGCCACCTCACCGCCAACCACAGGGAAGTCCCGGTAGACGACGCGGATCTGATCACCGTATTCCTCTAAAAGGCTCGGCAGCGTTTCATCACGGAAACGTTTGCAGTACGGGCAGCGAAAGTCGCTGAACTCCACAATAACGACCGGGGCGTCCTCCGGCCCAAGCGCCGGGTCGTCGTCCACGCTCACGTTGTCGAGGACGGCTGGCGGCGGGGTGGGGGTCGGCGGCACCTGTGCGACGGCGGGCATCTGCTGGATCATTGCACCAACCTCGGCAACCGCCGCCTCGACGCCGCGATTGAAGGCGAACAGAGCGGCGAAGTACCCGATGGCCACGCCCGCGAGCAGCGCCACCACGCCGACGATACCAGCGATCAGCCAGGTTCGTGGTGCGGACGCCTCGCTACCGGCAGGCTGCGGACGCTCGTCAAGCTCAAGCGGGTGTTCGATTGACATGAGCCTCCTCAATGGCAGGATACATTTACGTCACAGATAGTAACCGTGATTCCGGCCCCCGGCAACCTGTACTGCCGGGCACACAGGATATTAAACAAGGTCAATTTGACAATAATTATGCCCTCAGCTAGAATGCACGTGCGCACAGCTTGCGCAAAGCGTGAAACAGATTGCCGTTTTTGGCTGAAGGGCATCGATCATGCAGAAGACCCGGCAAAAGATCATTGAGTACCTTCGCGAACATGAGACGGCGACTGTCGACGAGCTGAGTGAAGCGCTCGACAACCTGACGGCTGTTACTGTGCGCCACCACCTTGACATCCTGCGCAGTGACGGCATGATCGCGACGCCCGAAGTGCAGCACCGCA
>DGDY01000178.1:0-21214 GCA_002385675.1 Anaerolineales bacterium UBA3940 | reverse complement strand
GATGATCGAGCAGCTCAAGAGCACGTTCGACGAGGCCCAGATCAACGTCTTCTTCAACGGCGTTGCGGACCGGATGGCGGAGCAGGTGGAACTCCCTGCCTCCGACGAGCCGTTCGAGCGGCGGCTGGACCGTATCGTGGAGCACCTTACCGCGCACGGCTATGAGGCGCGGTGGGAGAAGACGCGCAAGGGGTACGTCCTGCATACGGCGAACTGCCCCTATGCGGGTGTGGTCGACTCGCACGCCGAGCTTTGCCGGCTTGACGAGCGATATATCACCCGCCTGCTTGGGACAACGCCGCAGCGCGTCAGCCATATCCAAGAGGACGCCGAAGCCTGCTCGTACCTCATTCACGACCCCCGCGTTTCGTGAAGGTCTGCCGCTCCCGCCGCCGCACCAGTGTCTCGTTCGTAAAAAGTAGATGTAATTGACTTTAATTATCGCCAATGCTACAATCAGCCCAAATAGAGCCGTGCCGGCAGGCGGTCTGCCCCGGCAGTACCGGCATGCACCCCAACTGATTTGATCAAGGACACGTCTCGAATTAGAAGAAGCGAGGAGACTCATGGCTGAAGAGGTGCGCACAGGCGAGGCGGTGATTTCGATAACCCCGGTAGCCGTCGAGAAGATCAAGACACTGCTCGCGGAGAAGAACCTGCCGGCGGAAACCGGCCTGCGCGTGTTTGTCGCGGGCGGTGGCTGCTCAGGGATGCAGTATGGGATGGCCTTCGAGCCGAACCCCCGCGAGGACGATTACACCGCTACGTTTGAGGGGGTGAACATCGTCATCGACCCGATCAGCCTGGGTTACCTGTACGGTGCGAACATCGACTATGTCGACACGCTCATGGGCGGTGGCTTCAGCATCGACAACCCCAATGCCGTGTCGACCTGTGGGTGTGGGCACTCGTTCCGCACCGGCGGGGAAGCCAGCAGCCATGGCGGAGGGGCCTGCGGCTGCCACTAACAACCAGCGTTCCGCCACCTGAGAGGCGCGGCAGCGATAACTGCCGCGCCTCTTTTTGTGTACAATCAGACTTGTGCGCATGGCGAGCGGGGCGCTGTGCGGGCATGGACTTATGTATCCGACTGTATACTGACTGTGAGGTAGGCATATGCGAAAGCTGGTCAGGAGGCTCGTTGCCGCCGTGCTATTGGCGCTGCTGGCCGGGGCGGGATGCCGTTCGGTTGGCTTTTCAGAGGTTGGCGCCACCCAGACGCTGGAGGAAACCGTCGATCTGCAGGGCGCGGAAGTTGTCGCCGTGACGATCGCGATGGGGGCGGGCGAACTCAGCCTCTCCGGCGGTGCCGACTCGCTGATGGATGCGTCGTTCACCTACAACATCGAGGACTGGGCGCCGGAGGTGAGCTACTCGGTGAGCGACGGGCAGGGCGACCTCGTCGTGCGCCAGCCTGAGGCGGAGACGCTGCCGGAAGCCGCCAACGTCGAGTATGAATGGGATATCCGGCTCGGCGAGGATGTGCCGATGGCGCTCGACATATCACTCGGCGCGGGCACGAGCAACCTCGACCTGTCGCAGATCAACCTCCGGTCGCTCAGGGTTCGGGGCGGCGCGGGGGAATCCATCATTATCCTGACAGGCGACTATGAGGAGAGCTTCGACGTGTCGATCTCAGGCGGTGTCGGCGAGGTGACGCTGCTCTTGAGCAATGACGTCGGGGCGCGGGTGACTGTCAGAGGCGGGCTGGGGTCGGTCGAGGCGGCGGGCTTCAACCAGGATGGCAGCGTCTATACCAACGACGCCTATGAAACCGCCGACGTGTCGCTCAATATCATCATCGAGGGCGGCGTCGGGCAGATCAACCTGCAGCTTGTGGAATAGTGAGGACTTGAGTCCACAGATTGCACAGACAGTACGGATCAAGTCGGGGGATGCCAGCGGCGGCATCCCCCGACTGCTGTTAATTGGGAGATCAGGCGGGCTCAGGCTGAGGCAGGGTGACCCGGTGCTGCACGCCCTGTGCCGGGTAGCTGTTGATCACGGCGGGCACGCGCAGCCGCGGCTCGCGGTTATACAGCGCCAGCAGTTCTTCGAGCAGGTCGTCCCCGGCGAGCGCCAGCCGGGCGGCGTGATCCAGCAGGGCAAGGGCCTTGGCGTCGATCTTGCTCTCCTCCTCATCGATCAGCCCCCAGCAATCCCAGGGCAATAATTCCATCTTCGCCAGTGCGGCGATGTCGCGGATCAGGTTGCCGCGCACGAACCACAACCCCCACATGTCGAGGATGCCGAAGCTCTCAGGGTCGGCGCCGCCCACGCGGCACTGCTGCCAGGCGACCGGGCCGGTCAGGAAGCGGTCACGCGGGATGTCGAGCGGGTCAAAGTCGATCTTCAACGCCTGCATCTGCACGGAATCAAGCTGGGCGTCGACGAGCACCCAGCGCCCCTCGTCCTCACGCCAGACTTCCGCCACCCAGTGATCCTCGCGCTTGCCCGGTGTGAAGTACGTGCCGAAGCCGCAGCGTGCGCGGGCAGGGATGCCCTGATAGCGCAACAGGGCGACGAGCAGTACGGTAAAGTCGCGGCAGTTGCCGAGGATCCGCTTGCGCAGTGGCCGGGCGATGGCGAGCGGGCGCGGGTCCAACTCACGGATGCGGTTCAGCAGATGCCTTGCCGCACGCAGTTGGAGTTCCGCCCGGCGCGGCGCGATCTCCGTTTCGGACATGCCGTAAGCGTTCGCCCAGAAGACGTGCACCATGACGCCCTGCACGACCTTGCACAGCTCGCCGATGTCGTGCGGCAGCCCGACGAGCATGTCGCCGTGCCGGCTGAGGTCGGTCATCACTCCCGGTTCAGCATAATAAGCCTGAACATCCAGAGCCATTGGTCCTCCTCCTTCCGTACGCATCAAGCACGTGTAACATAGCATACGGCTGTGTCAGAGGGAGTCACAGGATGTGGGTATCGGGGAGGGAGAGCAGGTCAATCTCGCACAGGGTGTGGGTATCGGGGGCGATGTTGCTGTTGCGAAGCCCTCATCCCTGGTGCGGCCACTATCGTGGCCTGGGAGAGGGGCCGGGGGCAAGGTAGAAAAAGAGCCGCGATGCTCATCGCGGCTCTCTATCTGCTAGTGCGGCGGCTATTCCTCAATATCTACGAGGATATCGTTGCCTTCGACCTTGACCTCAAACCAGGGTACGTCACGCACGGCGGGGAAGCTCAGCACCTTGCCGTTCCGGATGTCAAAGCGCGCGCCGTGCCGGGGGCACTCGATCTCGTAGCCGTCGAGTTCGCCCTCGGCCAGCGGGCCACCGTCGTGTGTGCACAGGTCCTCGATGGCGTAGAACTTCCCGCCGACGTTGAACACGGCGATGAACAGCCCGTCGTCGGCTTCGACAACAATGCGCTCGCCCGGGGCGAGCTCGTCTACTTGCGCAACCTTGACGAAGTTGGGCATGGGCGAGTCTCCTGATGTTGAGTTGGGTGACAGGGTAGTTTGTTTGCTACGTATCTTCGTCCGGCCAGTGGGTCAGGCCGTAAGCACCGGCCTTCAGCACCTTAAGCGAGAGCAAGGCGCACTTCACGCGGACCGGGGTCAGCGGGATGCCGAGCATATCCAGGATCGTGTCCCTGTCAAACTGGCGGATCTCGTCGAGCGACTTGCCGATCAGCGAGTCGTACAGCATCGACGCCGACGCCTGGCTGATGGCGCAGCCCTCGCCTTCCCAGCCGACCTCCTCGACCACGTCGTTCTCGTTCAGGCGGATCGTCAGATGGATGTGGTCGCCGCAGAACGGGTTATCGTCCTCATAGTCGATGCTCGGATTGTCGAGCAGCCCGTGCCGCCGCGGGTTTCGGTAATGATCAAGGATCAGTTCACGGTAGAGATCGTCCATGGTGTAATTGTCGTGCTCCTTAACAGGTCTGCATCGCCTGGCCAGAGCGGCGCGCTACCACGCGTCGCGAAGACCTTAGAAGGCGAACATCTCTTTCACTTTATAAAGCCCTTCGATGAGCCGGTCAATTTCCTCAAACGTGGTGTACAGGTAGAAGCTGGCACGCGTAGAAGCGACGACCTGGTAGCGCTGGTGGACGGGCTGGGCGCAGTGATGGCCCGCCCGCACCGCGACGCCCTCGTGATCAAGGATCTGCGCGACATCATGCGGGTGGATGCCGTCCAGTATCATCGCCGCGACGCCGCCCTTCTCTGCCGGGTTGGTCGGGCCGAGCACGTGCAGGCCGGGCACCTCGGCGAGCCGCTCCAGCGCATAAGCCGTAATGGCCTGCTCGTGCGCGTGGATGGTTTCCATGCCGATCCCTTCGAGGTAGTCGATCGCCGCACCCAGCCCGATCGCCTCGGCAATGCTGGGCGTGCCTGCCTCAAACTTGTAGGGCAGGTCGTTCCAGGCGGATCCTTCAAGCGTCACCCGCTTGATCATGTCGCCGCCGCCCATCCAGGGGGGCATCCTGTCAAGCAGGTCCAGCCGCCCCCACAGCACGCCGATGCCGGTTGGGCCGAGCATCTTATGCCCGGAGAAGGTGTAGAAGTCCACGCCGAGCGCCTGCACGTCAACCGGCAGATGGGGAACGCCCTGCGCCCCGTCCACGTGGACCAGCGCGCCGACGGCGTGCGCGGCTGCGGTCATCTCCCGCACCGGCTGGATGGTCCCTAGCACGTTCGACATGTGCGCGAACGTCACCAGCTTGACGCGCTCGTCCAGCATGTTGTGGTAGGCTTCCATGTCAAGGTAGCCGTCGTCGGTGATGGGCACCCAGCGCACCTCGATGCCGGTCTGCTCGGCCAGTATCTGCCAGGGCACGATGTTGGAGTGGTGCTCCATCTGTGTCGAGATGACGACATCGCCCGGCTTCAGCGTCGAGCGGCCCCAGGCCTGCGCAAGCAGGTTGATGCCCTCCGACGTGTTGCGGGTGAAGATGACCTCGCGCGGCGTGCTGGCGTTAATGAAGCTCGCAATGCGCTTGCGGGCGGACTCGTAGGCAGCCGTCGCTTCTTCGCTCAACTGGTGCACGCCCCGATGGACGTTCGCGTTGTACCGCCGGTAGTACTCGTTCATTGTCTCGATGACGATCTCCGGCTTCTGCGAGGTTGCGGCGCTGTCCAGGTACACGAGAGAGATGCCGGGCCGGAGTTCCCGGGCCAGCACCGGGAAGTCTGCCCGCACGGCTGATACGTCAAGTGGTGTTCTGAAATCGTTCATGAAGTTGAGTCTCCAGTTCTGCGTGCCGGGGTGTGCAGCCTGCCTTATCTAACTGCCGCGGCTACTTTCCATTTTATCCGCCTCACCCCCCGCCTCCAACGACGGGCCGGCCCGGCGGGCCTTCCGGGCGCCGGTTTGCAGCACGCGCAGGCCAAGCGACACACACGGCAGCCTTGTCGCGACCACCTCGCGGCCCATCCGTGCCGCCAGCTCATCTGCGTCCATAACCAGCACCTCGTCGAGCGTCCGGCCCAGCACCATCTCCATCAGCATCGACGCGGCGGCCTGGCTGATAGTGCAGCCCTCACCCTCAAAGGCGATCTCCGTGATGCGCTGATCGCCGTCCAGCCGGGCGCTGATCCGCACCACGTCGCCGCAGCCGGGGTTGACACCCTCCTCGGTAAAGCTCGGCTGCTCAAGCGTGCCGTAGTGGCGCGGGTTCTCATAGTGGTCAAGTATCTGATCAATCGCCGCCTGACGATCCACGACGGTTACCTCACGTGTGTGATGTAACAAGGGCTCGACCACGTACCTGGCCGAGCCCCCCTCACTTGCACTTTTGCCACCGGCTAGCCCAGCAGCTTGCTGTCGATGTACTCGCCGAGGCGTTCCCGCACGCCCTCGAACGGGATACGCTGCATGACCGGGTCGAAGAAGCCATCGACGATGAGCTTCTCGGCAGTGACGCGGTCGATGCCGCGAGCCATCAAGTAGAAGATCTCGCGCTCGTCCAGCCGTCCGATGGTCGCCGCGTGTGTGCAGCGCACATCGTCCGCCTGGATTTCGAGGCCCGGGATGCTGTCGGCGCGTGCGGTGCGCTCCAGCAGCAGGTTGCGGTTGGCCTGGAAGCCGTCCGTCTGCTGTGCGCCGGGGTCCACCAGGATCATGCCCTGCCAGACGGTACGGCTTTCGCCCTTGAGCGCGCCCTTGAACAGCAGGTCGCTCGTGCCACGCAGCGCGTGATGGTTCTGCTGCGTGTCGATGTCGATGTGCTGGCGGCCATCGGTGAAGTACAGGCCCGAGATGCGGCCCCAGGCGTCATTGCCGTCAAGGTCGATGGTCATAAAGACCTTGCCAAAGCGGGAGCCCATCTCGCCGCTGACCCAGTCCAGCCGCGCACCCTGCCCGATGCGCCCGCGCTGGTGGCCAAAGTTGAAGACATTGTCGCCCCAGTTCTGCAGGCCAACGTAGCGCAGCTCTGAGTCGCGCTTCACAATAAGCTCTGTGACGCCGGTGTGCAGCACCTGGCCCTCGCGCGTCGGCGACTGGCTCTCGTGCAGGTACGTCACGCTCGCGTTTTCGTCCACGACGCACAGGATGTGCGTGCCGGTCATGCCGGTGTCGGTGACGTACTCGACGCTGTGCAGCGGTAGCTCAACGTGAACGCCCTTCGGCACGTACACAAACACGCCGTGTGTCCACAGGGCGGCGTTGATAGCCGAGAACTTGCCTTCGTCCACCAGGACGGCCTGGGTCATGAAGTATTGCTCGACCAGATCGCGGTGGTTGATGAACGCGGTGCGCAGGTCGGTGAAAATGACGCCCTGATCGGTAAGTTCGGCGGCAATGTCGCTCTGAACAAGCTGGCCGTTCACGAACACCAGCAACCCGCCCTGCTTGTCGCCGATGAGCGGGGAGTAAAGCTCAGCAGGGACCAGGCCGATATGCGCGCCATTAGGGTTGATCGCGTGGGTAGCCTCATCCCAGTGGACGCGCCGGATGTCGGTGCGGCGCCAGGGCTCGTCGTTCGTGGTCGGCATCGGGATCGACTCTGCGATCTCCCACGCCGCCAGGCGCTTCTCAAGCAGCCACTCGGGTTCCCCGTAGCGCTGCGACAGCGCGACGACGTCGTCCTGCGTCAGCGGGAACACCGCTTCTTTTAAAACTTCTCTTCTTCGTGCCAAGTTTCTTATGCCTCCGTCGTTCCGGAAGGTGTAGTTGTAGTCTGCGGTGGGGTAGGGGCGCAGCAGCATGGCCGCTGCGCCCCGCATTATCAATCTAGCCGATTGACCCTTCCATCTGAAGCTGGATCAGGCGGTTGAGCTCCATCGCGTACTCCATCGGCAGCTCCTTGACGAGCGGCTCGATGAAGCCGTTGACGACCATCGCGTTGGCCTGCTCTTCGCTAAGACCACGGCTCATCAGGTAGAAGAGCTGGTCCTCGCCGACCTTGCTGACCGACGCCTCGTGACCGATGGTCACGTCCTGCTCTTCAATCTCGATGTACGGGTAGGTGTCGGAGCGGCTCTTGTCGTCGAGCAGCAGCGCGTCACACACGACGTTGCTCTTCGAGCCGACTGCGCCCTCGTGGACCTTCAGCAGGCCGCGGTAGCTTGCCTGACCGCCGTCCTTGCTGATCGACTTGCTCGTGATCTTGCTCGTGGTGTGCGGCGCGACGTGCACAACCTTGCCGCCTGCGTCCTGCACCTGGCCCTTGCCCGCGAACGCGATGCTCAGCACCTCGCCGTGCGCGCCGGGCTCCATCAGGTAGACAGCCGGGTACTTCATCGTGACCTTCGAGCCGAGGTTGCCGTCAACCCACTCCATCGTGGCGTCGCGGTAGGCCACCGCGCGCTTGGTCACGAGATTGTACACGTTGTTCGACCAGTTCTGAACGGTCGTGTAGCGGCAGCGCCCGCCCGCCTTCACGATAATCTCGACAACCGCGCTGTGGAGGCTGTCGCTCGAGTAGATCGGCGCGGTGCAGCCCTCGACGTAGTGGACGAAAGCGCCCTCGTCAACGATGATCAGCGTCCGCTCAAACTGGCCCATGTTCTGGGTGTTGATGCGGAAGTACGCCTGGAGCGGCATTTCGACCTTCACCCCGGGCGGTACGTAAATGAACGAGCCGCCGGACCACACCGCCGAGTTCAGCGCGGCGAACTTGTTGTCGTTGTACGGGATGATGGTGCCGAAATATTCCTTCACAAGGTCCGGGTACTGGCGGAGGCCATCGTCCATGCTCAGGAAGATGACGCCCTGCTCCTCAAGCTCCTTGCGGACCTTGTGGTAGACGACCTCGGACTCGTACTGCGCACCGGCACCGGCGAGGAACTTGCGCTCCGCCTCGGGGATGCCCAGCTTGTCGAAGGTTTCCTTAATCTCCGGCGGGACCTCGTCCCAGTCGGCGGCACCACGCTCGGTGGCACGCACGAAGTAATAAATATCATCGAAGTCGATCCCGCTGAGGTCCGCACCCCAGTTGGGCATCGGGCGCTTCATGAAATGATCCAGCGCCTTCAGGCGGAACTCAAGCATCCACTCCGGCTCTTCCTTGAGCCAGGAGATCTCGCGGACGACATCCTCGTCGAGGCCCTTGCGTGCCTTGAAAACGTAGTTCTCCGGAACCTTGAACCCGTACTTCTCGGCGTAGCTCTCCTTCAGGCCTTCTAGCTGCTGAGCTTCGTCAGTCATGTTCCAAACCACCTCACATGATACACGCCGCCGGCGTGTGCATTTCCGTTGGTAATGCCCTGATTATTGCTTGGCCTAGTCCTGCTTCTCGCGGAGCCAGTCGTAGCCTTGCTCCTCGAGCTGGAGCGCCAGTTCAGGCCCACCCGACTCCACAATCCGCCCGTCAAGCATGATGTGGACGAACTCGGGCTTGATGTAGTTCAGGATACGCTGGTAGTGCGTGATGACAAGCACGCCAAGGTTCGGGCCGGAGAGCCGGTTGACGCCCTCGGAGACGATGCGCAGGGCATCGATGTCGAGGCCGGAGTCGGTCTCGTCGAGAATGGCGATCCGGGGCTCAAGCGTCGCCAGTTGGAGGATCTCGGCGCGCTTCTTCTCACCACCGGAGAAGCCGTCGTTGAGATAACGGCCCGCGAACGAGTGCTCCATCTCCAGCATATCCATCCGCTCTTTCAGCATGCGCCGAAACTCGGGGATGGGAATGCCCTTATCCTCGGGGTTCTTTGCCTTGCGGTGTGCGTTAATGGCATGACGCAGGAAGTTCGCCAGCGTGACACCCGGGATGGCAACGGGATACTGGAAGGCGAGGAACAGGCCCATGTGGCTGCGCTCGTCAGGTTCAAGCTCAAGGATGTCGACGCCGTCGAAGATAACTTGCCCGGCGGTGACTTCGTAATCGGGGTGGCCCATGAGCACGTTGGCCAGCGTGCTCTTGCCGGAGCCGTTCGGCCCCATGAGCGCGTGGATCTCGCCCTGACGGACGGTCAGGTTGACACCCTTAAGAATGGGCTCACCCTCAACATTCGCGTGTAGGTTACGGATTTCAAGGGCTGCAGTCATGCTAAATTATGGCCTCCTATAGTGCCATTGAAGGGTCTTGGTCAGTGCAATACAATATACGTACCCTCCGTGAGGGCACGGCAGGATTATAGCAGGCGGGGAGATTTTTGTCAATTTTATTGATAGATATCATAATTATTGACGACATCCTGCCTGAATGTTATACTCGCTACGCCATGTCTATACAAGAAGTGCTCGGAACGAATACGGACAGCACCCGGTGGGCGGTGATCAAGGCGCTGCGGACGTGCGGCGGCGCGACGGTGGCCGAACTCGCGGAGATGGTCGGTGTGAAGCCGGTGACCATTCGTCACCACCTGACCAGTCTGCAGGCTGAGGGGCTGGTCGACGTGACCGAGAAGCGGCACGGAGTGGGCCGCCCAAGCCACTTCTACCGCCTCAGCCGCAAAGCCGACCAGCTTTTCCCCCACTCGTATCATGTCCTGGTTGACCGCCTCCTCGGTGAGATTAAAGAGAACTTCCCGCCGGAGACCGTCAATATGCTCATCGACTCGCTGGCCGACTCGATGGCGAGTGACGTGCGTCGCCAGTTCGCCGACCTGCCGCCGGAGGAGCGGCGGGCCCGGCTGGTCGAGTGGATGGAGGAGCACGGGCTCACCGTTCGCTGGCGGCAGTCGGAAGATGGGCTGCTCCAGCTTGTCAAGTATCACTGCCCGTACTACGCGGTTGGCGACGATCACCCGGAGCTGTGCCGCATCGACGAGGCGATGGTCAGCGCGGTAATCGAGGCGGAGGTTAAGCGGTCAGGCTGCCTGCTCTCGGGTGACCCGGCCTGTGCGCTGGTGCTTGACGAGTATGCCGAGGACAAGGACGGACCGGGCGCGCAGGATTCGCAGCTAGGAGATTAACGAGGCAAACCGATGGCAGACGTACAGAATGTGAGCAAGGCAGAGCTTGAAGAGAGGGCATACGAGGCCCTTCGCAAGGTTGTCGACCCCGAGATCGGGCTGAACATTGTCGAACTGGGGCTCGTCCGCGATCTGGAGATTGACGACGACAACGTGCATCTCGTGATGATCCTGACCACGCCGTTCTGCCCGTACGGCCCGCAGCTTTTGGAGCAGTCGCGCCGGACGGTGGAGCAGGCGCTCGGCAGGCCGACGACGATTGAGATGGGCTCGGAGATGTGGGATCCGAGCATGATGGAAGAGGGCGCCGGGGCGGACTGGGGTCTGTTCTAGGCGGCGAGGTTGGTCAACCGTCGGGGCGCAGCGATGCTGTGCCCTTTTTGATTCGGGGGTGGGGCGATCTGATTTGAGATGGAGCCGCAAAGTTTATTCGCGGCTCCATGTCTGGCGCACAGGGTGAGGGCTACTCCCCCACCACGCCCTGCACGGTCACGAGGAACGTCGCCGGGGAGCCGCCAAGCTCGTAGAACGGCACGCTGTAGGCGGATGTCTCACCGGGGGCGAGTGTCTGCACCTCGACCAGTGTCGTGTCCGTTGCCACGATGCGGTGGTCTTCGTCGAACACCGAGACGATCACCTTGACGAGGTTGGCCGTCTGGCTGCCCTCATTACGCACCTGCCCGCTCACCACAAGCACACCGTTCTCGTCGTACTCGGCCTGCGAGGTCAGCGCGAAGTTGGCCGGGCCGTAGAAGCTCTGGTTGGTGGCGCTCGCGTAGCGAGCCGACGCCGCAAGCTCGTAGCGGGCTGCGCCCTCAGGGAGGCCGTCGGCGAACACCAGCGAGAACGGCGCGTACTCGCCCGGTGCGATGCGGTCGGACGAGACGAAGTCGTCCTGCTCGATGAGCAGGCGGTTCTCCGTGTCATAGACCTGCGCGGTAATCCGCACGAACTCCAGCGGCTCGGAGGTGTTGTTCCGCACCTGCCCGACGAGGACGAAGCCGCCGCTGCGGTCCACCCAGTAATTCAGGCTGGCAAAGCCGACAGCGCTCTCGGCGACGCTCTCGCCGCCTGCGGCGCTCGCCCAGCCCGATTCCTCGTTAATGCTGACGGTGTTCACAATGCGGCTGAGCGTGCGCAGCAGCGCCTCGTCATCCGGTAGCCGCGTGTGTATGACGGCGAAGTACGGCCCCTCGACCTGGATGAAGTCGTTGTGCTGGGTGATCTCTCCGGGCGCTTCCAGCAGGTAGTCCACACGCAGACTGCCGTCCGTCTGCTCCTCACGCCCCACCTCCTGACGCGTCACCCCGCTCTGCCCGCCGTAGACGGCCTGGTACTCGGCAAACAGCGCAGCCAGATCGGACGAGTCGGCTTCGAGCACGCGCGTGTCGAGCACTGTCACACCGATCAGCGGCACCGGCGAGCCGGGCGGCGAGAAGGCCGCGCGTACTATGGTGTCATCCGACGTGTCGCTGACGACCCAATCGGGGGGCAGGTCGATCGTGAAGACGCCGGTCGGGTGTGCGTACGTCACCAGCCCCGATGGGTCGATCAGGGCGGGCGCGGGGTCGTCCTCGACGGCACACCCTGCGAGCGCCAGCAGGGCGAAGAGTATCAGGCAGGCGGCGAGTGATCGAGCTTTCATGAGGCTGATTGTTCACCAGCCGCCCCGTTTCTGCAAGTAGGGTGTGACCGGATTTCAGCGCAAGGCACGGAAAGAAAAGTATGCTATGATGATAGAATATGTCGTCTTTGGGGTGGTTGGTGGAGGTGCACAGGCCGGGCGGACCCGGCTCTCTCATGTGGGTTGGCCGGGCTCCCAGCTCGGCGGGTGAAGCCCGGCTGGGGCTTTCACACTCTTTTGATCCCAGACCCTTACCCTTTCTGATACTCCGTGGATGTACACCGAGCGGTCGGGGTGGGGCAACAACGGCTGATGAGGAGTTACCAATCTATGCGCCGAAGAAATTTATCTCTCGTTATTCTCTTCTGTTTTGCCCTCCTGCTCGCTGCGTGTGATGGGGTTCCGCTGGTCGGCAGTCCCTCCCCGACCTCTACGCCGCCGGGCCCGCCGGTCATCGTTCTCAGCGCGCCGCTCGACGGCTCGACGCTTCCCGTCGGCAGCGAAGTCCTCGTCCGCTCAACCTCCATCGACGCGATCGGGGTGGCGCGGGTCGAGCTTTACGTTAACGGGTCGCTGGTTGCCACCGGTACGCCGCCGGATGGAGAGACGGTGCCCCGGTTGAACCTTGAGCAGCCCTGGCTGCCCGACAGCGAGGGTGAGTACATCCTCAGCGTGATAGCCTACCGGGCCGACGGCACCGCAAGCGGGCCGGCGACGGTCATCGTGCGGGTCGGGGAGGCGGAGGAGGTCGCCGGAGGAGTAACGGGAGGGACGACCGGGGACACAGCCGGGGCGCCTACCGGCGGAACCGGGCCGGCAGGCGGGAATGGTGTCTTTGCCGCGACGCCGAGCACCACCCTAGCCGACGACGGCGGAGGCCAGACCGCTGGCCCGACCTATACGTATACGCCAAGCGTCACGCCTGGCGGGCCCACGCTGACGCCGACCTATACGTATACGCCGAGTGTCACGCCGGGTGGCCCCACGTTGACTCCGACCTTTACGCTGATGCCAAGTGCCACGACTGGCGGCCCCACGTTGACGCCGACCTACACGCTGACCAATGAGCCAACTCTTACGCCGACCTCCACGCCGACGACGCCGCCCGCCGCGCAGGTTGCGCCTGAGGACGCGCGCTTCAACGCCCCGCTCAACATCCCGCTCGACAGCACCGCCAGCGTGACGGATTTTGTCTCCTACCCGGACGGCGACACCGAGGATCGGATCCAGTGGGACATCACCGGCATGAACCCGAACGCCGCGCTCTCAGGTGGGCGCGCCCGGCTGATCATCTCGGCGTCATGCTTCGGCACAGGGACGCAGCACGTCCAGTTCTCCGTCGGAGGGCAGACGTTCTTCTGCGGGCAGACGATCGTCGACCGGGAAGTGACGTATGACAACCGGACCGGCCAGGTGGTGATCACCGCGGTGGCAGGCGAGGGGACGTACGTGCAGTGGGCCCTGACCGGGACGGCCACCCGCACGAACTGAGCCGGGCGGCAGCGCGAATAAAAATTGCGTTGATTCGGCCCAAAAAAGTTTGACGAATCCCGCCCATCGGCGTATAATGACCCACGTAGATGGGCGGTTAGCTCAGTCGGCCAGAGCGCCACGTTGACATCGTGGAGGTCACAAGTTCAAGTCTTGTACCGCCCACACGAAAAGCGCCAACCCCTGCGGGGTGGCGCTTCTGCTTTTTGCCGCCGCGAGCCTATCAGGACGCGAAGATGGCCCGCAGCACCTTCTTGGTGTTCGACAGGTCGTTGAACACATAGTCTGCGCCTGCCGCCTCAAGCATTTCGCGGCTGTGTTCGCCGGTGGCGACCGCAATGCTGCGCGCTCCCGCCAGCTGGGCGGTCTGAACATCCCGCACCGAGTCGCCGATGATGACGACCTGTTTAGGCTCGAAGCGCACGCCGGTCAGCGCCTCGGCCTGCGCCATCGCGATGGGGACGAGGTCGGCGCGGTTCTCGGCGGCGTCGCCAAACGCACCAACGCCGAACTGCCGGGGGCTGAACCCGGCTGCCACAAGCTTGATCTCCGCAGTTTCTTCGATGTTTGCCGTGAGGAGGCCGAGCAGCGCCTCCTTGTTCGAGGCCAGCTCGTGAACAAGCTCCGGCGCGCCGGGGCAGATGCGCACGTTGTAGTTGTTGATAACGCGGCGAAGCTCCTGTGCCCAGGCCGTCGTAAAGAGCGGGAAGCGCTCGCGGAGTTCCTCGGCGCTGATGGAACTGTCGGCGAGGAGGTCGCGAACGATCTCAATGAGGGTCCGCCCGCCCATGTCGTAATGCTCGACATCGCCCGTCTCGCCGTATACCCGCTCCATCGCCGCCCTGAGCGCCGCCTTCCCTGCACCACCGGTAACCAGCAGCGTGCCGTCGATGTCTAACAGCACCAGACGTTTCAGCATGATGGGGCGTTGCCTTTCTCTCCGTGATGATGTTCCTGTAAGACCTCCTTGATCATATCAAGAACAGGCGGCAGCCACAGCCTATTTCGGCGGCTCAGGCCCGTTCCCGCAGAAACGCCTCGACTTCCGCCGCGCGCGGCAGCGCCGGGATGACGCCCTGCCGGGTGGCGGTCAGTGCGCCGACCGCGTTGGCGTAGCGCAGGGCGTCGTGCAGGTGATCGGGCGTGAGCATCTCGCGCCAGTCATCCGCCGAGGTGAGCCGCACCAGCAGCCCGGCGATGAAGGCGTCACCGCAGCCGGTCGCGTCCACCGTCTCGACCGCGAACGGCTCGACGTGCCCCCATCCGGCATCCGTATAAAAGAAGCTCCCGCGAGGGCCGAGCGTCACAACGACGAGTGCAGGACCTTCGGCGCGCAGGGCGGCGGCGAGCGCGGCCATCGTCTCGGGGCGGGCGGTGTCCTCCGCCTGCGCCCCGGCGAGCAGCGCCAGCTCCACCTCGTTGACCTTGACGAGATCCACCTGTCGCAGCATTGCCCGCGCCGCCTCGATAGCAGCCTCGGGGCCGGGCCACAGGGCGGGGCGGTAGTTGACATCGTAGGAGATCAGCGCACCGCCCGCCCGCGCGAGGCGCACGGCCTCGACCGTCGCGGTGCGGCTCGGCTCGCCGGTGAGGCTGAGCGAGCCGAAGTGGAAGGCGCGCGTGCCCGCGAGCAGGCCGGTGTCAAGCTCGTCGGCGCGCAGCAGTTCGTCCGCGCCGGGGTTGCGGTAAAAGACGAACTCGGCGGTGTTTTCGTCCGGCATGGCGATGATCGCCATCGTCGTGCGGGCGTCCTCTGCGACGCGCACCCCGCGCGTCTCGACGCCCTCGGCACGCAGCACGTCGACAAGGTGCTGCCCGAACAGGTCGTCGCCCACCTTGCCGATGAAAGCGGCTTCCGCGCCGTGCCTGCGTGCGGCGACGGCGACGTTGGCGGGCGCGCCGCCGGGCTTCGGGTGGAAGGCGGACACCTCGACGAGCGGGCGGCCCACCTCCGCCGGGAACATGTCGATCAGCACTTCGCCCAGTGTCACGATGTGCACAGGGCGGCTCTCCGGGGTTGGGGCGTGGTCTGGCATGGCTCAGGCTCCATTCAGGCTGGGATGAGCTATCAGCGTGTCCCTATGATCAGCGCACGACGAGCGGCTGTCAAGCGGCTTGATGCGGAATCTATGCGCCACTTCTGCTATAAAAGAGGCAGGAGGTGATCGTGCATTTTCGTGACTTCGTCGTCAAACGCTGGCCCCTGCTGGGGCGGCTTGTGCTGGTCCTCGTGAGTGTGCTGCTCGTGGCGGTGACGGTAGTGGACCTCAACCACGGTGTCGGGCCGCTTGCGCATTTCAACCTGGCGTATGAGAACAACTTCGCGGTGTGGTGGTCGGCTGTCCTGCTGCTGCTTGCCGCGCTGCACGCCTTCGATGGCTGGCGTCTGTGGCGGGCGGAACAGCCGCGTGCGGCGGGCGGCTGGATCGCGCTGTCGCTGGCTCTGGCGATGCTGTCCGCCGACGAGGTGGCTTCGTTTCACGAGCGGGTCCAGCTTCTGCTGCCCTGGAGCGACCTCGTAGATCTGCTGCCGTTTGTTCTAGCGCTGGGAGGGCTGGTCGGTTATGCAGTTGTGGCGCTATGGACTGCCCCCGGGCAGCGCCGGTCAGTGCTGTTCATCCTGCTCGCGCTGGCGCTGTTTGGCCTGACCGTTGTGCAGGAGATGATCGAGGTGTCGCAGACGTGGCAGCGGGTGGTAACGCCGGGGGTGCGGGCCGGGCTGGAGGAGGGCACTGAACTGGCCGCCGCGCTCCTGCTGATCCGGGCGGCGCTGCCCAACACGCGCGGAATCTTCGCGCCGGGCAGGGGGCGGGAGACGCCGGTGTTTGACGTCGTGCTCGTCTGGCGCGGTGGGCTGGTGGGACTGTCGCTGATTGCCGCGCCGGTTCTCGCCGCGCTGACGGCTGCATGGGCTGGCGATGGGCGCGGTCACCCCGCGGGCTGGCTGGCGATGGCGCTGTTCCTGCTGGTAGCGCTCGCCGCGCTGCGCCCGTTTTTCCACACTGGGGAGGCGGTGGGCGCGGGGGCGTGGATAGCGGCGGGGGTGGCGGTGGTCGCCTCGGCGGTGTCTATCGGGCTGGACGCGGCCCGCCCGTACGCGTTACTCGCCGCGGCGCTCATGCTGACGGCGGGCTGGCTGCTGATGCCGGGGCAGCCACGCGGCCTCGTGCTGGCAGCGGGTGCGCTCATCGCCATGAGCGCCGCCGTGCCGCTGCTTGTGCCGTCGGGCTTTGTGCATGCCCTCTCGCCGACTGTAGCCGCGTTGATCGCCTTTGTGGTCGGCACGCGGCCCGGTCTGCAAGCCGCACCCGTGCCCGGCTGGCGGCAGGAATCAGCGGACTGACGATATTGCTCTCACCCCTCACCCCGGCGTGACTGTGGAAATCGTGCGCGGAGTTGCCGCAGGCAACTCCCAGGCAGAAATGGCAACGCCATTCTGCACGCCCTCATCTCACAAAGGGGCGAGAGTGCGAGACTCAGGGTGGTTCGATGCGGTGATACGAAGCATCGCGCATCGAACCCGGATGAGGGCCGTCCAGCATTAAACCCGGATTTGACATATCCGCTATTTATCCTCTAAGATATCTTCATTCAAAAGCTGCTGACCGGCGCCATAACGATCAGCACTTCTGTCCGCATATACCCCCATTCGAAGATCCCACCCTCCTCGCCGGTGCCACCTCAGTCAGCCATCTGGGAAGTATCACAACTGCATACAGGAAGGAGGAGACATCGCAGACTAGGTTGTGAAGCGTGCCTCGGCTTTTACTCATGCTAAACCACCAGAGGGGGAGACTTCGATCATGTCAGGTAATGTGTTCCAGAAACGTTGGGCGATCTTTGCGTTCGGCTTCCTGACCGGCGTGCTGCTGCTCGTCGCGTGTGCCTCCGGCGCTCAGCCGCAAGGCGTCAACCTTGGCAATACCGCCGGTGAAGCCGCTGAGGAAGTGGGCATCCAGCCCGAGGAACCGGCAGTCCAGGAACCGGCCCAGGAGCCGTCTGAAGCGCCTGCCGACGCACCCACCGACGCCCCGGCTGAGGCTCCTGCCCAGCAGCCGACCAGCGGCACCAGCCTGCTGCAGGAAGTGCAGCAGCGCGGCGTGCTGCGCTGCGGCGTGAACGCGGCTCTGCCCGGCTTCGGCTCGATCGATGCCGATGGTAACAACGTTGGTTTTGACGTCGACTTCTGCCGCGCGATCGCTGCCGCCATATTCGGCGATGCCGATGCGGTGGAGTACACGGCGCTGAACGCCGATCAGCGCTTCCCGGCCCTCCAGGGCGGTGAAGTTGACGTTCTCATCCGCAATACCACCTGGTCGCTCACCCGTGACGCCGACCTCGGCGTGGACTTCACGGTGACGACCTTCTACGACGGGCAGGGCTACATCGTCCGCGCGGGTGAGTTCTCGAGTGTCGAGGAGCTTGACGGCGGCGTCGTCTGCGTGACCTCCGGCACAACGACCGAACTGAACCTCGCCGACGACTTCGCCCGCCGCGGCCTGACCTACACGGCCAACGTTTTCTCGGAAACGGCGGATGCGTTTGGCACCTTTGTTGAAGGCGCCTGCGATGCGTACACCTCGGACAAGTCGCAGCTTGCCTCGCTGCGCTCGGCAGAGCCCAACCCTGACGACTACGTGATCCTGCCGGACACTATCTCGAAGGAGCCGCTCGGCCCTGTCGTGCGTGCCAATGACAGCGATTGGCGTGACGTCGTGATGTGGACGGTCTTCGCGATGATCGAGGCGGAGCGCCTCGGCGTCAACCAGGCGAACGTCGACGAAATGCTGGACAGCGACAACATCGACGTTCAGCGCCTGCTTGGCACGGGCGAGGATGACCTCGGCGCGCTGCTCGGCCTGCCCAAGGACTTCGGCTACCAGATCATCAGCCAGGTCGGCAACTACGCAGACGTCTACGACCGCCATCTGACGCCCATCGGCATCGAGCGTGAAGGCACGCTGAATGCCCACTGGACGGAAGGTGGTCTGATGTACGCTCCGGCCTTCCGGTAGTTCTCAGGCCGGTAATCATGTAGGAGGCGTGCAGCCCGTTGAACCGGGCTGCACGCTTAACGGGAGAAGTGCATATGGGGGAATCGAAAACTGCCAGGGTTCCCACGCCTGATCAGCATGCCGCTGTCCCCTTCTGGCGCGACGTGCGCGTCCTGCGCTGGCTGTTCCAACTCGCCATCCTGGTCGTCGTCGGCGCGCTGCTCTACTTCCTCATCAACAACCTTGTCACAAACCTGGCCCGGCTCGGACTCAATCTGAGCTTCACGTTCTTGAACCGCCCGGCTGGCTTCAATATCAGCGAGGGCTACCAGGTATTGCAGTACGACCACCGCACGAGCCGTATGTGGCATGCCTTCGCCGTTGGCGTGTTGAACACGCTGCGCGCGGCGGGGGTGGGTATCATCCTGGCAACTATTCTGGGAACGATCGTCGGTGTGGCGCGCCTGTCGAGGAACTGGCTGGTTAGCCGTGTCTCGCTGGCCTACATCGAAATCATGCAGAACACGCCGCTGCTCGTCCAGCTTTTCTTCTGGTTCACGCTGGTGAAGGCGCTGCCCCGCCAGCGCCCCGGCGAGATCCTCGTGCTGGGCGACGTGACCCTCGGCCCGCTGACCATCCCGCCGCTTGCGTACTTCAGCCAGCGCGCCGTGGCGCTGCCCGGCATCGAGATACATCCGTCCTTCCGCCTGTGGTGGCCCTTCCTCGTCGTCGGCCTCGTTGTGGCGGCTGGGCTGTGGCTGGCCTGCGTGCGGATGAAGGAGCGGCGCGGCGAACCGCCGACCGGGCAGTTCTGGTGGGCGGCGGGCGGCTTTGCTGCTGTGCTGGCTGTTGGCTGGGTGCTCGTGCCCGGCGCGCCGGTGAGTCTGGTGCTGCCCGGCCTTGAGGGCGAGACGATCGCGCAGTACACCGGCGGCTGGATTCTGAGCAACACCTTCCAGGCGCTGCTGCTTGGCCTGGTGCTGTACACCGCCGCGTTCATCGCGGAGGTCGTCCGCTCCGGCATCCAGTCGGTGCCGTACGGGCAGATCGAGGCAGCCACCTCACTCGGGCTGTCGCGCCAGCAGCAGCTCCGGCTGATCGTGCTGCCTCAGGCTATGCGGGTGATCATCCCGCCGCTGATCAACCAGTACCTCAACCTGATCAAGAACTCCAGCCTCGCTATCGCGGTCGGCTACCCGGACCTGTTCAACATCTCTCAGACCATCGGCAACCAGACGGGGCAGAATATCCAGGTCATTGCGCTGGTGATGGCAACCTACCTGGTGATCAGCCTGATCGTCTCAGCCATCATGAACGTCGCCAACCAGCGAATGCAAATTGTGGAGCGTTAACGATGGCGGCAAGTGAAGTTACAACCCAAAGGCCCCCCTCCGAAGCGCCGCCCGTTAACAGTGTCGGCGTGATGGGCTGGGTCAGAGAAAACCTCTTCAGCTCGATATCGAACACCATTCTCACGATTCTGTCGGCAGCCCTGCTGTACGCTCTGCTGCGCCGGCTGATCACGTTTGTGTTCTTCGAGGCGGACTGGCGCGTCATTACGCAGAATCTGGTGCTGTTCGCGATCGGCCAGTATCCGCGCTTGCAGGCGTGGCGGCCCGCTGCCAGCCTGGGGCTGGTCGTCGTCCTCGGCGGGCTCTCGCTCATCTTCTGGAAGCGCAGCCGCGTGATGCGGCGCATCCTGATGGGCCTGTGGTTCCTCTCGCCCATCATTATCGTTGTGCTGCTCACCGGGTTCCGGGGCTCAAGCGTGCTGCCATTCGTGCGGACGCAGCTATGGAGCGGCCTGCTGCTGACGATCATGCTCACGGTTGTGGGGATCGTGGCCTCGTTCCCGCTGGGCGTGCTGCTTGCGCTTGGCCGCCGCGGCGATATGGTCATCATCCGTATCCTCAGCACGATCTACATCGAACTGATCCGGGGTGTCCCGCTCATCAGCATCCTGTTCATGGCGCAGGTCCTGCTGCCGCTGTTCGTCGGGCGGCAGAACCTCGACGTGGTGCTGCGGGCGATGGCGGGCATCACGCTGTTCAGCGCGGCCTATCTCGCGGAGATCGTGCGCGGCGGTTTGCAGGCCATCCCCAAGGGGCAGGTCGAGGCGGCACAGGCGCTTGGCCTGAGCGCGCCGCTCGTCACCGGGCTGATCGTGCTGCCGCAGGCCATCCGCATAGTCATCCCGGCAATCGTTGGGCAGTTCATCAGCCTGTTCAAGGACACAACGCTGGTCAGCATCATCACGCTGCTGGACCTGCTCGGCATCAGCGAGGCGGCGCTCGCACAGGACCCGGCCTTCCAGTCGCATAAGATCGAGGTCTACCTGTTCCTGGCCGCGATCTACTTTGCCTTCAGCTATATCATGTCGTCGGCGGCACGTCGCATTGAAGAGACTACCAGCGCGATGGGCGGCACCCGGCGCCTGTAGCCTCGCGCTGACACAGGAGGAGAGAAACGTTGGCTGAGAACGTACAGTCTCACACCGGCCACCAGCTTGGCGAGAACATCATCATCTGCGAGAACGTGTGTAAGTGGTTTGGCAACTTCCAGGTGCTGAAGGACATTACGGTTAGCATCCGGCGGCAGGAAGTTGTCGTGATCATCGGCCCGTCCGGCTCGGGCAAATCGACGTTCATCCGCACGATCAACCGCCTGGAGGAGCACCAGCGTGGCACGATCATCGTGGATGGCATCGAGATGAGCAACGATATCCGCAATATCGCAGCCATCCGTCGCGAGATCGGGATGGTGTTCCAGCAGTTCAATCTGTTCCCGCATCTGACGGTGATG
>DGDY01000046.1:3183-3983 GCA_002385675.1 Anaerolineales bacterium UBA3940 | reverse complement strand
GCGCAACGACTACTGCCGGTTTGTGCAGAAGGGCTATGCCGCCGTCCGCTGGGATGGCGAGGTCAGCCCGTGCCTGCCGCTTCTGCATGACCATCCTGAGTACGTGCTGGGCCGTCGCAAAGACGTGACCCACTTCACCCTCGGCAACATCGTTGAGCGGCCCATCGGCGAGTTGTGGGCCTCAGATGAATACGTCCAGTACCGGGAGCGTCTCCGTGCGTTCCCGTTTTCGCCATGCACCACCTGCGGAGGCTGCGAGCGCTTCGCAGGGAATTACACGGACTGCCAGGAGCAAACCTTCCCGACTTGCGGCGGCTGCCTGTGGGCGCAGGGCTTCGTCCAGTGTCCGTAGCAGTCGTTTCAGGGGTGGGGAGCTAGCTACATGAGCCGCATGAGCTAAAGGAGGTGTGCCTGCCCATCGTCATAGATAGATACCAGCAGTAATAACAAGTAAATTGTCAGGGTTCCGGGCGCTCTCTGGGTGGAGAGAGCAACTGGGTAAAAGTCGAGTTCAGAAAGGAGTCTTTCATGGCACTCGGAGGCTATGCGAATAGGCTCGCGCGCGTCAACCTGACGAACAGAACTGTCACCTACGAGCCCATCAACGAGGACTGGGCACGCAAGTACATCGGCGGGCGCGGCCTTGGCGTACGCTACGTGCTTGAGAACGGGCCGAAAGTCGATCCCCTCGGCCCCGATAACCTCCTCTGCTTCATGAACGGTCCGCTCACCGGCAGCCGCGCCAACATGAGCGGTCGCATGGCGATCGTCACGAAGAGCCCGCTCACCGGCACCGTGAC
>DGDY01000046.1:0-2913 GCA_002385675.1 Anaerolineales bacterium UBA3940 | reverse complement strand
GGCCTGCTGATCGAGGGGAAGGCCTCATCGCCGGTGTACCTCTATGTCGAGAACGGGCAGGTGACCATCGAGGACGCCAGCGATGTGTGGGGCAAGGGTGTCCACGAGACGATCCGCACGATGCAGGAGCGCTACGGTGACGAGAAGAACCTGAGCGTGATCGCGATCGGGCAGGGCGGCGAGAACCTCGTGCGGTTCGCGTCGTGGATCAACGAGGACGACCGCGCGTCCGGGCGCGGCGGCACGGGCGCGGTTGGCGGCAGCAAGCTGCTCAAGGCCATCGTTATCAAGTCCAAGACGAACTGGCCGCAGCCCGCGAGCGACGAGTTCGACGTGGCGCGTAAGAATGCCCTGGGTGTGATCATGGCCGAGGGCTCGTTCACCGAGCCGCGCAAGGGCGGCCTGAGCGTATACGGCACGAACATCCTCACGAACATCACGAGCGGCATCGGCGGTATGCCCACGTACAACTCCAAGCTGACGAGCTTCGGCGAACGGGCCGAGACGCTCAGCGCGGAGTATGTGAACGAGCACTATCTGGTCAACAACCCGACCTGCCACGCGTGCCCGGTGGCCTGCAAGAAGGAGGTCGAGGTTGAGTACATGGGCCAGAAGCTCCGCATGGAGAGCGTCGAGTACGAGCCGGCCTGGTCGTTCGGCGCGCACTGCGGCAACGACAACCTGCCGGCGGTCGCCTGGATGATCGACCAGTGCAACGACCTGGGCATCGACGCCATCGAGATGGGCAACTGCCTCGCGACCTACATGGAGATCTGCGAGAACGGCTGGAGCACCTACGAGCACCTCGAGTGGGGCGACCATGAGAAGATGGTTGAGCTGGTCGAGAAGACCGGCCTGCGCCAGGGTGTGGGTGACATCCTCGCCGAGGGCGTGCGCCGCATCGCCGAGCACTTCGGCCACCCCGAGGTCGGCATGCACGTGCGCGGCCAGTCCATCCCGGCGTACGACCCGCGCGGCCTGAAGGGTATGGGCCTGGGCTACGCGACCAGCAACCGCGGCGCGTGCCACCTGCGCGGCTACAGCCCGGCCAGCGAGCTGGGTGTGATCGGCTGGAAGACCGACCCGCTCGACTGGGAGACCAAGCCCGAACTGCTGAAGGTCCTGCAGGACCTGCACGCCTTCAGCGACTCGCTTGACCTGTGCAAGTTCAGCGCGTTCGTCGAGGATGCGGACCTGTACGCGCAGCAGTATGCGACGATGGTCGGCATCGACAACTTCACCGCCGACGACGTGCTCAAGACGGGCGAGCGCATCTGGAACCTGGAGCGCTACTACAACTACCTGGCGCTCGGCGAAGAGGCGGGCGCAGACACGCTTCCGCGTCGCTTCCTCGAGGAGCCGAGCACGATGAAGGGCTCCGAGGGCCACGTATGCGAGCTGGACAAGATGCTGCCGCTCTACTACGAGCTGCGCGGCTGGAAGAACGGCCTGCCCACCGAGGAGAAGCTCCGCGAGCTGGAGATCATCGCCTAACTGGTGAGGCCATAGCTGTGTGAATGAAAAGGCGGGTCGCCGGACGGCCCGCCTTTTTCTGTGACTCGTCTGGAACTCCTAACCCCCGCCCCGGATCAGATTCCGGCGCATGAAGTCCGAGATGTGCGGGATGGTTTGCTCGTCCCCCTCGATGACAAGCATGTCCCTCGGAATGCGGAGCGGGCCAAGCTGCGCCGGAGGCATCTCGACGAGGCGGGCCGTCCAGCCCTCGGCAGAAGCGGTCCGCTCGCCGCTCCGCCGGGCGCCAGCCTCCTCGACGATGCTCATGATGAGGCTCGCCGGCATGTTGCGGATTTCAAACTCGACGCGCACCGGCTTAACCCCCGGCCACCGGCGGGATGAGGTCGATGTCGTCGCCCTCATTGATGACTGTGTCGAGGTTGTCCAGCCACATCACGTTGCGCCCGTGCACAAATACGTGGACCTCGCCGCTTAGCTCGCCGTTCTCGTTGACCAGCATCTTGCCGATCTGCGGGTAGGTGCGGTTAATGACCTCTATAAAATCGCGGACGGTTCCGCCCGGCTCGAACGGCACCTCGATCCTCTTGCTCCCGACGAGGTCGCGCAGCGTTGCGTATAGGGTTACGGTGACCACGGCTCTCTCCCTGCTGAAAGTGGTTGCACTGTGATTATAGAAGTACGAGCGCGGAGCGGCAATCAAGTGAGGAGGGGCGGGGGTTCCCCGGTAAGTCCGGTTGACAATCCTACCGACCACACGTATCTTGTTTGCAGGTTGATCTGCACGCAAGGGCTATCGCGAGGAGGCCGTGGGATGGAGCCGATGTTTGGTGGTATCGTCGCAGACATTTTGATTTCCGGGCTTTGCGGCCTGCTGGGGGGATTTGGCCTCGGCCTGCTGCATGAGAGCGGCATCGAACTGCCGCGCAGGCGGCGCAAGCGGGAGGATGACAACAGCGAGACTTACTACTTGGACTTTGGCTTTCTGGCGGATATGTTCATCGGGGCGCTGGCGGCGGTTGTGACCTACGCGCTGAACCCGCCCGCCACCTCCACGCAGCTTATCGGTGCGTCGCTTGTCGCCGGCCTGGGCGGCGCGGGCATTCTCAAAGGCTACATTGAGGCACGCCGCAACCAGGCGCTCACGCAGATCGCGAACGAGGCGCTTGACCTCGCGGATGCTGGCATCCCCGGCGCACCCAAGCCGCAGCGCCCGGCTGGAGCGACCAGCCCCGCCAGTTCGCCCGCACCGACCAGCCCTGCGGCACCGCCGAGCGCGGCCGCTCCCAGTGCATCCGTTAGCGGCCTGGATGCCCCTGTGACGCCGTCCCTCATGCGCGAGCGCGATGCGCGCATCCGGACACTGCGCTCGCAGCTTCGTGAAGTTTCAAAATAGGCGCGCCTGCCCGTCAGTAGACCAGGTCGCCGGAGATAAAGTCC
>DGDY01000064.1 GCA_002385675.1 Anaerolineales bacterium UBA3940 | reverse complement strand
AGATGTGTATAAGAGACAGCTGCGGGACAGCCAGCGCGCTATCGAGACGTACCACGATCCCTCGCGGCACTCGATGCTGCGCATCGTGCTTGCGCCGTGCTCGCCGTTCTCCGTCACGCCGGATTTGATGCGCGAGTCGGTTAAGATGGCGCAGGAGTACGACGTGCTGCTGCACACCCACCTCGCCGAAACGCTCGATGAGGAGCAGTTCTGCCTGGAGACGTTCGGGCGGCGGCCCGTCGAGTACATGCAGGACCTGGGCTGGATGGGCGATCACGTGTGGCACGCGCACTCGGTCTTTGTAAACGACGAGGAAGTCAAGCTGTTCGCCGAGACGGACACCGGCGTGGCGCACTGCCCGAACAGCAACATGCGCCTCGGCTCCGGCGTCGCGCCGATCCTGGCGTACCGCGCGCATGGCGTGCGCGTGGGCCTCGGTGTGGATGGCTCCGCCAGCAACGATGGCGGGCACATGCTCGGCGAGGCGCGGCAGGCGATGCTGCTCCAGCGCGTGCAGCACGGGCCGGAGGTGTTCAGCGCCCGTCAGGCCCTTGAGATGGCGACACTGGGCGGCGCGAGCGTGCTGCGCCGTGACGACATCGGCGCGCTGGCGCCGGGCATGTCGGCGGACCTGATCGCCATCGACCTGAACCGCGTTGAGTACGCGGGCGCGCTACACGACCCCGTCGCGGCGACGGTGCTCTGTGCGCCGCTCGGCGTCGATTTCTCGATGATTAACGGGCGCGTGGTGGTCAAGGAAGGCCAGCTAACGACCATCGACCTCGGGCCGGTAATCGAGCGTCACAACCAGATCTCGCGCGCGCTGATCAACAAGGAGCCTATCCCTCAGAGCAAGTAGCCACACCGGAGAAGCGCACCACATGACACGGACCATCATCAAGAGCGGCACGGTCGTCAGCGCCGAGAAGGTATGGCAGGCCGATGTCGCATTCGAGGACCAGACTATCTCCGAGGTCGCCGACTCCATCCAACCCGGGCCGAATGACCGGGTGATCGACGCCTCCGGGCTGCTGGTGCTGCCGGGCATCATCGATGCACACACGCACATCCAGCTTAATACGGGCATCTACCAGACCGCTGACGACTGGCTGATCGGCACGCGCACCGCCGCCGCCGGTGGCGTAACGACCGTGATTGACTTCGCCACGCAGTTCCCCGGCGAGACCTTCGAGGAGGCCATCGCCAACCGCAAGGACGAGGCGAGCGTGGCCGTTGTCGATTACGCCCTCCACTGCATGATCACGGAGTTCCCTCCAGGGCGGGAGCCTGAGCTTGAGACCCTCGTCGAGCTGGGCGTTCCGAGCTTCAAGGTCTACACGACCTACCGCCCGAACTACTACATGGACGATGCGACGCTGCTGCGCCTGCTGAAACAGTCCGCCCGGATCGGCGGGCTTGTCGTTGTGCATGCCGAGAACGACGCCATCGTCACCGAGGAGACCGAGCAGCTTGTCCGCTCGGGGCGCACGGCGTGGCGCTACCACGCGATGGCGCGGCCCGCTATCGCGGAGCAGGAGGCGATCCACCGCGTGCTGTTCCTCGCCGAAGCGGCGGATGCGCCGGTGTATATCGTCCACTGCTCGACGGCGCGCAGCGTTGAACTGGTGCGGGAGGCTGTGGGCAGGGGCGTCGCGGCCTGGTGCGAGACGTGCCCGCAGTACCTGCTGCTTGACGACCGCGTCTACGAGGGCGAAAAACCGCAGCACTACATCCTGCAGCCGCCCATCCGGGGCGTCGGCGAGCCGGAAAAGCTGTGGGAGCTTGTCAGCCGGGGCGCGGTCGATGTGATCTCGACCGATAGCTGCGATTACACCATCCAGCAGAAGGAGGAGTACGAGACCTTCACCCAGACGCCGGGCGGCCTGCCGGGCATCGAGACGCTGCTCCCGCTGATGTACACCTACGGCGTGGACGGCGGGCGCATCGAGCTGACCGACATGGTGCGGATGATGTGCGAGACCCCCGCCCGGCTGTTCGGCATCGCGCCGCGCAAGGGCTTCCTGCGCGAGGGTAGCGACGCCGACATCGTGCTCTACGACCCGTCCGTCGAAAAGACAATCCGGCATGAGGACCTGCACTACCTCGCCGGGTACAGCCCGTACGAGGGCTTCAGGGTCAAGGGCGAGGTCCATACGACGATCTCGCGCGGCGAGATTGTGTACCAGGGCGGTGAAATCACCGCCGAAACCGGGCGCGGGCAGTTCATCCCCGGCGCTCCGTTTGAGCCTGGCTCAATGAGGGAATAGGAAGCGACCATGGAACGCGAAAAGCTCATCCGGATTGCGCGGGGCGACAAGCCGGCAGCCGTGCTGCTCAAGAACGCGAATCTGGTGAACGTGTTCACCGGCGAGGTGTACCTCACCGACATTGCCATCCGCCGCTCGCGGATTGTCGGGCTGGGCGACGGGTACGAGGCGGAGCAGGTTATCGACCTAGATGGCAAGTACGTCGCGCCGGGCTACATCGACGCGCACGTCCATATTGAAAGCTCGATGTGCACCCCCCGCGAGTTCGCGAAGGCCGTTCTGCCGCGCGGGGTCACGTCGGTTGTGACTGACCCGCACGAGATCGCCAACGTGCTCGGGCTGGAGGGCATCAGCTTTATGCTGGAGCAGGCCAAATACGGCTCGCTCAGCATGTATGTGATGGCCTCCTCCTGTGTGCCCTCCACACACATGGCGACCGCCGGGGCCAACCTGGAAGCGGACGATATCCGGCATCTGCTGAACAACGACTGGGTGATTGGCCTGGCCGAGGTGATGAATTACCCCGGCGTCATCATGGGCGACAAGCTGGTGCTAGACAAGCTGGAGGCGTTTGAAGGCTCCGTGATCGACGGGCACGCCCCCGGCCTGACGGGTAAGGCGCTCAACGCTTATGTGGCGGCAGGCGTGCGCTCCGACCACGAGTGTACGACCGTCGAGGAGGCGCGGGAAAAGCTGCGCCTCGGTATGACGATCTTCATCCGCGAGGCGACCAACGCGCGCAACCTGGAGGCGCTGCTGCCGCTCGTCACGCCGGAGAACAGCCACCACATCTGCTTCTGCACCGACGACCGCCAGCCCGCCGACCTGCTCGACCAGGGCTCGATTGACTACATGGTGCGTGTGGCTATCCAGCACGGCATCGACCCGGTGCGCGCCATCCAGATGGGCACGATCAACACGGCGCGGTACTTCGGCCTGCACGATCGGGGCGCGATTACGATAGGCCGCCGGGCGGACCTGTTCATCTTCTCCGACCTGTACAACCCGGTTCCGGAGATCGTATACCGGGGCGGGTACAGGGTCGCTGAAAACGGCAAGATGCTTCCCCTGGAGGAGGTTCGCCGCCCGATCCAGCTTCGCAACACGATGAACATCGACTGGGACGCGGTCGACTTCACCATCCCGGCGAACGGCACGCGGGCGCGGGTGATCGGCAGCATCCCGGATCAACTCGTGACCGAGCACCGCATTCTCGACGTGAAGCAGGTGGATGGCTGTGCGGTTGCCGACGTTGAGCGGGACATCCTCAAGATGGCTGTCATCGAGCGGCACCGCGCGACGGGCAACATCGGCAAGGGTTTTATCCAGGGGATCGGCCTGAAACGCGGCGCGATCGCCGGGACGGTCGCGCATGACCACCACAACCTGGTCGTCATCGGTGCAGACGACGAGAGTATGATGACGGCTGCGCGCGAAGTGGCGCGGATCGGGGGTGGGCTGGTCGCTGTTGATGGCACGCAGGTGCTCGCAGCGCTGCCGCTGCCAGTCGCGGGCCTCATGAGCGAGGCGCCGATTGGCGAAGTACGGGCAGGGATGGATAATTTGCTCAACGCGGCCAGAGAGCTGGGGTCCCCGCTGCATGATCCGTACATGGCTATGAGCTTCATGGCTCTGGAAGTTATCCCCTCCCTGAAGCTGACCGATCAAGGGTTGGTGGATGTGGAGACATTTGAGCAAGTCGATCTCTTTGTCGGTTGAGGTGATGTGCTTATTGCAAAAACTCGGATAACGTTCTCTCCCTAGACAACAATACCAACAGGAGTAAAAGCAGAGACATGGTTGACCAATCCATCATCGACAAGATCAAGAGCCGGGTAGCGGAGCAGCGCGAGGACATCATCCAGTTCATGCGCGAGATCGTGGCGATCCCCAGCATGGAGAGCGAGATTCGCGAGGTCGGCGAGCGCATT
This sequence comes from Anaerolineales bacterium UBA3940, assembly GCA_002385675.1. Taxonomy (GTDB): domain Bacteria; phylum Chloroflexota; class Anaerolineae; order Aggregatilineales; family UBA3940; genus UBA3940. The sequence goes on along the minus strand of DGDY01000064.1, from coordinate 240 downwards.
GAAGCCGAAATGAAGAAGCTGGGCTTCGACGAAGTCTGGTGGGACTCGATGGGCAACGTCGTCGGGCGCATCGGCGATGGCCCGACCAAGCTGCTGTATGACAGCCACATCGACACCGTCGGCATCGGCGACCCGGATGAGTGGGAGTGGGACCCGTTCGAGGGCAAGGTTGAGAACGGTATTCTCTACGCGCGCGGTGCCTGCGACGAGAAGGGCAGCACCTGTCTCTTATACACATCT
>DGDY01000110.1 GCA_002385675.1 Anaerolineales bacterium UBA3940 | reverse complement strand
TCCATCCCCCGGACCTTGTCGATCTTGTCGTACTCGATCTCCGGGAAGAGGATCTGCTCGCGCAGACCGAGCGTGTAGTTGCCGCGACCGTCGAACGAGTTGGGCGGAATGCCGCGGAAGTCACGCGTACGCGGCAGCGCCACGTTCATCAGCCGGTCCAGGAAGGACCACATCCGCTCACCACGCAGCGTAACCTTCACGCCGATGGCACGCCCCTCGCGCAGCTTGAAGGCGGCAATGCTCTTGCGCGCCCGCGTCACGACAGGCTTCTGCCCGGTGATGGTCTGGATATCTTCAACCGTTGCATCCAGCGCCCGCGCGTTGTCCAGCGCCTCGCCCACGCCGACATTGATGACGACCTTGACGATACGCGGGATCTCCATCACGCTCCCATAGTTGAAGCGCTTCTGCAGCGCGGGGCGGACATTGTCCTGGTAGTGCTTCTTAAGTGGGTGCATTAGTCAATGTCCTCCCCACATTCCTTGCACACCCGAATGCGCTTGCCTTCCTCGTCCCGGCGAATGCCGACGCGGGTCCGCTTGTCGCACTGGGGGCATACCAGCATCACGTTCGATGCGTGGATCGGGGCCTCAAACTGGATGATCCCAGCCTGCACCTGGCCACGGCCCGCCTGCATCGGGCGCTGATGCTTCTTGCGGATATTGACCGACTCCACAACGACTCGGTTCTCACGCGGGATGACGCGCAGCACCCGACCTCGGGCGCCCCGGTCATTCCCCGCAATGACTTCTACGATGTCTTCCTTCTTAATGCGCATTGTCACCGCTTCACCTTCCTGTGCTAAAGCACCTCGGGTGCCAGCGAGATGATCTTCATGAACCCCTCTTCGCGCAGTTCGCGAGCAACCGGGCCGAAGATGCGCGTGCCCTTCGGGTTGTTGCTCATGCCGTCCAGAATCACGGCGGCGTTGTCGTCGAAGCGGATGTACGAACCGTCGTCACGACGGTATTCCTTGTTGGTCCGCACCACGACTGCGCGAACGATGTCACTCTTCTTGACACCGGCATGAGGCTGAGCGCTCTTGACGGTCGCGATGACGACATCACCCACGCCGCCGTAGTAGCGCTTCGAGCCACCCAGCACGCGGATCACAAGGATCTCGCGCGCACCACTGTTGTCGGCTACCTTGAGCCGGCTCTCCTGCTGGATCATTGTTCTACCCTCAAAACGTCAAACTAGGTCGCCGCCGGCTCGGTTACTCGGCCTCGTCCGCGGTCTCGTCAGCTTCCTCGACCTGGTCCTCATCGGCGGCTTCTTCGCCAAGCTCGACCTCTTCCAGGTCAGACACATCGGTAGCGCGGGCGCTCAGGTCCTCACGCAGGATTTCCTGCACGACCCACCGCTTGTTCTTGCTGATGGGCCGGGACTCGACGATCACCACCTCGTCGCCAATCTGGCACTCGTTGTTCTCGTCGTGCGCCATGTAGCGCTTGGCCGTGCGGATCACCTTGCCGTACAGCGGATGCCGAGACGTGTACTCAACTCGCACGACGGCGGTTTTATCCATCTTGTTGCTGACCACCCTGCCGGTCAGCCTGCGCCTGGTATTCGGCATTCTACTCAGCCTCCAACTGCTTCTCGCGGAGAACCGTCTTCACCCGCGCAATGTTCCGCTTGGTGATGCGAATCCGGTTCGCGTCCTCAAGCTGGCCTACTTCCCGCTGGAAACGCAGGTTGAAGAGTTCTTCCTTCAGCTCGTCCAGGCGGGCTTCCAGCTCGCCCGGCGACAACTGCCTCAAATCTGCTGCTTTGAGCTTCATGCGCCCGTTACCTCCGCACCAGAGATGGGGTCAATCCGCTTCACGATCTTGCTCTTGACCGGCAGCTTGTAGCTCGCCCGGCGCAGCGCTTCCACGGCGACCTCATCGTCCACACCGCCGACCTCGAACATGATACGGCCAGGCTTGACAACGGCCACCCAGTGGTCGACCGAGCCCTTGCCCTTACCCATGCGCGTCTCGGCAGGCTTCTGCGTGACGGCCTTGTCGGGGAAGATGCGAATGTAGACCTTCCCACGGCGCTTCAGCTGACGCACGATCGTACGCCGCACAGCCTCGATCTGACGGGAGGTGATCCAGGCAGGCTCGAGAGTCTGCAGCCCCACGTCGCCAAAATCGACGGTGTTGCCGCGCGTCGCCTTGCCCTTCATCCGCCCGCGGAACTGCTTACGGTACTTGACTCGCTTCGGCTGTAACATCTTGACTTTCTCCACTCGGCAGCACAGCCCAACCGTACGCCGGGCCGCCTTTGCCGCTACAGTTCTTCAATCGTCGGGGCTAACGCCAGCCTAGCTGACGTAAACGCCTTCCGACTCCTGCTGTTCATCACCCAGGACCTCGCCCTTGTAGACCCAGACCTTGACACCGATCTTGCCGAACGTCGTATCGGCTTCAGCGGTGCCGTAGTCGATGTCGGCACGCAGGGTCTGGAGAGGAACCCGCCCCTCGCGCACCCACTCCGTGCGCGACATTTCGGAGCCACCCAGGCGACCGGACACCATGATCCGGATACCCTGTGCGCCCTGGCGCATCGCCTGCGACGCCGCACGCTTCATGGCGCGGCTGTGGGAGATGCGGCGCTCAAGCTGGCCCGCGACGTTCTCCGCCACCAGCTTGGCCTCGAGATCGGGCTGCTCGACTTCCTCAACCTCGATGCGAACGTTCTTGCCGGTGAGTTCTTCGAGCTTCTGGCGCAGCTCCTTCACGGCGGTGCCCTTACGCCCAATCACGATGCCGGGGCGCGCCGTGTGCAGGGTCACCTGCACCTGGTTCGGATACCGCTCGATCTCGATGTTTGAGATACCAGCATTGTCATGCTCGCTCTCAATCAGCTTGCGGATCGCGAAGTCCTCGTGCAGCAGCTCACCGTAGCGGCGACCCTCTGCGTACCAGCGGGCATTCCAATCCTTGATGATCTTCAGGCGCATGCCTGTCGGATGTACTTTACGGCCCATCCTCGTTATTCCTCCATCTCACGGGCGCCACGCGGCTCCGCTTCTGCTTGTGCCTCACGCTCGCTGAGCACCACCGTCAGGTGGGAAGTGCGGCGGATCCACGGCTTGAAGCGCCCGCGCGCACCGAAGCGACGCCAGGGGCGGCGAGGCCCGTCATTCGCGTAGATCTGGCCGATCACCATCTCCGACACGTCCAGCTCGAAGTTGTTCTCGGCGTTCGCGATTGCGCTCTTGAGCGTCTTGGCGACCATCCGCGCGCCCTTATGGGGCATGAACTTCAGGCGGTCAAGCGCTGCGTACGGCTCCATCCCACGGACGACATCACATACAAGACGGAGCTTCTGTGGCGAGATCTGGAGGTACTTTGTCGTCGCACATACGTCCATTGCTACACCTACCTCTTCGACTCGC
>DGDY01000111.1 GCA_002385675.1 Anaerolineales bacterium UBA3940 | reverse complement strand
GATGTCGCCCTGCAGTGCCAGCTCGCGGAAGCAGATCCGGCACAGCTCGAACTTCCGAATGTACCCACGCGGGCGCCCGCAGCGCTTGCAGCGGTTCCGCACGCGCACATCGAACTTGCGACGCTGTTCCCGATAAGGCATGCATTTCTTTGCCATGTAGGTACTCCCAACTAGTTGCTTGCGATGTGCTCTGGGCGGCTGACTTCCAGACCCCGGAACGGCATGCCAAGCAGGCGCAGCAGTTCGCGACCTTCCTCGTCGGTGTCCGCCGTCGTCACGATCGTGACTTCCATCCCCCGGACCTTGTCGATCTTGTCGTACTCGATCTCCGGGAAGAGGATCTGCTCGCGCAGACCGAGCGTGTAGTTGCCGCGACCGTCGAACGAGTTGGGCGGGATGCCGCGGAAGTCACGCGTACGCGGCAGCGCCACGTTCATCAGCCGGTCGAGGAAGGACCACATGCGCTCACCGCGCAGCGTGACCTTCACGCCGATGGCGCGCCCCTCGCGCAGCTTGAAGGCGGCGATGCTCTTGCGCGCCCTCGTCACGACGGGCTTCTGCCCGGTGATGGTCTGGATATCTTCAACCGTTGCATCCAGCGCCCGCGCGTTATCCAGCGCCTCGCCCACGCCGACATTGATGACGACCTTGACGATGCGCGGGATTTCCATCACGCTCTCATAGCCGAAGCGCTTCAGCAGCGCGGCGCGGACGTTGTCCTGGTAGTGCTTCTTAAGTGGGTGCATTAGTCAATGTCCTCCCCACATTCCTTGCACACCCGAATGCGCTTGCCTTCCTCGTCCCGGCGAATGCCGACCCGGGTCCGCTTGTCGCACTGGGGGCATACCAGCATCACGTTCGATGCGTGGATCGGGGCCTCAAACTGGATGATGCCAGCCTGCACCTGCCCACGCCCCGCCTGCATCGGGCGCTGATGCTTCTTGCGGATATTGACCGTCTCCACGACGACACGGTTCTCACGCGGGATGACGCGCAGCACCCGACCCCGGGCGCCCCGGTCATTCCCCGCAATGACTTCTACGATGTCTTCCTTCTTAATGCGCATTTTTGGGCTCACCGCCTCACCTCCTGTGCTAGAGCACCTCGGGTGCCAGCGAGACGATCTTCATGAACCCCTCTTCGCGCAGCTCGCGAGCAACCGGGCCGAAGATGCGCGTGCCCTTCGGGCTGTTGCTCGTGCCGTCCAGAATCACGGCAGCGTTGTCGTCGAAGCGGATGTATGAACCGTCTTCGCGGCGGTATTCCTTGTTGGTCCGCACCACGACGGCGCGGACGATGTCACTCTTCTTGACACCGGCATGAGGCTGAGCGCTCTTGACGGTCGCGATGACGATGTCACCCACGCCGCCGTAGTAGCGCTTCGAGCCACCCAGCACGCGGATCACCAGGATCTCGCGCGCACCACTGTTGTCGGCTACCTTGAGCCGGCTCTCCTGCTGGATCATTGTTCTACCCTCAAAACGTCAATTAGATCGCCGCCGGCTCGGTTACTCGGCCTCGTCCGCGGCCTCGTCGACTGCCTCGTCAACCGCCTCGACCTGGTCCTCAGTGACGATTTCTTCGTCAAGCTCGACCTCTTCCAGGTCGGAGACATCGGTAGCGCGGGCGCTCAGGTCCTCACGCAGGATTTCCTGCACGACCCACCGCTTGTTCTTGCTGATGGGCCGGGACTCGACGATCACCACCTCGTCACCAATCTGGCACTCGTTGTTCTCGTCGTGCGCCATGTAGCGCTTGGCCGTGCGGATCACCTTGCCATACAGCGGATGCCGGGACGTGTACTCAACCCGCACGACGGCGGTTTTATCCATCTTGTTGCTGACCACCCTGCCGGTCAGTCTGCGCCTGGTGTTCGGCATTCTATTCAGCCTCCAACTGCTTCTCGCGGAGAACTGTCTTCACCCGCGCAATGTTCCGCTTGGTGATGCGAATCCGGTTCGCATCCTCAAGCTGGCCGACCTCCCGCTGGAAGCGCAGGTTGAAGAGTTCTTCCTTCAACTCATCCAGGCGGGATTCCAACTCACTCGGCGATAACTGCCTCAAATCTGCTGCTTTGAGTTTCATCCGCCAGTTACCTCCGCACCAGAGATGGGGTCGATCCGCTTCACGATCTTGCTCTTGACCGGCAGCTTGTAGCTCGCCCGTCGCAGCGCTTCCACGGCGACCTCATCGTCCACACCGCCGACTTCGAACATGATACGGCCAGGCTTGACAACGGCCACCCAGCGGTCGACCGAGCCCTTACCCTTACCCATGCGCGTCTCGGCAGGCTTCTGCGTGACAGGCTTGTCGGGGAAGATGCGGATATAGACCTTCCCACGGCGCTTCAACTGGCGCACAATCGTACGCCGCACAGCCTCGATCTGACGGGAGGTGATCCAGGCAGGCTCAAGCGTCTGCAGCCCCACATCGCCAAAATCGACGGTGTTGCCGCGCGTCGCCTTGCCCTTCATCCGCCCGCGAAACTGCTTACGGTACTTGACTCGCTTCGGCTGTAACATCTTGACTTTCTCCACTCGGCAGCACAGCCCAACCGTACGCCGGGCCGCCTTTGCCGTTACAGTTCTTCAATCGTCGGGGCTCGCCAGCCTAGCTGACGTAGACGCCTTCCGACTCCTGCTGTTCATCACCCAGGACTTCGCCCTTGTAGACCCAGACCTTGACACCGATCTTGCCGAACGTCGTGTCGGCTTCGGCGGTGCCGTAGTCGATGTCGGCGCGCAGGGTCTGGAGGGGAACCCGCCCCTCGCGCACCCACTCCGTGCGCGACATTTCGGAGCCGCCCAGGCGACCGGACACCATGATCCGGATACCCTCTGCGCCCTGGCGCATCGCCTGCGACGCCGCACGCTTCATGGCGCGGCTGTGGGAGATGCGGCGCTCAAGCTGGCCCGCGACGTTCTCCGCCACCAGCTTGGCCTCGGTATCGGGCTGCTCGACTTCCTCAACCTCGATGCGAACGTTCTTGCCGGTGAGTTCCTCGAGCTTCTGGCGCAGCTCCTTCACGGCGGCGCCCTTACGCCCGATCACGATGCCGGGGCGCGCCGTATGCAGGGTCACCTGCACCTGGTTCGGGTACCGCTCGATCTCGATGTTTGAGATACCAGCATTGTCATGCTCGTTCTCAATCAGCTCCCGGATCGCGAAGTCCTCGTGCAGCAGCTCGCCGTAGCGGCGACCCTCTGCGCACCAGCGGGCGTTCCAGTCCTTGATGATCTTCATGCGCATGCCTGTCGGATGTACTTTACGACCCATCCTTGTTATTCCTCCATCTCACGGGCGCCACGCGGCTCCGCTTCTGCTTGTGCCTCGCGCTCGCTGAGCACCACCGTCAGGTGGGAGGTGCGGCGGATCCACGGCTTGAAGCGCCCGCGCGCGCCGAAGCGACGCCAGGGGCGACGAGGCCCATCATTCGCGTAAATTTCGCCGATCACCATCTCCGACGCGTCCAGCTCGAAGTTGTTCTCGGCATTCGCGATCGCGCTCTTGAGCGTCTTGGCGACCATCCGCGCGCCCTTGTGGGGCATAAACTTCAGGTGGTCAAGCGCCGCGTACGGCTCCATCCCACGGACGGTATCACACACGAGGCGGAGCTTCTGTGGCGAGATCTGGAGGTACTTCGTCGTTGCACGTACGTCCATCGCTACACCTACCTCTTCGACTCGC
>DGDY01000196.1 GCA_002385675.1 Anaerolineales bacterium UBA3940 | reverse complement strand
AGGCTCACCGGCTGGAACCAGTCCTGCGGTGCGGTAACGACCACCACCGCGTCGACCGCGTCGTCGTCGAGCAGCGCGTCGAGGCACAGCGCATAAGTCGCCGGGCCGGAGCCGGGCAGGATATCGACCGGGTTCTCAACGCTTGCGGCGGGCGGAACGCGGCGGCGGAGAAAGGCTTTCGTTTGCTCCGAGAGCGGCGCGAGGCGCAGCCCTTCCTCCTCCAACGCTTCGAGCGCGATAATCCCCGGCCCACCGGCGTTGGTCAGCACGGCAACGCGGTTGCCCTGCGGCAGCGGCTGCCAGGCCAGCGCGCGCGCCCAGTCCAGCATCTCTTCCAGTCCGCGAGCGCGCAGCACACCCGCCCGCCGGAAGGCGGCATCATACGCGGCGTCGGTGCCCGCCAGCGCCCCTGTGTGGCTGCTAACGGCTCTGGCGCTGCTCTGCCCGCGCCCGACCTTCAGCGCCACCACCGGCACACGCTCGGAGGCGCGCCGCGCCGCCTCAATGAACGCGCGGCCATCCGACACGCCCTCCAGGTACACCAGCACCGCCCGCGTGCGTTCGTCCTGCGCGACCGCCTCCAGCATCTCCGCCTCGGTAACGCCCGCCTGATTGCCGAGGCTCACAATGCGGCTGAAGCCGACCCCGGAGCCGACCGCCCAGTCAATCACGGCGGCGGCCAGCGCGCCGGACTGGGACACCAGCGCGATCTCGCCGGGGCGCGGCGAGCCGGTCACGAACGTCGTGTTTAGCGGAGTATGGGTGTCGATCACGCCGATGCAGTTCGGGCCGAGCAGGCGGATGCCGTACTGCTCTGCGATCTGCTTCACGCGCGCCTCACGCGCCGCGCCCTCCGGCCCGACCTCACGGAAGCCCCCCGTGATGATGATCACGCCCTTGACGCCCCGCTCGCCTGTCTCGATGAGCGCCTGCTCGACGTGCGGCGCAGGCACGACGATCACGGCGAGGTCGGCGGGGTCGGGCACAGTGCCAATGCTACGATACGCTCGTAGCCCGAGGATCTCCTCTGCGTTGGGGTTGACGGGGTAAACCGGGCCTTCGTAGCCCTGCTCCAGCAGGTTGCGCACGACACCGTAGCCGAGCTTGTTCGGGTCGCGTGATGCGCCGATCACCGCCACACCACGCGGGCGGAAGAACACACTCAGGTCAGAAGCGGGCATGATGCACCTTCCCTGTGGTAAGGATCAGAACCGGGCCGGTGCCGGGTCCGGCCAGGTCTTAGCTGATTATACATCTGCCCGGGCAGGAGCGATAACGGGCGGTCCTACGCCTCGCGCCTGCCGACGGTAGCAAAGTAGATCGCAAATTGAGACTCGCCGTCCACGCCAAGCACCTCGTTCACGGCGCGGTCGTCAAACGCGGCCAGCGCACACACGCCGCAGCCGATGGACTCGGCGGCCAGGTACAGGTTCTGGCATACATGCCCGGCATCGAGGTGCAAGTAACGGTAGCCGCGCAGCCCGTAGCGCCAGGTCATGCGTTCGGCGACGGCCACCCATGCGAACGTCACTGCGCTGTTGCTCACGTGCGGCTGGTCCAGGCAGGCGGCGGTGAGCCGCGCGGCAATATCTGGCTCCCGCGTGACGACGGCCAGCTTGTGCTGGAGCGCGGCGTAATGGTACAGGCCCGGCTCAACGCCCTCGACCCGGTTGATGAGCAGCAGCGTCTCGAAAGCATGGCGCGCCCCGGCAGATGGCACAGTCCGCAGCGTGACCGGGCGCGGGGTGACGAATTTCACACCCTGCGTGGCCCACAGCAGGTACGAAAGCTCCGCCAGTGTGAGCGGGTCGGGCGCGTAGCGACGGAGCGTGCGCCGCTTCTCGATCAGCTTGGGCAGGTCAACCGGCGCAAGCTGGACGGCGGGCGGCTCGGGCAGGTCGATCAGTTCGGCGTCCTCGCCCGGCTCCCAGGCAAGCGGCGGCTGGGGCAGCCCCTGGCTCTCGCCGGAAGGCTCGTCGAGCGGCAGGCTGGTCTTCTTCATGAACTCGGTGATGATGTCGGGCATGGTCGATGGTCCTTTCACGTTGGAGGGCAGGGACAAACATCAACAGCGACTGTAGAGCAGTCCTTACGAGTGCTGCTCAAGGCTCTTTTCCAGATGCGAGATCAAGGTGTCGAGTTCCGTCTCCACCGTCGCCCATAAGATATCGTAGTCAACAGCAATGTAGTCGTGAATGAGTTTATTGCGCATACCGATGATCGACCGCCAGGGGATTTGGGGCAGATCAGCACGAGTCTCTTGGCTAACTCTCGCAGCAGCCTCACCAATAATCTCAAGCGCCCGCGTTAACGCAAAGGCGAACATTTCGTCGGAGTCAAGATCTTCTCGGCTCCGACCTGCTGCAAACGCCTGTGCTTTTCGAGCCGCATCAAGCATATCAAGCAGGCGCGTGCGGTCATGCTTGTTCATAGATGACCTCTGCTCGCCGAACCACGTCGTTGCGGAAATGCCGGCTCAGCGAACCCGCTGTATTGAGATCGACTTCTCGCCCAAGCAGTTCGCTGAGTTCGTGCTGGATCTCAGCAAACTTCAGGTAGCCCACTTGCACACCAGGTGCAAACTCAACAAGCACGTCGACGTCGCTTTCTGGTCCGAAGGCGGGCGTAAGTACGGAGCCAAACAGGGCGAGACGGCGGATACCGTGTCGTTTACAAAAATCGGCCAGATCAACTTGCGACCAGTCAATCGTCACGCTGCTCCCTCCTTCGCCATCAGTTCACGGCAGCCCTCAATCCCCCACTCAGATCTCCTCCAGCTCCGACTCGACCCGATCGTCGTAGGCCGCGCCGAGCCGCATGGTGACCGGGCCGGGCCGCCCCGCCCCGATGCGCTCGCCTGCGATCTCGACAATCGGCACGACCCCGCGCGTAGAACTGGTGAGCATCGCTTCCGACACACGCGGGAGCTGATCGACGTGCGGCGGGGTGAACTCGACCGGCAGGATAGCCGGCGCAACCTCCAGCAGGATGCTCCGCGTGATCCCCTCCAGCATCCCCTTCCCCGCCGTGTACAGCTTGCCATCGATCACGGCGTAGAAGTTGCTGCTCGTGCCCTCCGGGATGTAGCCGTCCTCGTCGCACAGCAGCACTTCATACATCCCCGGCTGCTGCTTGCGCAGTTCGCTTCGTACCTGGATGAAGCGCGAGTCCTTCGCGCCCGGCATCTCGCGCGAGACGTGCGCCAGCCCCACACGCACGCCGTAGGTGTAGATCTCGGCAGGCGGCGGCGCGAACGGCTCCAGCATGATAACGGTCGATTCCGGGTCGGCGTAGGGCACGGTCAGGCGGATGCGCGGCATTTCCAACCCGGAGGCGTCCACAGCGCGCCGAATGTGCTCGCGCAGTTCCTCATTGGTATGCGGGAAGGGCACGCCGAGCAGTTCCGCCGAGTGCCGCATCCGGTCGAGGTGCTGGTCAAGCCGCAGCACACGCCGGCGCGAGTACAGGCGAAAAACGCTGTACGTGCCGTGCCCGGTCTTCATCGTCGCCTCATCGAAGGAGGACGCCTCGACCGGCAGGCGGGTGAGTTCATGGTTGGACGTGCGGAAAACGACGATGTCAGATGGCATAAGGTCTCATCACGTGTGCTGGGTGGGTGTCATCAACGTACAGGTTTATCGTAACGCGGCGGCGGCACGTACGCACGTGCCGAACATCACTCGATGGGGTAGAAGGCCAGCACGATTGGCAGCGTCGTCCACGACTCGACAAGGTACGCCTCATCCCCCGCGACGAGCGTCAGCCCCGTCGAGCCGCCGCCGTCCAGGTTGAGCGCGGCGCCTACCTCGAAGTCAGTCTGCGTGGCGAGCCAGTCGCGCAGCGTGTAGAGCGACACGCCGCCCCGGTCGACGATCACAAACACCAGCCGCCCGGACGTGTCAAGCGCGACGGCAGTGCGCCGGTCGATCTCGTCGGGGAAGTTGAAGTCGGCAGGCTCAGCGCCGGGATAGAGCAGCACCGGGCGGCTCTGCACGGCCTGTTCAAGCGGCTCGCCGGGCACATAGGGCTGCATGGAGAGCGCGCGCAGCGTCACCAGCCCATCGGAGACACTCAGCATCCCACCGAAGCCGTCGAAGGATGTACCAACCGGCACGCTGTCGGCGACGAGCAGGCCGAGCGGCGTGTTCTCCGGCGTAAAGAAGCCGCCGTTCACGACGAGCGCCGCGCCCGTCCGGATCTGCCACGTCGAGATCGTCGCGGGGTTGACCGGGTCATAGTGGACGCGCATGGTGTACAGGCCGGGGTCAACCCGCACGAGCGTCGCCGATACGGCACCGGAGCCCATAGGGATGGACGTGGAGCGCATCTCCAGGCCGGGCTGGAGCGTCACCCAGCCGGGGTTGGGCGTCGGCGAGGGCGGCTCTGTCGCTGTTGGCGGGGGCGTCGGTGTGGGGGCAAGCGCGGCGGCGTTGCAGGCCAGCGACGCGGCCAGCAGCATGGCAAGCAGAAAGACAGCAGGCAGGCGGCGGATCTTCACGGCTCACACCGCTCCGCCGGGGAGATGCGCAAGGCAGACGCACTCGCCGGTGTGCTCCTCGACATGGTACACCCACATAGCGCCGGGCATACCTCCACTCGATATAAAGTGGATGGCAGGCTCGCGCATTTCGCGCCAGGGGAGACTGCCCAGCCTATCAATGGCCTCAGCAGCAGGCACAAACTCCGCGCGGAGAATCAGGCCGTCGGGGTCGTCGATCTGCAGTTCGCCCGCCCACTGCTCGACCTGCACGGCAAACGCCAGCACCTGCTGGCCCGTTTCGGGGTAAAGCACCTGAGCGGCGTAAGCCAGCCCGCCCAGTCTGACGACCTCCAGCCCGGTTTCTTCGCGCAGTTCCCGCGCGACGGCCTCGTGAAGCGGCTCCCCCGGCTTGACCCGACCCGCCGGGAGCGCCCACGTCGGAGCAGGGTCGTCCGGCCCCTGCTGCTGCACGAGCAGGACGTCGTCGCCGCGATACACGAGCGCGGCTGCGATCACTGTGACGGATGGTTGAGGTGACATGGCTTTCTCTATAGCTGGGTCAGGATGAGCGGTTCGCCACGTGTCACGACGACGGTGTGCTCGTACTGCGCGGCAAGGCTGCCGTCAGATGTGGTGAGCGCCCACCCGTCGTCACCCTTGTCTACGCTGCTTGCGCTGATCGAGAGGAACGGCTCGATGGTGAAGACCATGCCTTCTGTGAGCCGCATACTGGCACGCGGGTGGTAAAAGTTCAGCACTGAGGGCGGCTCATGCAGCGTGCGCCCGATGCCGTGACCGGGCAGGTTGCGGATGACCTCAAACCCGCAGGCCGCCGCCGTGCGCTCCACGGCCAGCCCGATGGCGTTGAGTTGCGCTCCGGCGCGCACCACCGCCAGCGCCTGCGCCAGTGCGTTCTGCGCGCAACGAGCCAGACGCTCGGCCTCGTCGGAGACAGGCGGCACGGGGACGGTTGCGGCGGTATCGCCATAATAACCGTCCAGCACGGCGGACACGTCGATATTGACGAGGTCGCCTTCCTTGATCACCCGGTCGTTGGGGATGCCGTGCGCGGCGACGTTGTTCAGGCTGATGCAGGTTGCGCCGGGGAAGTTGTACATCACCTGCGGGGCGGAGCGCGCGCCGTAGCGGGCAAGCGCCGCCGCGCCCACCTCGTCCAGTTCGGCGGTCGTGATGCCGGGGCGGACGTAGGCGCACATCTCACGGAGCGTCAGCGCAACAATCCGCCCGATCTCCTTCAAACCGGCAAGGTCCTGTTCGCTCTCAATCGTCATGGCGTGGTCCTGTTCGCAGATCGATATTCGGGGCAGAGTCTGCCGCAAGTTGGCACAGGCGGCAACCTGCCGCCCTACCGCTCATCCCCTTCGGAGCGGCGGCGCTTGCTCGCCAGCAGGCTGGAGACAGTGCTGCCTTCCGGCTGGCGGCGGGGCGTCTCGCGCCGGGGGGCAGGCTCCTGCGGCTTCGGCTGGCGCGGCGCGGAGGGTGCGGCAGGTTCAGCAGGCGGCGGAACGGCACGCGGCGCTGCATCAAGCTCGCGGCTGGCCCGCTCCTTCACATCCAGCAGGGAGCCGACTCGCGACGTGCCCCGCTCGACCGGCTGCGCCTGCTGCCGCCCGATACCCAGCCATGCGACCAGCCGGGCAAGGTCCGAGCGCGTCAGCACCAGCCGCCGCACAGCAATATCGAACGGGAGCAGGATCACCGCAAAGAGCAGCAGCCACGGCCACACAGGCTGCGAGGCCCGCTCCGCCCGCAGATCATGCACGAAGATGTCCGCCGGGTCTTCGACCACACTGCCGCCCGTCAGCCCGGCGATGTATTCAAGGTAGGCAGGGTCGCCCTCAAAGGAGCGATACTCCGGCGAATAGGCCAGCACCCAGCCGGAAGTCTGCGCAACCGCCGCCTCGCCCGTGTCGTCGTCCGCCCCGGCAACGCGCACGAAGTACGCGCCCTCCTCCTCCGACTCGAACACGCCCTCATAGCGACCGGGCGCGACCTGCCGCAGTTCCAGCGTTGTAGCGGAGAGGTTCGGCGCGACGACGCTGGCGGTCATCTCCACCCCGTCGAGGTACGAGCCATCCTCTGCCAGCGCATCGACCGTGATACGGACCCGCTCGCCCTCCTGCCGCACCTGCACCTCGACGTTCTGGTTCGCGCCCTCGGTGATCGTCCAGCGCACAGCCTGTGACCAGAAGCGGGCGAAGTCCTCCCAGGCGACCCAACTGCTCGCCCAGCGCCCGGTCCCATCCGAGGTCCACGCGACCGCCCGCCCCAGCCCGTATTGCCACGCGGCGAGCAGCGGGTCGTCCATGTCGGTGGCGAGGATCTGTTGTGCGGCGGGCTTCATGCTCGCGCCGATGTAGCCGTAGAGCGGCGGCACCGCGTCGATGCCGGAGAGGATCGGGCTGGTGCTCGTCAGCACCGGTGCGAACTCGTGCTCGATGATGTAGGCGCGGGTGGCGACAATCGTCTCCTCGGTGAAGATCTCCGGGATGGAGTCCACATTGTTCGCGTGGTGGAAGCGCCCCCCGGCAAGTTCCGGCAGGTCCTCAAGGAACGCGCCGTACTGCTCGCCCTCTCCCGTAATGGCGATCACCGAGAGCGTGATGCCGTGCTCCTCATACATCTCCGTGACAAGCTCGCGGATGCCTGCCTCGGACGCGCCGCCGTCTGTCAGCAGGACGATGTGCCGGAGCTGGCTGGGGTCGTTCGGCAGCACGCGGCTGACGGCGAGCAGCCCGGCGTAAATATCCGTGCCGCCACGCGCCCGCAGCCCGGCCACAAGCGCCCCGATGCGGGCGCGGTCGTCAGCCGGCGCGAGCGGCACCACCCAGGCGGCATCGGTGTCGAACGAGGCCACGCCGATGCGGTCCAGCGGGCCGAAAAGCTGGAGCGAGCGCAGGATGGCCTCTTTCGCCAGCTCGATCTTCGGGAAGCCGCCGGGGCTGTAGTCCGCCATCGAGCCGGACGTGTCGATCACGTACACGACCGACATCTGCGGCAGGCGCTCCTGGTCCTTAAGCTGCATCTCGACCGGGAGCGTCTCCTCAATGGGCGTCTGGAAGTAGCCGCCGGGGCCGTAAGCGTTCGGCCCGCCGACCATTACCAGCCCGCCGCCGAGGTCGCGCACATAGGCCTGAATGACCTCCATCTTGCGCGGGCCGAGGCTGCGCGCGGGCACGTTCGTCATGACAATGCTCTGGTAGGCGGAAAGCGTGGCAAGGTCGGCGGGCAGCCCGGCCCCGCTGGTGCGGTCCACGAGCAGCCCCTGTGCCAGCAGCGCATCTTCGATGTTAGCCGACTCCGCCGGGTCATCCGTCACGACGAGCACACGCGGCGGCCCAACCACCTGCGTGAAGGCGGAAAGCTCGTTGTTCTGGTAGAAGATGTCGTCGCCGGTGGGCACCACCTGCACGCGGAAGGTGTTGAGGCCCGGGCCGGGTGCGGTCAGCGTGAAGGCATAGCGGTTCGGGCCTTCCACCAGTTGGATGCCCTGCTGGAGCAGCACTTCGCCCCCGCCGAGGATGCGCAGCTCGGCGGTCGTCTCCTGGCTGCTCTCGATTGTCACGCCGAGGTCGAACTGCTGGTTCTCGCTGAGGCGCGTGGGCGCGTTTACCTCGGTGACGAGCACCTCCGGCCCGAGCGTCGCGGCATACGGCACGGCCATAATCTGCACGCCGGAGGCCGCCGCCAGCCGCGCCGCCTCCTCGGCATCGCCCACGTTCGCCAGCCCGTCGGACAGGATCACCATACGGCGGGCCGCGCCGGGCGGGTACAGCGCCAGCCCCAGCCGGATCGCCTCGGCGAGGTCGGTGTGGAGCGGCAGCACCCGCGACTCAAACGGGCCAACCTCGCGGGCGGCGCTCATCGGGCGCTCGACGAGCGCATCTGAGCCAAAGACGATGATCGCCGCCTGGTCGGTCGGGCGCATGGCGCGGATGGCCTCCTGCACGACCTCGCGGGCCGACTCGATGCTGGCAGGCGGCATCGAGTCGGAGGCGTCGATCAGGAAGACCACGGCAAGCTGGTCGGCAGCCTGCACTATCTGCAAACCGGCCAGCCCCAGCACCAGCGACAGCACGATCAGCGTGCGCAGGACGAGCGCCGCGATCTTCCGCCCCCGGCCCCACGCGCCGCGCGGCCAGCCCAGCCACAGGATCAGCGGCAGGGCCAGCAAACCGATCAGCGCGATGGGGTTCGAGAAGGTCATACGTCTAAATACCCGCGATTCACGTTACAGGGCCGCTCAGCAGCCAGATTCTTTACAATAACGTACTGTTAATGCTCCACCGGCGGCCAGGGCTCGACGACGAAGCGATCAAATAGCACCGGCGACTCCAGCGCCTCGATAAGCTGCCCGGCAATATGCGGTAGCAGCGGGACGCCGGGCAGGTCCGAGAGCGGCACCCAGCGCACGCCCGTCTGATACAGGTCCGGCTGCGGCGGAAGCCGCGGCTCAGAGCCGTCGCGCAGCGCACAGCGAAACACCAGCCCGATCACATGGATGTTCGGCAGGTTGGTGTCAGTCCAATCCGGGCGGAACTCCCACGCGAGCAGCAGCGGCCCGACGTCCACTTCCGCCGCCGTCTCCTCGCGCACCTCCCGCCGTACAGCCGCCAGCACGCTCTCCCCCGGCTTGACGCCGCCGCCCGGCAAGTTGAAGTGATAGCCGTTCAGGTCGTCGTCGTACTCGACGAGCAGGATCTTCCCGTCGCGCACGATGGCGGCACTGGCGCGGATGCGGAAGCGCGAAGGCGGCGCTTTCGTTGGAACTTCAGCGTTCATAGTTTGCCCACAGATGTCACAGCTAGGCGCTGACTTCATCTGTGCTATCTGTGGATATCCCCCTCCTGTTGACGATCAAGCGGCCACGCCTGGCCGGTTACAATTACAGACTAATTCCGGCGGCCAAAATACAGCAGACGGCGGCGCGGCGGACCTGCACGCTCGTCATCGCGCCGGGTCAGCGCCGTACCCCGATGATACACCCACCACTCCACGAGCAACACAACCAGCGCGGCGACCGCCAGCCAGGGCCACAGCTCGCGCTGGCCCAGTTCATCGCCCTGCCCCGCCTCGCCGATAGTCGCCTCCCCGATGGTGATCGACCCGCGCGGCGCGATGTCGCTCTCTGCAGGGGCGAACACGTTGACGGCAAAGCTGCCCGCCGCCGTGACCTCGCCATCCGCCAGCAGCTCTACCGTGTAAACGCCCGGCTGCGAGGTCCGCGCAAAGGTCGGCGCGTCCGACTCGACCGGGAAGGCCTGCCGCGTGCCATCCGGGTAGGTAACGGCATAAGCCGTGGTCGCCGCCTGCGGGCGGATAACGACCGGCTCGCCCGGCTGGAGCACACCCGGCGCTTCAAAGGGCAGTGCGGGCGCATACCACTCCAGCAGGTTCGCCATCAGGATCGGGAAGGCGATCTGAAGCGGCAGGTCGGAGGCGTGCAGGTCGAACGTGAGCACCGCCACGCGCCGCCCGCCGGTTGTCCCCGCGAGCAGCAACGGGCCGCCCTCCGCCTCGGCGAGGGGCTGCGCCCAGCCCGACGTTTCGACCACGCGCGCCTCGCGAATCGCCACGTCGGAGAAGTCTACAAACGACAGGATCGGGTCATCCGCCTGCCGCCGCAGCCGTGTGTCCTCGAACATCCCGCCCACGGTGAACAGGTCCGTGCTCTGCGGCGGGTCGATGATGAGCAGGTTGGTGTCGGGCAGTTCGCCCGGCAGCCAGCCGTCGAAGATCACGAGGTCGAACGGCTCCTGCGGCAGGCTGCCCGGCGCAGCGCGGAACGCCTCGACAGTCGGGATGGCGGTCAGCACCTGCTCAAGAAACAGGTTGCCCTCCGAGACGAGCAGCACCCGCCCGCCGACCGGCGGCGTGTAGACCGCCGTCGCGACATCGTCCAGCGCGAGGTAATCCGCCGCCGTGCTCTCTGCCGGGCGAGTCAGCTCCGCGCGGATGATGCTCGCCTCCTGTGGCAGATCGGGCACACTGTGCGT
This sequence comes from Anaerolineales bacterium UBA3940, assembly GCA_002385675.1. Classification (GTDB taxonomy): domain Bacteria; phylum Chloroflexota; class Anaerolineae; order Aggregatilineales; family UBA3940; genus UBA3940. Next base: position 11,891 of record DGDY01000196.1, on the reverse strand, counting down.
GGCGACGCCCCCCGCAGGAACAACCAGCCGCTCGGCGGCGACGAGCACGCCGTCCACCTCAATGCTCAGGATGACCTCGGCGTCCTCCGGGCCGTAATTATCCACGCTGGCGAAAAGCTGCGGCTGCTCGTCGAGCGGGCGCACGGCCAGCGCGGAGATCGCCAGGTTATCCGCCGCCTGCCCGACAGGCACGTACTGCACCTCGGCGGGCACCGGCGGCAGGTCGGCGGGCAGCCCGCCGTCGGAGATGATAACGATGGTCGCCTCCTCGCGCCCGGCGATGCTCGCCCCGGCGAGCGTCAGCGCGGCGGACCAGTCGGCGAGGGCGGCGGTGGGCCGTGCCCGGTTGATGGCCTCGCGCAGCGTGGCGCGGTCGGCGGTCGGCGGGGTGAGCACCTGCGGCGTGTCGCCGACGGCAATCACCGTCATGACCTCGCCAGCGCCCAGGTCGCCGACGAGCGCACGGGCGCGCTCCTGCGCCGCCTCGAAGCGGGTCTGCCCGCCGGGCAGGTCGGTGGCGTTCATGCTGGCGGAGGCGTCGAGCAGCAGCGCCACGCTGCCGGACGCGACGCTCGGCACGGGGATGTAGGGCCGCGCCAGTGCAAACACCAGCGCCGCGAGAATGAGAAGCTGGAGGATCAGCAGCAGGTTCCGCCGCAGCTTCTGCCAGGGCGCGTTGGCCTCGCGGTCCTGCATAAGCCGCTGCCAGAGCATGCTGCTGCTCACCCGCACCTCGCGCCGCCGCAGGCGCAGCATATACAGCAGGATGATCGGCACGGCCAGCGCCGCCAGAGCCAGAAACGCCGGTGTCAGAAAGTTCATAGGAGTAAATGGTCCACGAATGACACTAATGTCACTAATGTACTTCTATAATCACAACGCAATCCGCTGAAAGCGCAGACGCGCCTCGCCAAAGTTTATAAGCAGGCCGAGTTTCAAACCGCTAGCTTTGAGGTAAGAAAGCACCTGCGATACATGTACAGGAGCCAGTTGATCAACCGCCTTTAGCTCGACGTCGATCTTGTCATCCACAACGAGATCCAGATAGTAATCGGCAACAAGAACATCCTTGTAACATACCTGAATGCGCTTCTGCGCGACAAAGGGAATACGCCGGAGCGTTAGCTCGCGCTCAAGGGCCGTCTGATAAACGGTCTCTGTGAAGCCCGGCCCCAGGATGCTGTGCACTTCCATCGCCGCTCCAACCACCGCGTAGGCGAGATCCTTGTAAAGCAGGTCACCCGTGTTTCTATCTTTCATTCGTGTTATTCGTGTCATTCGTGGACTCTTTCAGCGCACGACGCCGGCGCGGCGGAGGGCGTACAGGATCACGCTCTCCCACGGCGTCCCGGTTTCCACAGACACATAATGCACGTCGCGGCTCAGGGTATAGGCGGCGATGTCGTCCCGCCATTGGCGCAGGCGGCGGGCGTACAGCTCACGCATCGGCGCGTCGATGGTCACGTCCTGCCCCGCGCCGGTTTCGCTGTCCACCAGCCGCAGGTCCCCGGCGAGGTCCGGCTCGACCTCGTCCGGCGAGAGCACATGGATGATAGCAACCTCGTACCCGCGCCCCTGTAGCGCGGTGAGCCCGTCCGCATAGCCACCCGGCGAGAACATATCCGTGATCAGCAGCGCCAGGCCGGGGCGGCCACCCCGCAGGGCGTAGTCACGCAGCGCGGCGTTCAGTTCCGTCGTGCCGCCGGGCTGGAGGCGCGCCAGCCAGTCGAGCAGGCTGAGCGTCCGCCCGCGCGTGCGATATGGCCCCCAGCGTTCGGCGAGCCGGTCGTCACGCAGCAGCGACACCGCCACGCGGTCGCCCGTCGAGAGGCCGATGTGCGCCAGCGCCCCGCCGAGCCGCAGCGCGTAGCGGAACTTGTGCGTATCCAGCGGGCCGGGTGCGCCGTTCGGCGGCCAGTCCATCGACGCGCTCGCGTCGAGCAGCACGTGAACGGTGAGGTCTTCTTCCTCCTCCAGCAGCTTGATGAACGGGCGGTCGAGCCGCGCATAGACGTTCCAGTCCAGCCGGCGCAGGTCGTCGCCGCGCGAGTAGTCGCGGTAGTCGGCGAACTCGATGGACGTGCCGTGCTTCGTGCTGCGGCGCTCGCCCTTCATCACGCCCGCGCGGACGCGGTGCGCGATCAGCGTAAGCTGCTCCAGCTTGCGGAGCGTGGCCTCGTCAAACAGACGCTCGGATGCCATGCGCGTCAGTGGGCCTCCTCCAGCCCGTTGTCTTCGACCAGCACGTAGCCGCCGGGCTGCAGCTGGTACACCCGCCGGACCTGCGTACCGTCCTCGCGCTCATATTCCAGGCGCAGGTGATGCACGCCGCCCTGCTCGAAGTATTCTGTTTCGGGGGGTGGTACACACCGTCGAGAGCGAGGCCGCTATGCTGCGCCTCGTAAGTTGTGACCCAGTCGCCGTTCTCGTACTCGATGACCCACAGCCGGACGGTCTGCATGATGCCCTGTGTGTTCTGCCGGATCAGCCACGTTCCATCCACCCACTGCGCACTCAGCGGCGCGGCCAGGTCGGAGCTTGCCACATGCCAGGTGCCGCCGTCTACTTCGCGAACAAACGCATCGACGCCACCGAAATTCCCGCACCAGCCCACGTGTAGGAGGCGCACGCCGGGCGGGCCGGTTATGCTGCCGACGGCCGTTCCAGAAGTGGTTATGCCAACCTCGTTGATTGCAGCGGTCACGACATTATTCAGCGGACCGAATGTACCGGGCTCCACGTCATCTAGCCGCCTCACTAACGCCCGTGCCAACTCATCGTGGCGCTCCGACACAGCGCGGGCGCAAGCCCGGTCGCGTACGCCCGGCGTCGGAATTGGTGGTGGCTGGGACGGCGCACGCCCCAATAGCCGCTGTACCAGGTATTCCGGCGTGCGCCGAGGCGACGAGGTGCAGGCAGACAGGCCAACAGCGACAATCGCCGCGCCCACCAGCAGCACCCTGAGGAGCCGAGCACGCACGACGCTACCGCCTCCGGCGGGGGGCGGCGACGACCACCGCTCCGAGGATCACCAGCGCGGCGATGCTGCCGCAGGCTAGGACGATAATGATCAGCTCGACCAGCCCCAGATTCGCCATCTCGCCCGTCTACTCCTTCCGGCGGTTGCCTGCGATCGCCACCCCCGCCAGCACGGCCAGCCCGGCAGCGCCGATGCAGACAACGAGCAGAAGGAGCGCCACAATGCTCACAGGAAAAATCGACACGGTATCAAATCCTTTCGTTACGTCCTTGCAGCGCAGCCTAACCCCGGCCACGCCGCCACTTCAGCAGGAATGCCGCCGCACCAATGCCGAGCGGCAGCACAACACACAGCCCGACCGCCATCAGCGCAAGAACCGTCTCCTGCCAGTTCATCTGCGAGCCGCCGGTCTGCAACGAAGCCTCCCTACGCCTTCACAGTGACGTTCTCTAACAGGTCGGCAATCACATCGTCGGGGCGCACTCCCTCCGCCTGCGCCTCGAAGTTGAGCAGCAGCCGGTGGCGCAGCGCCGCCGGTGCGACCGCCCGCACGTCCTCAAAGGCGACGTTGTAGCGGCCATCCAGCAGGGCATGGACCTTCGCGCCGAGGATCAGCGCCTGCGCCCCGCGCGGGCTGGAGCCATAGCGCAGATACCGGCGCACCATGTCGGTCGCCTCGGGCCGGTCGGGGTGTGTGGCGACAACCAGTCGGGCGACGTACTCGCCCACGTGGGACGGCACCGGCACCCGCCGCGCGAGGTCGCCCATCCGCAGGATCGCCGCACCATCCGCCGCTACCCCAGCAGATGGCACCTCCGCGCCGGTCGTGCGGCTGAGAATCTCAACCAGGTCGTCGGAGGACGGGAACAGCACGTCGATCTTGAACATGAAGCGGTCAAGCTGCGCCTCCGGCAGCGGGTACGTGCCCTCCATCTCCAGCGGGTTCTGCGTGGCGAGCACGAAGAACGGCAGGTCAAGCTGGTAGGTGCGGTTTGCAACCGTGACGGACTTCTCCTGCATGGCCTCCAGCAGCGCCGACTGCGTCTTGGGCGTGGCGCGGTTGATCTCGTCGGCAAGCACGAGGTTAGCGAAGATCGGCCCGCGCTGGAACATACGCACCTTGCGCCCCGTCCCGTCATCCTCCAGCACGTCCGTGCCGGTGATGTCGGCGGGCATGAGGTCGGGCGTGAACTGGATGCGGGCGAAGTCGAGGTCGAGCACGTCGGCCAGCGTGCGGATCAGCATCGTCTTGCCGAGGCCCGGCACGCCTTCGAGCAGGGCGTGCCCCCCGGCGATGATGCACATCAGCACGAGGCGCACGACCTCGCGCTGCCCAACGATGACAGCCCCGACCTGCTGCTCGATGGCCGCGGCGATCTCGCGGAACTCGGCGGGAGAAAGTTCGGTTTGTACGGTTGCGTCTGCCATGCTGTTACCTTTGTCTATGTACTCTCTGTGCCGGGGGAATGAAATTCCCCGGCAACGTACAATTGTCCGCCTCGCGGACAGCCAGAAGGGGGAGGTTGGGTGGGGAGCCAACATTGGCCGCCACAAGTGTAGCTCTACTCCCCCGGGTCAAGGCGGGAGAAGTACTTCTGAACCAGCCCCCGCATGCCAAGCGGGATGCGCCCGGTATCGAGCGCCTCGTTGACCGACTCGGAGTAATCACCGTAGACCTCGCTGTAGGGCACGGTCGACTCGCCGGTCGGGTTGTCGGCAAACTCGCCCTCCTGCACGGGCACGCTGTCCGGGTCACCGGGAATGTCCATCTGCTCCCCGCCCTCGCCGCCGATGCGCTGCGGCGCGTAGATCTCCGCCTCGCGCTCGCCGCCGTCCGGCGCGCCGCCGCCGCGCGGCGTGTCGCCGGTAAGCTGCCCGGGGTCGAGGCCATCGCCTTCACCCTGGCCCTGGCCTGTACCGCCCTGCCCCTGCTGACCGCCGGGCTGCGCCTGCCCCATTCCGCCCTGGCCCGGCTGCCCGGCCTGCGCCATCTCCTGCTGGCTCTGTCGCAAACGCTCGGCGTACTCGCTCAGCGGCGAGTCGCCCTGTCCCCCGGCCCCGGCAAGCCGCTCACCGGCCTGCTCCAGCGCCTCGCGCGCGGCCCCGCGGTCACCACGACGCAGCGCCTCCGCCGCCTCCCGCAGCGCCTCGGCCAGTTCGGGGTCGATGTCCTCAAGCTCATCAGCCAGCCGGTCGAGTTCATCCGCCGCGCCCGCCATCTGCTCGTCGGAGAGGTTGTCCAGCATCTCGGCAAGCGCCTCGCCCGCCGACTGGAAGTCACCCTCCTGCAAGCGCTGCGCGGCCTCCCCCGCACCCGCCCGCTCGAACTGCTCCGCCCTACCCTGCAGCGCCTCGCGCCGCGCCTCGGCGTACTCGCGGGTCAGGTCCTGAAGCTCGCGCTCGGCGGCATTCAGCGCGGCGAACGCTTCCTCACGCGTCAGGTCGCGCTGCGAGAGCGTCTCAATCGCCTCGTCAAGCGTCTCGACCAGTTCCGTGCGCTGGTCCTCCGCAAGCGCCGGGTCCTCGATTGCCTCCTCGCGCAGCGCCTCAAGCATCTCAAGCTGCTCGGCGATGGCCTGCTCGACCTCAACCCGCTCGGCGAGCACGTCATCCTGCGGGTTGGGGTAGATCAGCGCGGCGGCGACGAGCAGCAGCGCCGCGCCCGCCAGCGCCCAGCTTCGCCCATCGGTGCGGAGGGGCATCAGGCGGCGCGGGTCCACACGGTCGGCGGCTTGAGCCGCGTCACGGCGCTGAGCGGCGGCCAGTACGGGCGACTCCGCCGGGATCATGCCCTCGGCAATCTCCAGCGCGGTGGTAAGGCGCTCGCGCAGACCAAACGCGCGGTCGAAGCGGCGGGCCAGTTTAAGCCGGGTGCGGGGCCACACCCACACGGTGAGCAGCGCGCCGAGCGCCCCGGCGAGCGCCAGCAGCCCGGCCAGCAGGATCAGCCGGGGGCGCGGCATGAGCGGCCAGATCCGCGCGGCGACGGCGGCCAGCACCGCCACCGCCAGCCCGATCGCCAGCCCGCGCGGCAGCCACACGGCGCTCTGCTGGAGCCGCAGCCGCGTGCCCCACGTCTCCAGCGCAGCGTGGATGCGGCGCAGGTCTGCCGCGTCGGTCATCATGCCGGGGTTGGGCCGGGCGTCCTGTGCCATGATTGCCCCCTTAATCCGAGGCCTGGGTCCGGCGCACGGCACGGACCGTCAGCAGCACGAGCACCAGCGAGCCAAGCAGGTAGAGGACGGTGTAGACCACCCAGGGTGAGACGAGCGGCAGCATCACACCGCCCGCCAGCGACTGGGTGAAGTAGAAGGCACTGCTCTTCTCCAGAAGGACGACTTCCGTCAGCACGGCGGTTGAGATGGGGTTGGTCGAGGCCAGCAGGCCAAAGACGATCACCGCGACGCCGTGCAGCAGCGCGCTGTTCCACAGGCTGGAGCTCAGCACGAACGGAGCCAGCACCATCACGCCGATGGGCAGCGCCACCGTCATGACCAGCGCGAAGGTGTACGTCAGGATGCTGGCCGTCAGCGTGCGTTTCATCGCCGCCGAGAAGTACAGCCCGGCAGCGCCATAGCCTATGGCAGTCACGAGCAGCAGTTCGACCGAGAGCAGCACCTCACCGATGCTCACGCCGCCCATCAGGAAGGCGAGCGACTGGAGCGGCACCGCCACCATCAGGAGCAGCACGATATAGGCCAGCGCCGAGAGCAGCTTGCCCAGCACGAGACGGTGCGCGGGCAGGAGCGTGGTGCGCAGCAGGTTAAACGTCCGCCGCTCACGCTCCCCGCTGATTGCCCCCGCCGTGAACGCCGGTGCGATGAAGCACACCAGGAACAGTTCGACAGCGACAATACCGCCGAAGATCAGCTTGCCGATCACGCCGCCGGTCGTGCTGAGCATCACCGTGCGCGAGGTCGCGTAGATGAGATACAGCACAACGGTGAAAAGGCTCATCAGCGCAACATAGACCGTGAGCACGATGAACGCACGCGGGCCGCGCATCCGCCCGCGCAGTTCTTTCAGCGCGACCGGGTTGCGGCGGATGAACGCCCCGAGCCGGGAGGGCCGGGGGATAGTTGGCGTTTGCTCAGTCATGCGCCCCCTTCATCGCGTAACCTCTCCTCTAAGTGTAACGCACCGGGCGTAACATCTGTTCCTTCGCCGGGCAGAGGCCCAACCCGCTTGGACATCAGGATATCCGGCTTGCCGGGGCCGTTGGCGTCCGGCACGACGCCGGTGATCGTGTAGCCGAGCTTCTGGTAGAACTCGTACGGGTGGCCGCCCGTGTTGCGGATGTTCTTGATCTTGTCCCACGTCGCCTCGTAGAGATCGACTCCGGAGAGCGACGTCCAACCCGCCTCGTCGTCCGTGCCGAGCATAACGGTCAGCGCGCCGCGCGCCCGCACCTGCTCCTCGAAGTCCTCGACAAGCGCCCGGCCCACGCCCCGGCGCTGCATATCAGGCCGCACCGCGAGCGGGTGCAGTTCCCACACATGCCCGTCGTACTCCGGGATGCCGCCCACCCAGCCGAGCACCTCGCCATCAGGTGTGACGGCGACGCGGCACAGGCGCTCCGGCGCCAGCATTTCGCGGACCTCCTCCAGCGCGGAGTCGAGGTCGCGCCAGTCGCGCGGCGCCATTTCAACAAACGCATCGACGAGGATCTGTGCCGCCTGCCGCACCCGATCCTCGTCCTCCAGCCTGAGATCGGTAATGATAAACTCCGGTCGCTCGTTCGTGCTCATCGTTGATCCCTTGTCGCCGGTGGGCTCCGGCCTTACCCTTCCTCCGGCTCAAGCCGCCTCGCGCTGAGGTGGTTCACCCCGTCCGCCGCCCGCCACACAACGAACAGCAGCAGCCCGACCAGCGCCGCGCGGATGACCTCGCCCGGCCCGTGCAGATATGGCATCAGCGTGAGATAGTGCCACCCGAGCACGACCGCCGCGCCGAGCACAAAGCTCGCCGGGATCGCGACGAGCGGCGCGAGCGCCGGGTCCGGCACGCGCACGCCGATCGCCACACCCAGCGCCGCCATGAGCGGCAGCCCGGCCCAGGGCAACATCGCGCCCGTCAGCGCGCGCAGCACCAGCCGGAAAAACGGGATACCGCCGTCGGGCAGCAGCCACGCCGCGCGGCTGGCCGTCGTCGCCCCGCTGAGCGCTATGGCTGAGTCGTGCCATGCCGTGAACGACACCACATCGAGGCGCAGCAAGCTCACAGCGAGCGCGGGCGAGAACACCAGCCCGATCACAACGAGCCAGCGCAGCCGCCACAGCGCCGTGAGCGCCAGCCCCCACACGAACACATCCGTGCCGGTGTCCGCTACGAGGTCGGGGTCGTGCCAGGCGATGTCCGCCTGCCGCGCGGCCAGCCCTGCCGCCACCGGAGCCGCCGCCGCCACCGGCAGCAGCGCCATGCCGAGACTCAGCCCGACAAGCGCGGCACCCGCCACACGCGCGGCCTCGATGAACTGCTCCGAGAGCAGCCACGCAACGCCTGCGCCCAGCGCCAGCAGCATCCCCAGCCAGGGCACGATCACGCGCAGCAGCCCGATCGGGAGCGGTTTGCTCCGGCGGGCGTGGCGCAGCAGGGGGTTGTTCCACCAGCGGCGGGCAGTCGGCCCGGCTATGCCGTACAGCGCGGCACGTACAAGGCGCACCGGCCCCGTCGCAACGGTCATCACCCCGCGGCTGCGCTCCGTCATGCTGATGGCCGCCCCCTCCTGACCATGCATGTTATTGGCATGTTTTCACCCCTCATCCCGGTCCGAACCGCCTGCAGTCAGTCGCGCCGGGGTGAGGGAGCATGTTCACGGCGCTCATGACACGATCCCCTTCGTCGCGCGCATGAACACCGACTCCAGGTCGCGCGTTTCCTCGGTGAAGTGCATCACCGGGATGCCCTGGCGCACCAGGTCGGCCAGCAGGCCGCTCACCGCCTGGTCGTCACCCTGCAGGCTCACGTGCAGGCGCGAGCGCCCGTTCTCCCCCCGCACTTCCTCGACCAGCTCGACCCCCTCCCTGCCGAACAGGAACTCCTTCGCTGCGTCTGCCGGGCCGAGCAGCGTAATCAAAATCTCGCGGTGCGGCACGAGGCGACGCTGCATCTCCTCGATGTCGCCTTCCATCACCAGCCGCCCCGCCTCGATGATGCCCACCTGCGTGCAGATCTCCTGCACGTCGGCGAGGATGTGCGTCGAGAAGAAGATCGTCTTGCCCATGTTTGCCAATTCGACAAGAAGCTGGCGGATCTCGATGCGGGCGCGCGGGTCAAGCCCTGAGGCGGGCTCGTCCAGAATCAGCACCTGCGGGTCGTGCGCGAGCGTCCGCGCAAGGCACAGGCGCTGCTTCATCCCGCGTGACAGGCTATCCACCATCGCGTCGGCCCGGTGCGACAGGTCGACCAGCTCCAGCAGGTCACGGATCAGCGGCCCGCGCTCCGCCTCGGGGATGTCGTAGCAGGCAGCGAAGAAGTCGAGGTACTCCCACACCTTCATGTCGTCGTACACGCCGAAGAAGTCCGGCATGTAGCCGATGGCGCGGCGCACCTCGCGCGGGTTCTTCGTCACCGAGTAGCCTGCCACATACGCCTCGCCCGCCGTCGGCTGGAGCAGCGTGGTCAGGATCTGCATGGTCGTCGTCTTGCCTGCGCCGTTCGGCCCGACGAAGCCGTAAATCGCGCCCTCCTCAACGTTCAGCGACAGGTCCTGAATGGCGACGACGCTGCCGTAATGCTTGGTGAGGTCTTTCGTCTCAATAATCGCTGCCATCGTTACTCGCTTCGCTCACTTCTCTCGCCGACCGGCGTACCATGAAACGTCACGTCAAAGCGGCTGATCTGCGTGCCGAAGCTCGCCTCCTCGCCGATCAGCCGCAGGTCGATGCCGCCCACCGCGTCCACATACTGCCTGGGGGCGTCGAGCACCGTCGTGCCAAGCTCTGCTTCAAGCGTCTCCCAGCGGCCTGTGTTCACGTTCCGCACCTGCAGGATGGGCGGCAGGTCGCTGGCGATGTTGCTCTCCATATGGATACTCACCGCCTCCACGTCGAGCCGTGGGACGAGCGGGCTGGGCTCAAAGCGGAAGGCGAACTGCTGGCCGGGGTACATATACAAATCGTACGGGCTGGCGAAGCCGTAGCCGTCCTGCGTCAGGATCTGCCACTGCACCAGACCGGGCGGAATCTCCAGCACGCCCTGCTCGCCGGGCTCCAGCACAGCGTCAAGCTGGACGATGTGCAGCGCCAGATCAACCGTCTCCGACCGCCCCTCGACCACGTCGGCGTCAAACGGCACGGCATCCGCCCAGCCGAACAGGTACACACCCCTGCCCTGCACCTGCCCGTTCATGACGCTGCGCATCAGGTTGCAGCGCCGCTGAATATCCATCGCGCCGAAGCACTCCCCGCCGCTCACCTGCGCCACCAGCGAGTCGTACGGCCCGCCCAGGTAATAACCGGCTATCTCCAGCGGGAAGGGGTCGAGCGCGCTGGCCCCGCCGCGCACGGCACGCCCGCCCGTGAGCGCCTCGTCCACGTCGATCGACGCCCCGGCAGGCAGATCGCCAAGCGAGACGAGCGCCCCGCCGACGAGCAGCGACGTTTCGGACAGGTCGAGCGTTCCGGCGTTGTGGATGCGCCCCGCGATGTGGATGCTGTCGCCCTCCGGGGCCAGCGCAAGGTCCGCGCTGATGCCAGTCCCCATCTCGACAAAGCCCTCCACCGTGAACGGCGTTATCGAGCCGATATCCACCGCGACATCAGACAGGCGGAAGTTCTCGACCTGCTCAACGTGCGCAGTGGTCGCCGTGCCGAGCGCCCCGCCCAGGTCGCTGGGCAGCGGGCGGGAGAACAGGCCCGGCTCAAGCTCCACGTCGTAGCGGGCGCGGCGCGGCGACCAGACGCCGATCATCCCATCGACCGCCGCCACGTCGCTACCCTCCCAGCCCTGCACGACAGCGAGGCGATGGACGACCGCCGTCGAGCCGCGAAGCTGGAAGCCGGTGATGTACGTGATCGCGGAGAACACGAGGATCAGCGCCGGGATGGTCAGCCAGGCCAGCTCGCGCCGCTTGAGGCGCGTCAGCACGATGTAGTTCACCGGGCCGATGAGCACCACATACAGCGCGAGGAAGCCGCAAAGCTGCAAGACAGACGGCAATGTGATGCCGGGCACCGCGGCGACCGCATCCCGCGCGTAGCTCCACTGGTCCGAGAGGCCGTAGCCCCACGATGGGCGGGGTCTGCCGTCCGCGAGGATCGCCCGCCACACGTCCGTGAGGCCATCCCAGCCTGCCAGCGGCGCGAGCGCCGGGTCCGGCCCGAAGAAGTCCACGCGGCCATAGCCGACAGGCCGCCACGCAATCAGCGGAGTGCCGCCTTCGGCGACGAGCACGCGGGCATCGTCCGACAGCGGGCCAACGGCAACCTGTGCCGCGCCATCCGGCACACCGGCTGCGGCAGCCGCGCCGAGCAAATCGGCCAGCGCACCGACGGGCAGGCTTTCCACAGCCTCGGCACGCACCGGCGAGACATCCACCAGCCCGGCCAGCGTGCGCTGGTAGCCCACGCCGCCTACGATGATCAGCCGCCCGCCGCCCGCCAGCCACGCGGCGAGCGCCTCCCGCTGCGCCGCGGAGAGCGCCCCGGTATCGACATCCGAGACGGCCAGCACATCGAGGGCCTCCCAGCCCTTCGCGTCCGGCGGCAGGTCATCCGCCGTGAGTGTTGCCACACGCGTCTCGCCGCTCGACGGCTCGACGAGTGCCAGCCCGGCAAGCCCCTGCGGTGTACTGCTCCACACGCCGATCAGCAGCGTGGTCGGCGAGATGGTCTCGACGCGCACGGCCACAGCCTGCAGCACGCGCCCGCGCTCGTCCAGCAACTCGACCTGCACCTCCGAGCCAAAGCCG
>DGDY01000189.1 GCA_002385675.1 Anaerolineales bacterium UBA3940 | reverse complement strand
GCGAGGATGACAAGGTTCGATCCGGAGATGGCGATCACGTGCGTCGCGCCGACCGCGTTGAACGCCTCGCGCACCTCCGGGCTGATGCGGCTCTCGATGCCCAGCAGAATGCCGGACAGCAGCGCTGCCTGCGGGTCGGGCAGCAATGCAGTGATGGCACTGTGGGCCCGCTCGCGGAACGCAATCATCGCCGCACGCAGGCGGTTGCCCTCCCAGCTAGCTGTCGGCTCGACACGGGCATAGCGCACCATGCTGGAGATACCCTCCCGCGCCAGGTAATCCCGGTACGAGAAGCCCTCCAGCACGGGTGGCGTCTCCAGCTTGCCGCGCACCTCGACCCGGTCACCGTAGTGATAACGCTCCCCGCGCGGCGCCTGCACCAGCGCCGTGCCCTGAACCTCTCGCTGAGGCCCGTCCTCCGGCGTGAGCGAGTCGACGCGCACCCGCAGGTTCACATGCGTGTCGCGCTCGTCCGGCATATCGTCGATCACGCCGGAGAGCGTCACAAAGCCCTGATCGTTGTAGGAGGCAAGCGTCGAAGCGTCGAGGCGCGGCAGGCTGAGGCAGTACCTCACCGCGCCGAGCACAAGCGCCAGCGCACAGGCAAAGGCGAGCCGCCAGCCGTGCCGCTTCCGGGCAAGCAGCAGCCCGGCAGCAGCAGGAGCGGCCATCGCGAGCCAGCCCCACCAGGGGAGGTCAGCCATGTGGGCGAGGGCAATCCCCGCGAGCCACGCGGCAGAGAGGGCGAGGAGCGTCATGGGCGAGTTCCGGGTGTGCAGGCAGCAGGTTCAGGTTGATGGTGATGACTGCTGCACGTATTGAACACCCGCTCGCCGGAGGGCGCAAGCGCGGGGCGGACCTTTGCGGCACAGTTCCAACCAACCCGGCAAAATGGCAAGCGGAGCCACGTAAGTGGCCAAAACGCTAAAAGCCGCGACGTTCAGTCGCGGCGGCTCTATTTACTCATGACGGCTCTATTTACTTGTGGCCGCTATTACTCGCGGCTGCTATATTTACTCGCGGCGGCCTTCTTACATCCGTTTCCCAACAAAAGCGCCGCCGGTGTACACCGGCGGCGCCTGCATGGCACGTCTGCTCGTCTAGTTCCCCTCCAGCACCTCGATGGCCGCTTCGAGCAGCACGTCACCTTCTCCAAACAGCGATTCGACCGTCACCGGCACGCGCACGTCCGGCTCGACCCCGATGCCCTCGATGTGGATGTTGTTGTCCACATCCACCGCTCGTGCAACGGTGAAGCGCACCATCTCACCCTCCGGCATCGCGATATCCTCAACGCCGCCGCCAAGCCCTGCCGTCGGGTAGTGCCCGACGATGGTCGCCCGGTCCTGCAGCGTCAGGTTATAGGCGAAGAACTCGCACGCGCTGGCGCAGTTCGGGCCGACGATCGCCACCACCTCGCCATCATAGCGCAGTTCCTCCGCCGGTGGGATAAGCTCCTCTTCCGTCTCGGGGTCGAAGAAAAAGTCCCCCAGACTCTCGTTATAGCGCCCCGAACGCCCGGTCACGATGCGCTCATCGAAGAAGTACGCGGCCATCTGGTCGGCGATGTAGCCCCAGCCACCGCCGTTCTCCCGGATGTCGATGATCACGCCGGGCACGTTGTTCTCGTTCAGGGCCTGCATCAGCCGGTCCCAGAGCTGTATGGTCAGCAGCTTGTTATCAAAGAAGGTGTTGATTTTGACGTAGGCATAGCCGTTGGGCAGCATCTCGTACTCGACGGGCAGCGTGAAAGCTGTCTGCTGCGCCGGGAAGAGCATGGTGAACAGGCTGTCAAGCTCCGGCACGGTCGGTAGTTCAACAGTCTCCGGGCTGCTCTCGCCAGGGTTCTGGTACGTCACGCTGACCGTCTGCCCCGGCGGGAAGCGGAACGCCAGCGCTATCTGCGCCAGCCGCCGGTTGTGGTCCGTGCTCGACGGGCCGATCAGGTTCGGGTCGGTCGCGTCGATGTGCTCCTGCACGGGCTGGCCGTTAATCTCAAGGATCTCCGCCTGCAGTTCGATACCGGCCCGTGCCGCCGGTGCGCCGGGCAGCAGGAAGGTCACATAGATCTCGCCCGTGTCCACCTCGCTCACGCCCATTCCAAGCCCGCCACCTGCCGCAGCCTGGAAGTCCTCCGGCACGAACGGCCCGGCAACGTGCCCATCAGGGATTTCGGCAAGGAAGTCGCGCAGCGCGCGGCGGTATTCCAGCGCGTCGTTGTCCTCGTCCGCCTGCTCAAAGCGCGGGCGGTACTCGGCGTGGAGGGCATCCCAGTCGATGTTCTTATACTCGGTGAAGGCGTACTCCCGGCTGAACAGCTCCACCATGGCGTCGAAAGCCTCGGTGTAACTCATCTCCGAGAAGTCCTCCAGCGCCGCGCCCTCCGCCTCGATCAGGTCAATCCGCTGCACGCGGTCCCGGTTGAACTCGAACGGCTCCGAATCAAGGTCTACGACGGTGTAGCCCGCCGGGATGGGTGCGGTCGGGTCATCCTTGGTGAACAGCAGCCCGTCTTCGCCAAAGCCGATCGGGAAGGCCTGCTCGTCGTCCGGCGCGTACACAATCAGCTTACCGCCGATGATCTCACGCTCGGTCTCGTAATCCTCGCTAACCCGCGTCGACGCGTAGCTGGTGGACCAGCCGCCCCCGCCCAGGTCACGCTCCTCAAGGTATGGGCCTTCGAACACGTTGTCCCAGTACGCCACCGCGAACACCATCACGCCGGTGTCCTCTTCCCCGTCATTGTCCACGTCGTTCAACTCGCCCTGCGGCACGACGGGCAGGGTCAGGCTGTAGGTAAACGGTGAGGTGTAGAAGTCCGACGTGATCTTGCCCAGCACCTGCGCCTCGATCGGGATGACATACTTGCGATCGCGTGCGACGAACCCCGCCTGGTCTTCAAGCAGGATCAGCGGCTGGGCGACGCCGTCGGTGAAAAAGGGGTTGGTGTAGGCAACCTCGCCGTGGATGATGGCGGGGCCGCCCTCGTCGCCCTGTGCGGCAGCCGGCAGCACGTCAGGCAGGGTAATGTCCTCAGCTTCTGCGACCGGCAGCCCGCCCGAGCAGGCGGCAACACTCAGGACCAGCGCAAAAAGCAAAATGGTTACAGCTATTTTTTTCATCGGGCACCTTTTCACTGCCACATTGGGGTTGACCGCCAGGCGGTGGTGTGGCTCCTCCCCCACAACCATTGTGTGCAGAGATTGTAACCGATAGCAGGAGTGTTTGCAGTCTTCCTGCCGGGCGACCACGCAGGGGAATCAAAAGGGCGCGGCAGATGCCGCGCCTGGTTGTCGGGGGGAAGGGGTTGGGTAGCAAGGTTCATTTTAGTTCGGGCCGGGAGCTGCGGTAAGCTCTGTGGGGACGCTAGCCCAACCCCTTTACTGAAATGAGCAGCCTGACAAGTCAGTACGCACACTTCAGTCTGCAGAGAGCAACATAGGAAGCCTTAGCACCTATGTAGCTGTATCATACGGCAAATTTGGCTTTAGGCCATCCGCCGTTCGGCGAGTTCATATTCCGACAGCCGTCTGACCTGCCTGACCAGGCCAGGTGGTCAGGTTTGAGAAAGGTTGGAGTGCGCGGGCATTGTAGCGCCGCGTGAGATCGGCTACGATCTGTGGATGTAGCAGCGCGAGCAGTCACCTGCAACCGCTGCGCTTCCATTTGCGCGCTCTCGCATCACAAAGTGCCGCTGAGGAGGAGGTCCTCGAAAATTCGATGCGAATTGCCGTCCTCGCCAACCTGAAGCAAAATGCCCCCACCTGGGAGGGAATGCCGCCCGACCAGTGGGATGACCTCGACAGCCCCAAAACGATTGACAGCATCATCCGTGCCCTGGAGAGTCAGGGCCACGAAGCTTTTTTTCTTGAGGCCAGCATCCTGCCGCCGCACAACCTCGCCGAGAAACTGCAAGAAACGCGCCCCGACCTGTGCTTCAACATCGCCGAGGGCTACTGGGGCGATGCCCGCGAAGCGCAGATTCCGTCCATCCTTGAGATGCTCCGCATCCCCTACACCGGCAGCAAAGTGCTGACGCTCGCCCTCGCGCTTGACAAGCCCATGACCAAGCGCATCCTCACCTATCATGGCCTGCCCACGCCGGAGTTCCAGGTCTTTGAGAGCGCCGACGACCCCATCGACGACGACCTGCTCGACGACAGCGGCGAAGAACTGCGCTTTCCGCTGTTTGTCAAGCCCAGCCACGAGGGGACGAGCGTCGGCGTCACCCCGGAGAGCATCGTGCACACCATCCCGGAGCTGCGCGACCAGGTCGCCATGCAGCTTGCGCGCTACAAGCAGCCCATTCTGGCTGAGCACTACATCAAGGGGCGGGAGATC
Organism: Anaerolineales bacterium UBA3940; assembly: GCA_002385675.1. GTDB lineage: Bacteria > Chloroflexota > Anaerolineae > Aggregatilineales > UBA3940 > UBA3940. The sequence continues at coordinate 11,868 of DGDY01000189.1, read as the reverse complement.
ACCATCGGCATGGTCGGCAACCTCGGCCCGATCGTCGCGCGGCGTATCAGCGAGCGCGACACGCCCAACACCCTGCCCGATACGCTGACGTTCCTGCCCCCACTCGAAGTTGACCTCGGCGCTTACGACCCGGCAGAGGCGGGCGTCTACACGAACCACATCAAGGTTGAGCTTGCCGAGACGTTCTACTATCTGTGCCCCGCGCCGCTTGAGCCGGAAATGGTCCACCAGCTTAACCTGCTGGCCGCCGCCGTCTTCCGCGTAACCGGCGCGAGAGATGTCGGTCGCGTCGACTTCCGGCTTGACGAAGAGAACGACAACAAGCCCTACATCCTCGAGATCAATCCGCTACCCGGCCTCAACCCCGACTACAGCGATCTGTGCATCGAGGCCCGCGCAATGGGTTGGAGCTATGAGGAATTAATTAATAGAATCGTGAATCTCGCCGCCGAGCGTCACGGGCTGCACGTGGCGGCATAATCTCTCGCATCGTTTCTCTGCTACAGCAAGTTAAAGGACCGGCTCGATGTTTCAGAAAATTCTCTACGGTATGCTGGTCTTCGCGGTCGCCGGGTTCGTCGCCGATCTCCTCGGAGCCAGCCCCATCCTCGTCTTTATCCTCTCCGCCCTCGGCCTGATCCCGCTGGCAGACCTCATCGGCACGGCAACGGAGGAGCTTGTCGTGTACACCGGGCCGCGTGTCGGCGGCCTGCTCAATGCGACCCTTGGCAACGCCGCCGAGTTGATCATCACGATCTTCGCGCTGCGCGAAGGGCTGCTGGAGCTTGTCCGCGCCTCGATTGCAGGCTCCATCCTGGGCAATCTGCTGCTCATCCTCGGCCTGAGTCTGCTGCTCGGCGGTCTCAAGCACGGCGTCCAGACCTTCGACCGCCGGCAGGCCGGGATCAACGCCACACTGGCGATGCTTGCCGTGATCGCGCTGGCCGTGCCCTCCTTCTTCAGCCCGGCGATCGAGCCGGACGTCATCGCCGAGACGCGCTTCAACGAGGGCGTTGCCATCGTCATGATCGTGTTATACGGGCTGAGCATCCTGTACTCGATGACGCAGCGAGATGGTCCGGGCTACGCCGAGACCGGCCATCACGAAGAACACGAGGCGCACTGGAGCCTGCCGCGCGCGCTCGTCGTGCTCGCCCTGGCGACGGCAGGCACGGCGCTGATGAGCGAGGTACTTGTTGGCGCGGTCGAGGAGGCGACGGCCACGCTGGGCCTCACCGAACTCTTCCTCGGCATTATCATCATCCCGCTGGTCGGCAACGTCGCCGAGCATCTCGTCGCGGTGCAGGTCGCCACCAAGAACCAGATGGAGTTGAGCCTCGGCATCGCGCTCGGTTCCAGCCTGCAGATCGCCCTGTTCGTCGCGCCCGCGCTCGTGTTCATCAGCCTGCTGTTTGACAACACCCTGCTGCTGATCTTCAACACCTTCGAGCTTGCCGCCCTGTTCGCAGCGGCGCTCGTCGCGTCGCTCATCGCGGTTGATGGCGAGTCCAACTGGCTTGAGGGCGCAATGCTGCTGACCGTTTACCTGCTTTTTGTCCTGGCGTTCTTCTTCCTGCCGGGGATTTAGACAGCCACCCGGCCCGACGGAAAGGTACACTTTATGCCCGTCTCAACCTACTCCCTCCGCATCAGCGACGCCGAGCACGCCGAGCGCTGCGAGCGCCTGCGTGAGCATCTCCAGCAGGAGGGGCTCAGCGGCGTCGTGCTCTTCGATCAGAGCTATATCCTGTACTACACCGGCTTCGCCTTCATCCCGACCGAGCGCCCCATGGCCTGGGTGATGAGCGCCGCGGGCGAGAAGGGGATGTTCGTGCCCCGGCTGGAGGTCGAGCACGCGCAGGCCAACGCCCTGGTTGACCGCGTCGAGCACTACCCGGAGTACCCCGGTAACCCGCACCCGATGGCCGTGCTCAAGCGCCTGCTGGACGACATGGGCGTGCAGGGGCGCATCGGCGCGGACGACGACGGCTACCCCTGGATTCTCGGCTATCGCGGCCCGAGCCTGTCCGAGCTAACCGGCGCTGCCGTGCAGACCGTCCGCCCGTTCGTCGAGGACCAGATGATGATCAAATCTCCGGCGGAGCTGCGCCTCATCGAGGAAAGCTGCAAGTGGGGCCACCTCGCGCACATGCTGCTGCAGCGCTACACCGCCGTCGGGCGCACCGAGACGGAGGTCAGCCAGCGCGCCAGCGACGAGGCCACCCGCGCCATGCTGGACACCATCGGCCCGATCTACCGGGCGCAGGCCACATGGGGCAGCGGCGGGGGTGCGTTCGCAGGCTACCGAGGGCAGATCGGGCGCAACGCCGCCATCCCCCATGCGCTCGCCAACAACATCACCTTCCAGCCGGGCGACGTGCTCGTGACGGGCGCCGCTGCGACGGTCTGGGGCTACAACTCCGAGCTTGAGCGCACGATGATCATCGGCCATCCCAGCAACGAGCAGCGCAGGTTCTTCAACCACATGCTCGCCCTGCAGGAGATCGCGTTCGAGGCGATGAGGCCTGGCGTCCGCTGCTGCGACGTGGACCGGGCCGTGCGCGCCTACTATGAGCAGCACGACCTGCTGCCATACTGGAAGCACCACACAGGCCATGCCATTGGCCTGCGTTATCATGAAGGGCCGTTCCTCGATACGGGCGACGAGACGGTACTCCAGCCGGGGATGGTCTTTACCGTCGAGCCAGGGCTGTACGTGCCGGAGATCGGCGGCTTCCGCCACTCCGACACCGTGCGCGTCACCGAGGACGGCATCGAGTTGATGACCTACTACCCGCGCGACCTCGACAGTCTGACGCTGCCTGCCTGAGCGCCCTGCCCCATCTAACAAAAACCGCCCGGCGGATGTTTCTGCCGGGCGGTTCTCTATTTAGAAGCTGCGGCTGCTATTCACCTTCACCGTCGCCAGCGAAGCCCGCCTCCTGCCAGGCGGCAAAGCCATTCCTCAGATTCTGTACGTTGGTGTAGCCGTGCGCGCGCAGAATGGTCATCGCCATGTTGCCGCGATAGCCGCTGCTGCACACCGTGATGATGCGCGCGTTCGGCGCGGGCCACTCGTCCTGCCGTGCGAGAAGCTCGTTCAGCGGAATGTGGATCGCGCCTTCGAACGCACCGTTCGCTTCGATCTCTTCCGCCGTGCGGACGTCCAGGATGACCACGTCATTCAACTGAGCCTTCAAGTCCTGCGCGTTGATCTGCGCGAAGTCTTCCGGCAGATTCTGCACCACATAGTGAACCGTCGCCCCAACACCACTGACGTTGCCCGACCGGACAACTTCGTGAGCCAGTCAACCAGGCCCCGCAGGGGCGATCCTTTGCGTTGGCAGGCCGGCCTTCAACCAGCCCTGGAGGCCCCCACCCTGGAGTGCCTGCACGTTGGGGAAGCCCAGCGCGGCGGTTGCCAGCGCGGCGATCGCTGCATCGGTATCCGTGTCCCCGTAGACCACGACCGGGGCCTCGCGGTCAAGTGGCAGCCAGTGAACATTGAGCGCCAGCAGCCTGAGCGGCACGTTCACCGCACCGGGGATAAAGTGCCCGCTGGCCTCCATGTCTTCCTCTGTACGCACATCCACGATGTGCGGCGAGTTGCCCACTTCGATCAGGGCGTTCAACTCTTCCGGCATAATGCTGTTAAGGTTCTTTGCGCCATCGAGAAACGCCTGTACCGCTGCGTCAAAGCTCTCGATGTCGCCCGGAACCTCGCCGAGCATCGCAGGGGCCGCTTCCGTCGCCGCAGCTGCGGTGGCGGTTGCCGCTGCCGACTGCGCAGTTGCCGTCGCCGACGCACTGCACGGGGTCGCGCTGGCATCTGGAGCCGACGCGTCGCCGAGGTCCGGCTCGCCCACGGCAACCGCGGGCGCGTCGGTAGCCTCTGCTGCCGGTTCCTCGGCCTCAGCCCTACCTGCCGCTTCGGGCGTCTCCGTAGGCGCGGGCGTACAGGCGCCCAGCAGCAGGCTGAAGGCCATCAACACGACAACAATGATGATGAACTTACGTGATGGCTTCATATCCGTTACTCTTTGGAGTGAACTGGGTGGAAATAAAGGTGTACGTGTACTCGCGCTCCTCCGTCGTCGCAGCGTTCCACTGGGGGAAATGGGAAAAGGCCCTCGTGACAAACCGTCTGGCTTATTACGAGCACCTTCTGCCCCTGTCACGATAATAACCCGGTCTGGTCCGCCTTATTAGTGAAAAACGTTACCAAATATGCCCCTACAATATGCTCACAACAAGAACCGCCCGGCAGGAAGCCCGCCGGGCGGCAAAGTTGTCAGAGCATCGGAGCTACTGCGTGACGACCGGGAACCCTGCTTCCTGCCACGAGGGGAGGCCGCCGCTGAGGTTGCGGACGTTCTGATAGCCGTAGGCCCGCAGGATAGACATCGCCAGGTTGCCGCGATAGCCCACGCCGCAGTAGGCAACGATGTTCGCGTCCGGCGGGGGCCAGTCCGCCCTGCGCTCGATCAGCTCGTTGAGCGGGATGTGAACCGAGCCCTCAATGTAGCCGTTCTCCGCGACTTCCTCAGCCGAGCGCACGTCGAGGAACACGATCTCCGCCCCATCGGCGATTTCCGCGTTCAGGTCTTCGGCCTTGACCTGCGCCCACCCCGGCGGTAAGGTCGCCAGCATTGCGGTCACGGCCTCGACTGCCGCCGGTTCCGGCTCGAACGCGTTCAGTACGGGCGCATCTTCCGGCAGGCCCTCGACAACGGGCAGCCCCGCCTCGACCCAGCCGCCGAAGCCGCCGCCCTGCATCACCTTGACGTCGGTGTAGCCAAGCGCCGCCAGCGCGATCGCGCCAATCGCCGAACGCATACCGACACCACAGTACACCACGATGGGCGTATCGGGGCTGGGCAGCTTGTCGATATTCTGAACCAGTTCCCTGAGCGGGATGTTGACCGCGCCCTCGATGTAGCCCGTCTCCTCAATCTCCTCCGCGCTGCGCACGTCGAGCAGGAACGGCGCGTTGCCATCCACGATCTGCTGGTAGATCGCGTTGGGCATGATGGCGTTGAAGCCCGTCATATTAGCGAAGAAGGCGGAGAAATTCGCCGTGAGGGCTTCTTCGGCGGTCAGTTCGGCAGCTGGTTCCTCGGTGGGCTTCTCGGTCGGCTCCGGCGTCGGCTCCTCTGTCGGCTCTTCGACCGGCTCTTCCGTCGGCTCCGCCGTCGGTTCGTCGGTAGCCACCTCAACCGGCGCTGAGGTGACCGCGTCGGCTTCAGCGGTCACGTTCTCGGCGGGCGGGGCAGCGCAGCCGCCAAGCAGCAGGCTGATACTCATGAGCACAGCCAGCACGAGCAGGTATGCTTTTGACATACTTTTCCCTCCATAAGTGTGATGTGTGACTTTGTGGGAGCCTGCCCTGCACTGTGGCGAGCAGCGCAGGGCAGACGGCGATCATCTAGTTAGTCTTCTGAGGTTGGTTGCTGCGGCTCATCCTGGGGCGCGCGCTGAACCTGGTCCAGCAGCGTCAGCGATGGCGGTTCGCTCACAATGACGGACCGGTTGGCCTCAAGCTCATCCTCAGCGACAGCATCCAGCGTGAGGAAGATGTCGGGGTTGCCGTGGCAGTTCTCGCAGCGCTCGGCCTGCGGCGTCACCCGCTGGATGTTATGCGGGGTGGTTTCAAGCCACGTCGGGCGGGCGTTGAAGTTCGGCAGCAGGTTCTCCCCGTAGAAGTCAAAGCTGTCCGGGGTGATGGGCACATGCCGCACCAGTATGTACTGCCAGGGGCGCTCCGGCGTCCGGTTTGTGTTCAGCCCGATGCGGAACTCCATCCACGACGGGTCCATCTCGTAGTACGGGACGCCATCCTCAGTTTGCTGCACGTGGCAGCCGCTGCAATTCGTGTATTCTACTGAGTGGCACACCTGACAGGCAACGTCCTGCCCGTGGATGGTGTGCTCCTCAATACCGGCGGCGACTGTCAGCGCGGCCTCATGGCACGACTCGCAGCGTGGGGTGCGCGTGCCCTGGAAGCGATGGCTGACCGCCAGCCCCTGGCCATGCATCTCGTTGCCGTTATGGCAGGCGACGCACGTCATCTCGCCCTGCGTGAAGTGGACATCCGCCGGGATGCCCTCGTTCCCCCCGGTGTACTCGTTCCCCACACGGCTACCGTGGCAGGCCGTGCACGTCTGCGTCATCGGCGGCTCCTGCACGAACTGGTGCCCTGCCAGCAGCCCACCACCGACGGGCATCGGCTGGCTGATGTGGCAATCCCCGCAGGAGGCGTGGCAACTGCTGCAATTGTTCGCCTGCATCTCGTCGAGGGCCGGGTGGTTTTCCGGGATGCTGCGCTGGTGGAGCGCGGTATCGAACCCGGCAAGCGTCTGATGCAGGCTGCCGTTGTGCGCCGCCTGAACATCCGTATGGCACTCACCGCATACACTGGTCGGCGCGTCTGACGGGTCGGCGATGAGCCCCACATGTGCCTCTTCCATGTCCTCGACGTCGTTCCCGCCGTGGCAGTCCGTGCAGGAGATAAAGGCATGGACGCCGGTGGTAACGGCTTCCTTGCTGATCAGGACCTTTTCCCACGCCTCCATCGGAGGCACCGAACCCCAACCCTCGCCCGTAGAGAGGGGCTCCTCGGCCTCCGTAGCGAGGGTCATGAGCATTTCCTGATTCGTGTGGCAGTTGACGCAGTTCTCGTCAAGCACAGGGACGACTTCAGCCCGGGGGGCGCTGGTAGGCCGGGGCTGTGTGACCTCGGTTGGCGCGGCAGTCGGCTGCTCGGCAGTTGGCGCCTGCGTGCCGCTCAGCAGCGCGTCGAGGTCCACAGCTGCCTCGCGCGGGCCCGCACAGGCGGTCGCCGCGGCGAGAACGAGTAACGCTCCGCAGAGGGTCAGGAGCAGGCGGAGTGGGGTTTGGTCTCTCAAAGGAGCCCTCCAGGTATCACTGAAACGCTCACAAAATTGTGAAAACTCTCACGTAGTGTACTCGAGTCTGCTTATATAGAGCAAGGCCCTTAATAGTAGTTTATAATGCAAATTACTTATTTGAATCCATAAGGAAAATGAATTAAACCAAGGGTGTTCCCGTCTTTACTCGAATATCATCCTTCGTTACAATGGTCTCAACGATCTGTGACGCTCTTCACAAGCGACGGTTAGCCTTAAATAGAGCTAACTCATGTTGAACCTTCACGAAGTATATGTATTCCTTATCGCCGCCGAGACGGAGAACTTCTCCGAGACGGGCCGCCGGCTGAACATCTCACAGCCGGCTGTCAGCATGCAGATCCGCTCGCTGGAAGAGACGCTCGGCATGGATCTGTTCTACCGCTCGGGGCGGCACATCTCGCTGACCGAGGCAGGCCGCACGCTCGTGCCGATGGCACGCGACCTGGTTAGCCGCGCCATCCGCATCGAGGAGGAGATGGCCTGCCTGCGGGGCAAAATCGTGGGCGTGCTGCGCCTCGCGTACAGCATGGCGAGCGGCAAGTATATCATTCCCCGGCTGGTTGCGGGCCTGCGCAGCCAGCATCCGGACGTCCAGATCGTCTGCAGCGTCGCCCCGCGAGACCAGTCGCTGCAAATGCTCCTCAACGGCGAGGTGCATATTGCCATTACCAACCTTCGCGAGCCGTCCAAAGACATTGAATATCGGCCATTCGCAACCGATCGCATCATTCTCATCGCGCCGCCGGGCCACCCCTGGGCGCAGCGGCGGGTTATCGAGCCTGCCGACTTGACAGAGTGCGACCTGATCCTGCAAGATGAAGGCTCCGGCACGCGCGAGGCGCTCAAGGACAAGCTCGCCTGGCACAATCTGAGTCTGGACAGTCTGCGAACCGTGATGGTGCTCAGCAATACCGAGGCCATCCGTATCGCGGTGGAAGAGGGGATCGGAGCGGCGTTTGTCTCGGCGGTTGTCGCCGCCGAGGGCATTCGTGCAGGGCGTCTCGTCCCGGTGACCATCAACGGGCTGGAGCTTGCACAGACCCTTTATCTGGCCCGGCATACGGGCCGCCCGGCGACGGGCGCTCAGGCGGCCTTCTGGGACTACGCCTTTGCACCGGAGAACGCCTCGCTGCGGGCGCTGACCAACCGCCCGGTCGTTGCCAGCGACGAGGGCGGGTACGATACCCCGGACGTCATCATTGCGAGGGACACACACTAGGAGACAAGGAACTCGTTATGAACTCTTTGCGCCACTTACCCAGATGGGCTCGAACGGCTGCCCTGGCGGTCCTTCTCGCCTGCACCCTGGCTGCGGTGACGGCTGGGCTGGCGCTGGCTGCCGACGACACCGCGCCCCCCATGCAGGATGACGGCGAGGGCGACGACCGGGGCGAGTTCTCGGAGTGCGCCGAATGCCATCCGGACGTCACCGCAGCCTGGCAGGATGGCCCGCATGACACAGCCTTCAGCATCGAGCACTTCCAGCACAGTTGGACCGAGCTGAACCAGCCGCAGGAGTGCCTCGCCTGCCACACAACCGGCTTTAGCCCGGCAACCGGCAACTACCAGGCCGAGGGTGTGACCTGTGAGGCATGCCATGGCGAGGTTCCCGATGGCCATCCGCCGAGGCCGGTTGACCTCAACCGGGCAAACCAGGTCTGCGCCGAATGCCACACGGTGACGCAGGCGGAGTTCCGCGCAAGCGCGCACTCCGAGAAGGGGCTGGCCTGCACCACCTGCCACTATGCCCATGACAACGGCCTGCGTGCCGACACCGAGGTAGCGCAGTGTCTGGCCTGCCACGGCGATGAGCTTGACGGCTTTGTCGCCCACACCACACACCTCGACAACGGGCTGAGCTGCCGCGACTGTCACGGCTATGTGACGCCGGGCCACCCCATCCCCGACGACGGGCTTGCTCCGACCGGGCACGACTTCCAGGCCAGCATCCGCGCCTGCCTTGACTGCCACGAGGACATCCGTCTGGAGCCAGCCGGGGCTCAAGAGGTGGCAGATGCGCAGGCAGTCGCCCAACTCGACGGGCGGCGGGCACAGCTTCGCGCCCAGCAGCTTGAGGCCGCTGTGGAGACGCTCCTCCTCCAGCAGCGCAACCGCACGGCGATGAACATCGTGCAGGGCGCCGCCGGCGGGCTAGTCATCGGCGGGCTGGTAGTCTTCCTGATCCTGCGTCGCCGCAGCGCCAGTATCAGCGCCAGCGACGATAACGTCAGCAGCGATAGCATCAGCAACGATAACGACAACGACAGTGGTAGTGATGGATAGAGACGGGTGAGAGGTACTATGGGATCCAAAGAAGCCAAAGATAAGAACACGTCTATCAGCCGGCGGAAGTTCCTGGGCGTGCTGGGCGTTGCCGGCGTCACGACGACGGTCGCCGCCGCCCTCGCCTCCCCGTTAAGCGGACAGCAGGCGAAGGCGCAGCACGGCGAGTCGACAAGCGAGCACCGCTGGACAATGGTCATCGACCTCAGCAAGTGCATCGGCTGCCAGTACTGTGTGTATGCCTGCGAGGCGGTGAACGACACCAACGACGAGATGCGCTGGAACGTCTACACGCTCGACCAGACGCCCACCGGCGAGCCCTTCCACATGACACGCCCCTGCCTGCACTGCCAGAACGCGCCCTGCGCGAACGTCTGCCCGGTCGGCGCAACCTACCAGCGCGGCGATGGCATCGTCATCATGGACTACTCGCGCTGCATCGGCTGCCGCTACTGCATGGTCGCCTGCCCCTACGACGCACGTCGCTTCAACTGGACGGCCCGCACCGATGAGAACCCCTACCAGCCTGAGTGGGGTTCGGCTGAGGTCCCGCGCCGCCCGCGCGGCGTCGTCGAGAAGTGCACGTTCTGCGTCCACCGGATCGACCGTGGGCTGGAAGAGGGCCTCACCCCTGGCGTTGACCGCGCCGCCACCCCCGCCTGCGTGAACATCTGCCCGGTCGGTGCGCGCAAATTCGGCGACGTGAACGACCCGAACTCCGAGGTTGCGAAGATTATCAGCAGCACGCCAACCTTCCGCCTGAAGGAAGACCTTGGCACTGAGCCGAACGTCTATTATGTCCCGCCGGAAGGGATGGTGATCACATGACCACGACGACCATCCATCCCCCTCTCATAAAGCCTCACCCGCCGATGAGCCGGGGCCTGAAGATCTGGATCGGTTTTCTCAGCGTCCTGATCGTCGCCGGTGTCGTCTGCGGCGTGCTGGTCTTCATATACGGACTGGGCCTGACCAACCTCTCCAACCAGGTTCCCTGGGGCCTGTGGATCGCGCTCGACCTCTCGGCCATCAGCCTCGGCGCAGGCGCGTTCATCGTGTCGGCGGTGGTGTACCTGCTGAACATCAAGCGCTTCCTGCCGATGGCGCGCGTCGCCGTGCTCGGCGGCTTCCTTGGCTACTCATCTGCCATGTTCGCGCTCGCGCTGGACATTGGCCGCCCGGATCGTTTCTGGCACGCCCTCGTATACTGGAACGTTCACTCAGTGCTGTGGGAGATCACCATCTGCGTGGTCTTCTACTTCACGGTGCTCGCGCTGGAGATGGCCCCGGTGCTGTTCGAGAGCCGCCTGTTCCGCTGGTGGCCCGCCGCTCCGAAGGTCGGGCACTTCATCCACCGCTTCACGGGGGTGTTCGCCGTGATTGGCCTGGGGCTGTCGCTGCTGCACCAGTCATCGCTGGGCGCGACGTACGGCATCGTCGCGGCTCGCCCGCTGTGGTACAACCCGGCCATGCCGGTGCTGTTCATCCTGTCCGCAGCCGGTGGCGGGCTTTCCGCGTGCCTGTTCGTGACGCTGCTGGTCAGCCGCCTGCGCGGCGAGTACGTCGTCAAGCGCGAGGTCCTGCGAGATGTCGCCACCATCGCAGGTGCGGCGCTGTCGTTCTACCTGTACCTCAAGCTGTGGAACTGGCTCGCGCAGAACTACTACAGCAGCCTGCCCGCCCGCACGAGCGGTCTGGAGATTCTGTTCCAGACCTCGCCCTACGGTGCAACCTTCTGGTGGATTGAAGTCCTGCTCGGCAGCCTCGTCCCGATCATCATCTTCTTCACGCCGAGGCTGCGGCGCAGCGACTGGATGCTGATGCTCGGCGCGGCGCTTGCCATCACCGGCGTCGTGATGCTGCGCTGGAACACGACGATCTCCGGGCTGGTGGTGCCGCTCGACTGGTCACCGGGTACGGCGTACCTGTTCCCCCGGCTGGCCTACACGCCCAATCTGATCGAGATCGGCGCGTTCGCGGGAATTGTCAGTTATGCCCTGCTGGGGCTGACGCTCGGCATCTACTTCCTGCCCATCTACCCGACCGAAGAGGAACTCGAAGCGCACCACTAGGCTGCGTCAGCCTGAACGTGATTCGGCTGTTCCGTCCGGGCCCCCTCCGTGCGACCCGCAGGGTCGTATGGAGGGGGTTAATCGTTCAGGGGCCGCCAGCCGCGAAGCTCATTCACGGAGGAGGCCCTGCCCCGCCGCCAGCCCCTCCAGCCATTGATCCGCCGCACGTGGCGATGTGAAGTGGATCACCGTCAGGTGCGCGCTCTCCGGCTGCGCGAGCAGCGCCGCGTACTGCTTCCGACGCCGGTCGTACGTGTGGAGCGCCCACAGCAGAATTGAATCGCGGCTAAAGAAGGCGTTGCGCAGCCCCTCCCGGTTGCCGTTCCATAGTTTTTCGCGGGTAACAACCCGGCGCAGAGTGCGCCACCACAGCCGCCACATGATGACCGGCAGCGGATAGTCGAGCCATACAACGGTGTCGGCGCGCGGCCAGTAGATGTCCCGCACCACACTGTAGTTGCCGTCGAGCACCCAGCCATCTCCGGCGGTTGCCGCGGCAACCCGCTCGCGGAACACCTCGATCTCCGCCGCTTGCCAATCGGGCCCCCAGTTCAGGGCGTCAAGCTCGACATGCCGCAGGCCGA
>DGDY01000237.1:853-3923 GCA_002385675.1 Anaerolineales bacterium UBA3940 | reverse complement strand
CGCCCCGATCTGGAGGTTGTTGCCAGCGCAGCCAATGGCAATGAGGCCATCGCCCTGGCGCGGGAGTGTAAGCCCGATGTCATCCTGATGGATATCGAGATGCCGGACTGCGACGGCATCGAGGCGACCCGGCAGATCAAGCAGGAACTGCCGGAGGTGAAGATCGTCGCCCTCACCGTCGTGGACGACGACGAGACCGTCTTCGAGATGATTAAAAGCGGGGCACAGGGCTACTTGCTCAAGGACCTTGAGGCCCAGCAGTTGTTCGAGATGCTGGAAGGTCTGCGGCGGGGCAATCCCCCTCTCTCCGGCCAGATTGCCGCCAAGATCATCGAAGAACTCACCTCGCCAGCGTCAACCGCAGAGGCGGACACACCTGAGGTCGAGCCGCTCACGGAGCGCGAGCTTGACGTGCTGAGGTTACTCGTGGATGGCCTGTCCAACAAAGAGATCGCGCAGGCGCTGACCGTCACAGAGAACACGGTAAAAACGCACCTGACGAACATTCTGGCTAAGCTGCACGTCCGCAACCGCATCCAGGCAGCCGTCTATGCGGCGACTCATGGCCTTGTTGATCCTCCCGATTGGTTGGACTAGGCTCTAAAGGCATGTTTGCCTCGCTGCATCCCCCGGTTAGGGGATGCGGGCACCTGTTGTGTAGCCAAATAGTATGAGAACGAGCGGTCGAAAGATCGCTCTTTTTGTTTGTGCAATTGGCCTGATGCGGTGTTCACACCCGCCTCGCTGGAGCCTATCCTGTGTATGAGGGGTGCAGACAGGACGGGAATAATGAAGCGGGTTTTCATCTGTTCAGGTCGCTCACTGTTTAGTGAAGGGCTGAAGAACTTGCTTGCCGATCAGCCCGATCTGACAGTGGTGGGCTGGCAGTCCGATGCCGGGGAGGCGCTTCGCTCCATCCAGGTGCTGCAGCCTGACACGCTTCTTCTCGTACATGATGGTTCATCATCGGAGCCGCTGACTTCCGCCTCGTACTATGTGCGGGCCGGCGTTAAGGCAAAGATTGTTGAACTGAGTCTCAAGACCAACTGCGTCTACGTTTACCAGGGCGAAGAACGGACGATCAAGGAAGTGTCGGACCTTGTACAGGCACTAGAGTAGCCACCGCTTCCCCGATTCGGAATCAAGTTCACACAGGATGCTTATGAGCGAAGAGAGACAGGACACCCACGAATCAACGACGACCACTCCGCCTAGTAGTGAGGCTGAGCGCCCTAAAAAAATAAACTGGGCGAAGGTCAGCTTCATCGCCAACATCGTGCTCATCGCGGGTATTCTGATTGCGCTCGGCGCTGCCGAGGTGATCCACCAGTCCAACACGAACCCGAACCTGTGTGGGCTGTGCCACATCATGCGGCCGCATGTCGAGTCGTACCTGACGAGCAATTACCTCGACAACATCCACCAGCAGGCGGGGGTCGAGTGCAAGGACTGCCACGACTATCCCATCCCGGCGGAGATCGCGTCCGCTGTACGGTACGTCACGGGCAGCTACGTTGTGACCGAGGAGGGCGTGCTCCCCAAGCGCACGTTTGATGAGGAGATGTGCACGCGGTGCCATATCAGCCTGGAGCACGTCGCACAGTCGACGGACTTCCTCTGGCGCAACCCGCACAACGCTCCCACCATGGGCGAGTATGCCTGTTTGGACTGCCACGTCTCGCATGGTGAGCAGATCGATGTGTGCGGTGAGTGTCACGACAACGGTGGGCAGCGCCTGATAGGCCGGCCCATAACGCCGCGCGGGACGATCGGCGGGCCGCAAACAGGTGGCTAAGCAGACCGCCGCTTGTCACAGACGTGAACCAGCTAGTTTTATTCGTCACCACTTGAACACCCTTTCTAATGAGGAGGATACTGTCAAAATGAGTGACAAGAAGAGAACGAGTGCAAGCCTTTCGCGTCGCAACTTCTTGCGGGGTGTTGGGTTTGCAGCCGCCGGAGCGGGTGCATTGGCCGGATGCAGCCCGCAAGTCGTTCCGTCCGAAGCAACGTCTGAGCCACAGGCCCCGGCGGCATCGGCACAGCCGTCGTTCCTGACCCCGCCGGACCCCATCCCTGACAGCGAGATCAAGGAAACTGTGACTGCCGATGTCGTGGTGGTCGGTGCGGGTGTCGCGGGGCTTTCTGCGGCGCTCGCCGCCGCCGAGGCCGGCGCGAAGGTGGCCGTGATCGAGAAGCGCGAAACCTTCACGACGCGTGGCATGCATATCGCAGCGGTTGGCTCGAAGGTGCAGAAGGAGCTGGGGATCGAGTTCGATGCCGAGCAGGCCGTCCGCGAGATCGTTCGCTGGTCCTTGAAGCGCGTCAAGGAGAGCCTGCACTGGCTCTTCATCCGCAAGAGCGGTGAGGCGATGGACTGGATCACCGACATGGTACGGGCCGAAGGCATGGACGTTAGCATCTGGGCTGGTCGCTATAAGGGCCCTGACTACCATGAATACCCGGTGACCCATATCGTCATGGGGCCTGCCGCACAACGGTTTGCCAACATGGAGGATGTGGGGTTTGTATTAGAGAAGAACGCGAAGGAACGAAATGCGGACTTCTACTACAACACCCGTGCCGTACAGCTCATCCGTCCGAATAACAGTCGTGTCACAGGTGTGATCGCTCAGAACGCGGATGGCGACTACGTAAAGTATGAGGCTACGAAGGGCGTTATCCTCGCTACAGGCGACTACAGCGGGGACGACGAAATGATCGACTACTACTGCCCGCCGGCCCGGATCGCCGACGTATCAGTCTATACGCCGGTTGGCGTCAACACGGGCGACGGTCACAAGATGGGCCTGTGGGCAGGCGCTGCCATGCAGGCCAGCGAGCCACACGCCCCGATGATCCACATGCAGGGTGCTGCTAACACCTACTGCTTCCTGCACGTGAACAAGTTCGGCCAGCGGTTCCAGAACGAGGACATCACCACGCAGGCGGCATGCACCGGCAAGGCGATACAGCCCGACAATATCGCCTGGTCTGTGTTTGACGAGAATTGCCTGGAGATGCTGCCCGAAACCGTGGAGATCGGGGGCGGGCTGTTCTGGGACCAGGT
>DGDY01000237.1:0-687 GCA_002385675.1 Anaerolineales bacterium UBA3940 | reverse complement strand
GCGGACAACCTGAAGGCCACGGTTGATCGCTACAACCAACTGGCGGACAAGGGCAAGGACGAGGACTTCGGCAAGCGCCCCGAACTGCTCTGCCGGATCGACAAGCCGCCCTTCTACGCGGCTATCCTGAAGTCCGCGCTGCTGGTCATCGTCGGCGGCCTCAGCATCAACGAGGACATGCAGGTGCTCGACAGCGAAGGCTTGCCGATCCCCGGCCTGTATGCGGTCGGGAACGTGGCAGGCGACTTCTTCGGCGGCGACTACCCGACGATCTTCCCCGGCCACAGCCATGGGCGTGCCATCACGTTCGGGCGTATAGCCGGGACCATCGCGGCGGGTGGCGAGGCGTAACCTCGTAACCCCATCTGCTTGAGCGAGGGCCTCAGGCAGAAGCGCATACTATCGTGACAGGAAGAGCCAGGTGCACAGCCTGGCTCTTTCCGTTCAGGTGCTTTGGGTTGCCCCGCGAGAGGCGTCTGCCGGGCGCTCGGAACTTGCCTGAACTCGCCGGGTGTGTAAGATTAGCGCACGCACTTGATACCATCACCGGGGGCGCACCGTGGCGACTCAGAACTTGCCGGGCACAGCCCGCCGTTCGACCTTCCTGCCGTTCTCACCGCCCAGTATCACGCAGGCGGAGATTGACGCCGTCGTTGATACGCTCCGCTCGGACTGGATCACGACCGG
>DGDY01000240.1 GCA_002385675.1 Anaerolineales bacterium UBA3940 | reverse complement strand
CCTGTCGCTCATTTCCGGGCTGCGCGAGCGGTTCGTCTCGCTGTCTTCGCCGGGCGCGGAGAAGCCGGTCGGCGAGATCAGTGTGAGCGAGTTGAACCGCTCCGGCTGTTCGACGGCGGCCAGCGCGACAAACTCGCTGGAGAGCGAGAGGACGACCACGTCAGCGGGCTGGTCGAGCACTTTCTCGAAGAACTCCCTGATGGCTTGCCGGTACATATCGGGCGTGTACTCCACGTCCGGGCGGTCGGAGAAGCCGAAGCCGGGCAGTTCCAGCGCATAGACGGTGCGCTGGCCGCGGTAGTGCTCGAAGAGCGGGCGCATCTCGTAGGCGCTCGCACCCGCGTTGATGCTGTGTATCAGGACGAGCGGACGCCCCCCGGCGGAGTCGTCCACGTAATAGCTCAGGCGGCCCACCGACGTACCGACCGTGCCGCGCCGCGCCTCGACCGCGTTGGGCAGCGGCACGTTGTGATCAACTGCAAGGCGGCTGTAGGCGATCCAGCCGCCTGCCGCCGCGAGCGGCGCGAGCAGCAGCGCCCCGCCGATGAGCGCGCCGGTGCGCGCACGAGAGTTCCCAGCCATGTTTCACCCCAGTTTGTGTCAGTCCAAATAAGCTTCCTGCCTCTTTTGACAATAACCGCCGTGCAGATGGCGATCAAGAGAGAAGCAGGCTGGGCGGATGGGGGTATGGAAGTCGCCGCTGTTCTGAGTGCAAAGAAGCCGCGAATAAACTTCGCGGCTTTTTGGCAAGTGGCTTGACCCCGCGCGGGCCTGCGTGTATAAACACTCAATTCGAGCGAACAGGGAGGGGCGGCATGACCGGGACGATCATCAACGTCATCACCGTTTTGGTAGGGACTGCGCTGGGGGTGCTGCTCGGCGGGCGGCTGAGCGAGCGGATGAGCCAGACCGTGCTGCACGGGTTGGGGCTTGTCACCGCCGCCATCGGCCTGCAGATGTTCCTCGAAACGGCGAACGTGCTGATCGTGCTGGGTGCGGTGCTCGTTGGCGGCATCCTCGGCGAGTGGTGGAACCTGGAGGCGAGGCTGAACGGCATCGGCGCATGGCTGGAGGCGCGCGTCAACCGGGGCGGGGGCGACGAGGAGCGGGCAACCCGCTTCATCCGGGGCTTTGTGACCGCCAGCCTGCTCTTCTGCGTCGGGCCGATGGCCATCCTCGGCTCGATCCAGGACGGGCTGACCGGCGACTACCGCCTGCTGGCGATCAAAGCCATGCTGGACGGCTTCGCCTCGCTGGCGTTTGCCTCCAGCCTGGGCGTGGGTGTCGGCTTTTCGGCGCTGGCGCTGCTCATCTACCAGGGCGGGATCGCGCTGGCGGCGGCGCAGGCGCAGGCTGTGCTCACGCCGGAGATGATTGCCGAACTCACGGCGACGGGCGGCGTGCTGATCCTCGGCATCAGTGTGAGCACGCTGCTGGAGATCAAGCCGATCCGCGTCGGGAACTTCCTGCCGGCACTGCTGCTCGCCCCGCTGATCGTCGCCGCGCTGAATGCGCTGGGCATCCCGATCGTTCCGCAGTTCTAGCGACCCTACTCCCCGGCTCTGACCCCGCGTGCCGCCAGCGCCGCGCCGACGATGCCAGCCTGATTGCGCATCTCCGCCGGGACAACCTCCGCCTCGACGCGCAGGTGGGGCAGGAAGTTGTCGTGCTCCTCGCTCACGCCGCCGCCGAGGATGAACAGCGCTGCGCGGGTGCGCTCCTGCACCTGCCGCAGGTATTCGCCCAGCCGCTCGCCGAACGCCTCCCACTCCAGCTCCAGTTCCTTAAGCGCGCTGCCGGATGCCTGCTTATCGGCCTTCTCGCCCCGCACCTCGATGTCGGGGAACTCGACGTTGGGCACGAGCACCCCGTCCTCGAACACGGCCACGCCCAGCCCGGTACCGATGGTGACGACGATGACCTTACCGTCGCGCCCGCGACCCGCGCCGAAGACCACCTCCGCCAGCCCGGCGGCATCGGCGTCGTTCAGCACCGCGACCGGCTGCCCGGTGGCCCCCTCGAAGAGCGCGGCGGCGTCGATGCCCACCCAGGACTCGTCCACGTTGACGGCGGTCTGCACCACGCAGTCTTTGATCACCGCCGGGAAGGCCACACCGATGGGCCCGTGCCAGTCAAAGCGACGGGTAATCTCGGCGACGACGCCCGCGATGGCGTCGGGCGTGGCGGGGTCCGGGGTGTCGATCTCGACAGGCTCGGTGAGCAGCGAGCCGTCATCCGTATCGACCGGCGCGCCGCTGATGTCGGTTGCGCCGATGTCTATCCCGAGGATCTTCATAGTGCGTGTCTCCTGTTGGGCGGTCAACCCCCGACGATGTCCGGTATATCGCGCGGACTGCGGGGCAAGGCGTGGCAGTCGGCAAACGTGCGCAGCAGGTCCAGCAGGCGGTGGATATCCGTCTCGCTGCTGGCGATGCCGAGCGAGACGCGGATCGCGCCGACGGGCTGGTTGTGCATGCAGCTAGAGAACTGCTGCAACGTGAACTCCTCAGGCCGCAGCGAGGTGAAGCACTTATAGGCCTCGACGGCGGCATACTCGAAGGCGAACTCCGCCGCGCCGGGGTTGCAGAAACAGCCCGTGCGGAACGAGATGTTCGCCTCGATGGCGCGCTCCTCGACGAGCCGGTAGTCGATCACCTGCCCGTCGGGGTCTACAAGGTTGAAGGCGACGGTTCCGCCGCGCCCGGTGGCGGCCTGCGGGCCGTACACACGCACGAGCGGCTGCCCGCCGCTGTGCCTGAGCCCGTGCAGCCCGGCGAGCAGTTGTTCGGTCAGCACGGCGACGTGGCGGTTGATGCGCTCCATGCCGACGCGGTCGAGGAAGTCCAGGCCGAGCGGCACGGCGGCGATGCTCAGGTAGTTGACTGTGCCATCCTCAAACGCCTCGCCGGACAGCGCGAAAAGGTGCTCCTGGTTCTGCGCGGAGACGAAGCGCACCGTTCCGCCTGCGAACCAGGGCCGGTGGAGGCGGGCCATTGCCTCGCGCCGCATCAGCAGCGCGCCGACGCCGGTCGGGAAGCCGAACATCTTGTAGAAGGAGATGGTGACGAAGTCGGGCCTGACGGCGCTCAGGTCGAGCCGGCTCGTCGGGACGAAAGCGGCTGCGTCGAGCAGCACGTCATAGCCGCGTGCCCGCGCCTGCTCGACCCACTCAAGCGGGTGCTTCACGCCGGAAAAATTCGACTGGGCGGGATAGGCGAACAGGCTGGGGAGCGCCGGGTCGGCCTCTGGCAGCAGCGCCTCAAAGTTCTCGACGCGCAGCTCTTTGTTGAGCGGCAAGTACTCGACCGTCGCGCCGCGCGCCCGCGCGAACTCGCGGATGCCGTTGACCGAGTTGTGGTTGTCTGCGGTGAGCACGTAGCGGGAGCCGGGTTGGAAGGGGTAACTCTCGCCGACGAGCTTCAGCGCGCCGCTTGCATTCAGCGTGAAGATCACCTCGTACTCGTCGGGGTCGGCCTTAAAGAACCGGCGGATGCGCTCGCGGGCTGCCTCGACGTTGTGTGTGCTGGCGAGCGAGGTCGGGTTGCGCGAGTGGGGGTTGCCGAGCACTTCACGGGTCAGCAGGTCGGCGTGGGCCTGTATCTGCGACGTGCCGTATAGCCCGCCGCCGGTGTAATCGAGGTAGACGTGCCCCGACTCGTCCAGTCGTGCGAACTCGCGTGCCCGCAGCTCCTGCATCGTGGTTGACATGACGGTTGCTCCTGCGGCAAGGATCGTGTGATCTCAACTATAGTCCCACACGGCGCTGGACGGCAAGCGGGGCGGGCATTGACAAGCCCTCGCCCAGTCTCCATAATCCAGACAGGAGGCGGTATGAGCGAAGCACACGGGCCCTACCAGAATGTGCACGTGATCATCAACCCGGCATCGGGGCAGGAGGAGCCTATCCTTGCCACCCTGAACAAGGTATTCGGCGAGGCGGGCATGGACTGGGACATCAGCATTACGAAGCCGGGGAGCAACATCCTCCAGATGGCGCAGGACATCGGTCGCAGCGGTGTGGATGTGGTCGCCGTCTACGGCGGGGACGACACGGTTACGGCAGCGGCGGCGGGCCTGATAGGGCTGGGCGTGCCGCTGGCGATTTTGCCCGGTGGCACGGCGAACATCCTCTCGCTGGACCTCGGCATTCCAAACCGCCTCGACGAGGCCGCCGCGCTGATTGCCGGCGACAGCACACTCCGCCCCCTCGACCTCGGGCGGGTGGGCGACCTGTATTTCTCCAACCGGGTGAGCACCGGTCTGCTGGCGACGATGGTCATCAACGCCGACCGCGAGGCGAAGGGCCGCTTCGGTGAGCTGGCCTATGCCCTGCGCGGGCTGGAGGCGGCGCTCGGCGAGCGCGAGAACAACGTCTATACGCTCATCGTAGACGGGCTTACCGTCGAGCTTGAGGGGGTAGCGAGCTTCATCGCCAACACCGGCAACCTGTCGCTGCCCGGCGTGTCGTTCTCGCCAAACGTCCGGATTGACGACGGCCTGCTCGACGTGCTGGTGCTCAGGCGGGTCGATGTCGGTACGCTTGTGTCTATCGTTGCGAGCGCTGCCAACCTGGACAGCATCGGTGAGGAACTGCCCCACTGGCAGGGGAAGGAGATCACCGTACAGGCGGACCCACCGGCCCCGGCGGCTATCGACGGTGAGCCGCTTGGCGAGACACCGGTTACCGCCACCGTCGTGCCGTCGGCGCTCAACGTGATTGTGCCGCTGGGGGCAGAGGTGCAGGCATGATCGGAGCCGAGCCCAGCCCTTCAAACCCGATTCGGTCTGTGCATGTTATCGTCAACCCCGCATCCGGGCAGCCCGGCGACGCGGTGCTGAACACGCTCCACGCGGTTTTCTCCGAGGAGATGGGCATCGACTGGGATGTCTCGCTGACGCGGGACACCGGTGACGGCTTCCGGCAGGCGCAGAAGGCGATCGAGCAGGGGGTTGACGCCGTGGCCGTATACGGCGGCGACGGCACCGTGCGCGAGGTGGTCAGCGCGTTGAAATGCAGCGAGATACCGCTGGCCATCCTGCCGGGTGGGACGGGCAACCTGTTCGCGGTGCAGCTTGGTATCCCGAAGGCGCTGCGGCGTGCCGCGCGGCTCATCGCCGGGCCGCACCGCATCGACCGCGTGGATGTGGGCCTGGCAAACGGCGAGGCATTCGTGGTAGCGGTGGGCACGGGCTTCATCGCCGAGACGATGGACGTCACCGACCGCGAGATGAAGGACCGGATGGGCTTCCCGGCGTATCTCGTCGGCGGCTACAAGAAGCTGCGCGAGATGCCCCATGCCTACTATCGGCTGGTGCTGGACGACGAGCGGGTCGAGGAGGGGGAAGGGGTGGCCTGTCTCGTCTCGAACACGAACAGCACGGGCATCTCCGGCTTGCAGGTTCCATCCGGCGGCTCGAACCA
>DGDY01000302.1 GCA_002385675.1 Anaerolineales bacterium UBA3940 | reverse complement strand
CGAGCAGTTCCGCTGGGTTAACAACGACGCCGAACTATACATCGTTGCTCCCGAAGATCGGCCACGGCTGCAACTGCTGGTCGAGGCCGGGCCAGGCCTGAGCTACGCGCCGTTTGAGCTGCAACTCCTCGACAGTGAGGGGCAGGTCGTCGCGACGGCGGCTGTAGAAGGCCGCGAGACCGTCGAGCTAGAACTGCCGCTGGACGAGGGTGAGAGCGGGGCGTACCGGCTGCACGTCGAGAATGGCGGGCAGCAGTTCGCCCCGAACGACCCGCGCACGCTTAACTTCCGCGTCTTCTCGCTGGGGTGGGCCCGGTAATAAGACTCTCGCAGGCAACCAGCGACAACCCGCTAGCGCGGCGCGATGTGTACCGTGTGCAGAATCACCGTGGTCGAGCCGAGCAGTTCGCGGTCGGCCTGGGTGATCTCCACGTAGTTGAAGTCATACCAGGGGCGCGTCCAGATCGTCAGCAGCAGCCAGTAGTCCCGCGGCTCGATGTCCGGCGGGATTGGAATCTCCACGACCTGCGGCACGATCTGGCCGGGCAGCCAGGCCGTCGCAGGCGGGGCGGTCATCGGGCCGTCAATCTGCGTCACGTTGACCAGGTCTGGGAACTCCTCCAGGTGCGCGGAGATCCCGTATTCGTCATGCAAACGCCTGTTGGCGCGCCAGTACAGCGTCACGGGCAGCGAGCCTGAGTCCGGCGTGATCGGCCCGTCGGGGAGCCGGTAAGCCACCAGTTCCAGATCCCCGTTGAGATACTGCACGCTGACAGGCGTCGCCATCCATCGAGCCTGCGCGGCGGGCAGCCCGAACTGGTAGGCCGCAATCACCACCCCCCACACGAGCGCGCCCAGCACGGCAAAGCGCGCCACCTGCCGCCGTTGCGCGGGTTCAGCCCCGCGAAGGGCGTGCTCAACAGCGCCAGTCAGCACGAGCGTCGTCCCCGCGATCTCGAACAGCTCCTCGAAGATCTGCAGGCGCAGGCAGTCGATGATGGTCACGCCGAAGCAGCCCCGGTAAATAACGATCTCCTCGATGACCATCCCGCCGCTTGCCATCAGGGCCATGCCGCCGATGATGAGCGCCAGCACCAGCCACTGTTCCGGCCAGTATCGCCGAAAGGCGACGACAGTCACAACGACGAGCAGGATGCCTGCCGCCCCATAGTAGTACTTCCAGTACCGGATGAACTCGTGAATCTCGCTGTACTCGTCGAACCCCAGTATGAGGAACACCAGCCCGAACAGCAGCCAGAACGCGTTCGGCCAGTTCCACCCCTTGAGCAGACCCCTCGCGTTGTACAGGCCGAAGACGCCGACGAGCGCCAGCAGGCTGGCGGACAGCGTTGCGGGCAGATTGCGCTCCTCGCTGATCATGTCGATAAACCAGGGGACGAGGCGGTACTCCAGCGGCCAGTTGCGCTGCGACAGCGCCGCCAGCACCAGTTCGACAAGCAGCAGCACGCCCAGCAAGAGCCAGGCAGGCCGCGTCAGCCGCCGCGTGAGGAGCAGCCAGCCCACGACGGCGACGAGTGACACACCCAGAAGCATGAGCCAGTTAGATAACATAAGCGGAACTTCCCCGGGGACAGAGTGTGTATGGCGTGATGATGGTTCGTTTGATGAGGTCGAAGCCGTGGACGATGGTACCCTGAGAGCGGGACGGCTGCAACGTGCCCCGCGTGAACGGCACGGAGATGCCGGTATCGGGGCTTGACATGTAAGCTATAGCTTACGTATAATGAGTTTATTCCGATACTTAATATCTATTTCGAGGTTCACACGGGCGGTATGCAATCGGGAAGGAGTCGGACAGCACTATGAGCACGGTCACCTCAAGGGATGGAACGATCATCGGGTATGACCGGATCGGCGAGGGGCCGCCGCTGATCCTTGTGGGCGGCGCGCTCGCCATGCGCCCCTCCACGGGCGAGAACCCCTTCGCCCGGCTGCTCTCGGAGCGCTTCACCGTGATCGACTACGATCGCCGGGGGCGGGGGGAGAGCACGGATACGCCGCCATACGCAGTCGAGCGCGAGGTTGAGGACATCGAGGCGCTGATCGACGCGACAGGCGGCACGGCCTTTGTCCACGGGTTTTCCTCGGGGGCGGTGCTCGCGCTGGAAGCCGCCAGCCGCCTCGCGGACAAGGTCGCCAGGCTATCACTGTACGAGCCGCCGCTCATCCTTGACGACAGTCGCCCGCCGCTTCCGGCGGACTACGTCGAGCGGCTGAACGCAGCTATCGCCGACGGACAGCCGGGAACCGCAGTCGAGATCTTCATGGTCGACGCCGTGGGCATCCCGCGCGAGTTTGTCGCCGGGATGCGCAATGCGCCGCCCGCTGCCGCGCCCGCCGACGACGAGGCGATGCAGCCGCCGTCCTGGTCGGACCTGGAGAAGGTCGCGCACACGCTGGCCTACGATGGTCTGATCGTCCGGGAGTTCATGCAGGGCAAGCCGCTTCCAGCCGGTCAGTGGGCGTCTGTCACAGCGCCAACGCTGGTGATCACCGGCGGGGACAGCGAGCCGTTTTTCCACACGGCGGCGAAGGCGATTGTCAGCAACCTGCCGCACGCCGAGCACCGCGTGCTGCCCGGTCAGACTCATGCGGTGGCCCCGGCGGCGCTGGTGCCAGTGCTGATCGAGTTCTTCTCCGGGCAAGCATAGGGGCAAGTTCAGGGAATGGCAAGAGCCAGGCGCGGGGCCTGGCTCTTGGCTATAGAGGGAAACGGTGCGTTTGGCAGGGCACTAGAAGACGCGGATCGGGATCTCGGCGGGGGCCAGGAACAGCTCTTTGAGCTCGTCGTCCACCTTGCACAGCGTGATGGACATGCCTGCCATCTCCAGCGACGTGCAGTACTCGCCCACGTAGCTGCGCCACACCTTGATCCCCTTGTTCTCCAGCATCTCATGGGCAATGCCGTAAACCAGGTACAGCTCGGAGATCGGCGTGCCGCCAAGCCCGTTGACCATCAGCGCGACCTCGTCGCCCTCATTAAAGACCGGGTCCTCCCGACCGATCTCGTTGCCATCCTCGTCGAAGATGGGCTTGCGGTCGGACAGGATGGCCTGGAGCATCTCGTCGACGATCTCGTTCGCGCTGACCAGCTTCTTGCGGGCGCGGCCCGGCTCGCCATGGATGCCGACGCCCATCTCCATCTCGTCTTCCGCGAGGGTGAAGATCGGCTCGCCCTTGGCCGGAGGCGTACAGCCGCTAAGCGCCATGCCCATCGAGCGCGTCACCGAGTTGACCTTCTTGCCAAGCTCGACAAGCTCGTCCAGCGACGCACCTTCCTCGGCGCAGGCGCCCACGGCCTTGATGACAAAGAAGTTGCCCGCCACACCCCGGCGACCAACCGTGTAGGTGCTGTCCTGCACCGCCACGTCGTCGTCGACGTAGATGGTCTTGACCTGGATGCCCTCGGCCTCCAGCATCTCTGCCGCCGTCTCGAACGACATCCGGTCGCCGCTGTAGTTGTTGACGATGTGGAGGATGCCCTTGGGCGAGTTGAGGAGCTTGGAGGTTTCGACGACGTTGCCCATCGGCGGGGCGGCGAACACGTCACCGGGGCAGGCAGCGTCGAGCATGCCCTTGCCCACAACCATAATGTGGGCCGGCTCATGCCCGGAGCCAGAGCCCTGGATGATCGAAACCTTGTCGGGGTTGGGAGCGTCAGCCCGCATGATCAAATTGTACTCGGGCACCCACTTGATCGTATCCGGGTTGGCTGCAGCAAGACCCTTCATCATCTCAGGAACAAACTGCTTGGGGTCATTCATCAACTTTTTCACTTGCTTATCTCCTTTTTGTGATGCGGTGAAGGTGGTTAAGCTGCGTATTGCGGGCCCTGCCTCCCGAGATTCAGTCTCGCAGGGTTGTTAGGATCTCAAGCTGTTGCCGGTTCACCTCCTCTTACAACTGCTACCCGCTCGCCGACGTACGCTTCAAGGCCGTCCAACGCTGCGGAGAATTTCTCCACCGTCGCGATGGTAGCGGGGTGAGTATTGAACTGTTCGAGCCACATGCCGTTCGGATCGTAGGCCTGCAGGGCGTAGGGGATCTGGAGCATTTTGTCGAGTACGTGCTGTGGAACCTGTACGTCCTCAATGTTCTCAAAGACTAGGTCGTCCCCTATCTCGAAGAACGGCTCCAGCACGTAGGGTGGGCAGGTGAACACGACATCGCCCGCCAGCTTCTCGATGTCCCAGAAGCGGGGCTTACCCGCAACCAGCGGGCCCTGCCGCATCGAGCAGGCCAGCATCTTGCTGGGCAGGCCCTCTTCCTTCAGCAGGCGGTAGGCCCGCTGGAAGATGGCAATCCCCAGCCAGTGCCGGTCCTGCCATGTCACGTTGATGCCGCGCCGCTCCGCCTGCACCATCAGCGCCGGGTGCTCGGTGAGGCGGCCAATCATCATGGTGATAACCGCCCGCCACCTGGTGTGGTCAACGGTTTCAGGGACGAAGTACGAGCCTCGCTGGACGCAGTTCAGGCCGCGAGCCGTCGCCCTGGCCGACGCCATGATCTGCGGCAGCGTGAAGCAGGTTGTGGTGTTGGTCGAGATGCCCTTCGAGGCGAGGATCTCCAGCACCTGGATACCTTCTGTGCTGGCCGGGACCTTGATCATGACGTTGGGGTGCAGGGCGCTCAGTTCCTCGGCCTGCTCCACCATCACATCGACTTCGGTGAACAGGCGCGGGTCAAGCTGGCCGGAGATCCAGCCGTAGCGCCCGCCTGACGCCTCCCAGATGGGCAGCATCATGGCAGCGCCCCGCTTGACCACCTCCTTGTACGTCAGCCAGGCAAGCTCCTCTGTGGTCAGGTCCGGATGGCTGTAGATCAGCTCGTCAATCCACGGATCCCAGAAGTCGGGGTCGCTCTTGATGGCGGTCAGCGAGAGGGGTGGGTTGGTGGTGCAGCCCCGCACGATACTGTTGACCGGATCCTGCGTGTTATAGAGCCGCTGTAGCTGCTCCTGCAGCGCGGGCCTCTTCTCGGGGGGCGCGTTCTGCACCATCTTCTCTGCCCACTTGTCGTAGACAAGCGGGGAGGAGTCCCACCAGATTTCGAGGTCCGGATGAACTTGTGTGAGCCTTGTAATCGGGTCTTCTGTCATACCAGAGTCCTCCCGAACTCAAAGTACACGGTGAGGATAAGACGTCTGGCACCAGAGAATGCAGGCTCAAGCTGAATGCGGATAAAGGGGCGAGGGATCGAAGTGGCGGTGCCAGGAGCGCACGAGCGCTCCGACACCGGGGATTGCAAGTCGGTAGTCAGCTACGGTCAGCGCCTATCTAGGTGGCGAGCTGCTGCTCGGCCTCCCACACTTCAACCAGACGCTCAGCTATCATCGCAATCGCAATCGACCCGGCATCATAGGTGTTGCAGCTTCGCTCACCCGTGTACGAGGCACGGCCACGCTTGGCCTGCCAGGGTTTGATCTCTTCTGTCTTTGCTCGCGCCACCACTGCCGCCTCTCGCAAGGCGTCAAGGGTGGAGCCACCGTTCTGGATAGTCTTCTCGAACGCTTCAACCGCGGGGACAAAAGCATCGAGCAGGGTCTTATCGCCCAGGTCCGACTTGCCGCGCTGCTTCATGCCCTCGATGGCCGCCCAGAGCATCTCGTGCACGTCGTCCATCGTAAGCTCTTGTTTGTCGCCGGCCTTCACCCCGGCACGCAGGAAAGCCGTCCCCCAGACCGACCCGGACACACCGCCCACGTTGCCCATGAAGGTCATCGCCACAGCCTTGAGGAAGTTCCCGGGGGATGACCGGTCGAGTTTGTCCCAGTTGGTCACGGTGATGGCTTCGAACCCTGTCGCGAGCGAGTTACCGAAGTCGCCGTCGCCTACCACGCCATCCAGCTCGCAGAAGTAGGCACGGTTCTCGAACGCCACTTCAGCCATCGTGCGGATGATGAGCTCAATCGTTTCAAGAGAGGTTCGTGACATATTCGTCTCCTTCAGTGATCAGACGTAGGCCTGGGCCCGATGTTCTGTACTGCGCCGCGGCTGCAACCGCCCCGCGCAGCATGGCACTACAGCAGGTCAAATCGGACGTTGAGGTATGAATGTGATGCGCAGACACCTCCGTACGCTGGAGCCAGGCTAACCCTTCCGGCTAGCCAGAACTCTCTCCAAATCCTCGACCGTGACATAGCCTTCCGGGCGGGCGTCGGTGCGGTTCTGCACGACGACAGCTTCCTCCACGCCGGGGTCGCCCAGGCTGGAGAGGACCATCGCCGCCTCGGAGAAGTCCTCGTCTTTGGTGAGGTCGTTGAACGTGATGATGCATGTCATGCCCGCGGCGACCGCCGCCAGCAGGCCATTGCGCGAGTCCTCCACGACGATGCAATCCGCAGGGTCGAGGTTCAGGCGCTCAACTGCGAGGTTGTAGATGTCGGGGGCGGGCTTCTTGGCCTTCACCATATCCCCGGCGAAGACCCCGGCGAACTTAGCCGCCGTTTCTTCACCCATGACGTAGTTGAGTACGGCCTGCACGGAGGGCAACGCCGACGTGGAGCAGACCACGCAGTTCCAGCCTGCTGCCAGCGCCTCTTCGGCGAGACGCTTCACGCCGGGCCGCCCGGGGATAGCCCCGGAGGCAATGAGTTCCTTATAGATCTCGCTCTTGCGCTTGTGCCAGCGCAGGACGGTCTCCCACCACTCATCCTCGGAGTCCGGCACGTCGTAGACCGCGCGGAAGTCCTCGTCCTTGCCGAGGCTGAACATGCGCTCCTTGCCGCCGCCGATCTTGACCTTCTCGGCGTACTGCTCCAGGGTCCACTGCCAGTTGACGCCGTTCTCGCGCCACATCTGGTTGAACGCAACCAGGTGGCCGTCGCGCTCAGTGTCGGCCAGAACGCCGTCACAGTCGAAGATGAGTGTGTACGTCATGCCTTACCCTCGCTGCCGAAGATTTTAAAATAGCCCTGCGCCAGCCGCTTCACGTCGTCCCGCACTGAGCCGATGAGCTTGAGCGGGTTATATTCGGTGGGCTTTTCTTCAAGGTAGGTGCGGAAGCCGTCGGCGTAGGTCTTCTTGAGGTCGGTGGAGATGTTCACCTTGGCCGTGCCGAGCGCGATCAGGCGCTGGAAAACCTCGGGCGAAAGCCCGGTGCCCCCGTGCAGCACCATCGGCATCTGAGTGGCCTCCACCAACTGCTGCAGGCGCTCGTAGCGGATGGACGGGGCTGCCTTGTAGAACCCGTGCGCCGTACCGATGGGCGGCGCGTAGCAGTAGATGCCGGTCTCGCGGATGAAGGTAATCTCATCTTCAATCGGCAGCAGCGCCCCCTCCTCATCACTGCCGACGCCATCATCT
>DGDY01000217.1 GCA_002385675.1 Anaerolineales bacterium UBA3940 | reverse complement strand
GAGCACGCCGGTGCTCGTCTCGTGGTGCACGACGGTCAGCGCGCGGATGGGCTTACCGGCGTCGCGGGCCTGCTGGATCAGGCCGGGGAGCTCGCGCCGCAGGTCGTCCGGGTCGATGGCCTTGCCCCACGGCGCTTCAACCGCCCAGGGATGGATGCCGTACCGCTCGGCGATCTGCCGGATGCGCGCCCCGAAGAAGCCGTTGTCGAGCACGACGACGCCCACCCCGCGCGGGACCATGCTGCCGAGCGCGGCTTCAAAGGCGGCAGTGCCGGGCCCGGGGATCATGAGCACGTCGCTCTTTGTCTGGAACAGGCGCTGGAGATAGTCTGTCGTCTCGTTGAAGAGGCGCATCCACATCGCGCCATAATGGGGGAGGGTTTGTGCGCCGATCGCTTCGAGAACGTCGTCCTCCGCTTCGACAGGGCCGGGGATTAACAAACGGGGATTTTTCACTGCTTACCTCCACACGAAGCGTGCGATTGCTTGACCGCAGTTTTTTGCATTGTCGCCCGCCGGTTGGCGGCGTGTATAGTGCCGATCGTATGAGGATGCGGGCGGAAGGTCATCCGCACGGGTCCGCTGCGACTTCACCCTGATTATAGCGGATCGCAGAGGGCGGCGCGGGAATGAAGGGTTCCCAGTAACTGGCTATTTTCCTGAAACCGCCGATAATATGCCCGTATGCACTTGACTATTCTGACCGGAGCTTCATCTCTCATGCGACGACTCATTCTGGCCCTGATCGGGGCACTCACCGCGCTGACGCTGTCCGCAGCGGGCGTTACACCGGCAGCCGCCCGGCCTGCCGACCAGTTTGGTCGCCCGGTTCTGCCCAATGCACGGCAGTACGGCACCGAGCACTTCCTCATTCACTACACCTTCTCAGGCCCAGCCGCAATCGACCCGACCGACGCGGACGGCTCTGGCGTGCCCGACTACGTTGAGATCGTCTCCGAGACGCTGGAGCACGTCTGGCGCGTGCAGATTGACGAGATGGGCTGGCCGCCCCCGGCCAGTGATGCGCTGGTCGATGGGGACGACCGCCTCGACGTGTACCTTGACGAGGTCCTCGAAGAGGGCTACGCGGGTTATGTCGACACGGAGGGCGGCTACATTGGGGATAACCCTCGCACGCCGCAGATTGAGCGCCGCGCCGCTTTCGCCTTCATGGTGCTGGACGACGACTATGCCGAGGTGGACCACGCCGCCGGGGAAACGCCCATCGGCTTGATGCAGGCGACTGCCGCGCACGAGTTCAACCACGTCCTCCAGGCGGGGATCGACGACCGCGACCTGCACGCCTGGCTCTACGAGGCGGCGGCCACGTGGATGGAGGATGAGGTCTACGACGACATCAACGACGGTGTGCACTACCTGCCTTCGGTGTTCGACAACCCCGATATCTGCCTTGTCGCCCAGTACGCACGGGGCGACGACCTGCACTGGTACGGGTCATGGCTGCGGCTGCGCCTGATGTCGGAGCGCTACGGTCGGGACGTGGTGCGCACCATCTGGGAGAACATGCGGCAGTACAGCGGCTTTGGCGCGATTGACGCCGCGCTTGCTGAGTATGGCACGACGCTGACCGAGCAGAGCCGCGACTTTGCCGTGGCAAACTTGCTCCGGGCCTACGAGGAGGGCGACCTGTACCCGGTCGTGCGTGTCGAGGGGGAGACTGGCGTCGGGCGCTACGTGCCGGTGGATGGCGTGCAGAGCCTCGGCGCGGACTACATCCGGCTGACCGGCAGCGGCCCGGTGACCGCTACGCTGGACACCAGGGGCGCGCCGCTCTTCATGCGAGCGGTCGGCGTGCGGGGCGCTGAAGCCGACGTGATGGATATGTCGGGCACGAGCGTCACGGTTGACCTGAATGCGTATCAGGACGTTTACCTCATCGTCAATAACGACGAGCAGATCGCCCATGAGGACGAGTGTGCCTTTGCCAACTACGCAGTGGAGGTAGCACCGGCGAGCGGCGGGCTGACGGCGGTGGCGGCGGTCTGGCCTGCCGAGCGGTTCATCTCGCCGTCCGACGCGCCGGCTGTTGCCAGCAGCGGTGGCTCGGCCAGCTATCGCCCGCCGGATGCCCCTTTTGCCGGGCAGACGCAGGATTACGCCTCGTCTCCGGAAGACCTCAACGTTCCTTTTGACACGCTGATCCCCGCCTACCTGCCTGCCGGTTATGAGTTCGACTATGCCTACATCATGACGGACGAGGACTTCGGCTCGAACGCGCCCTTCTACGTGCCGGGCGGCGGGGAGACGGCCAACTTCGACTACCTCGACGGGCAGGGCAACTGGCTCAGCATTGCCGAGAGCCCCAGCCCTTACGTCACCGTCGAGGAGTGGATCGACGATATCGGCTACTACAACGCGCCGGGCGAGATCCAGCAGATTGCCGGGGTTGACGTGCTCGTTGAAAATCTCAGCGAGGGCGCCGATGTGTGGATCAGCGCCACGCTGATCCTCGACGGGCTGTTCATCGTCGTGGATGGCGACCACAGCGAGGCGGATGTGCGGGTGCTGATTGAGGCGCTGGTGGAGGCGGCAGGCGGGATCGCGCCACCGCCCGCGAACGAACCGGACGACCGCCCTGCCCAGCCTCAGGCAGAGGCGACGGCCCGCGCCGCCAGCGGCGGACTCGCTACGCCCGACGAAGACTACGAGCCGGAGATGGTCGAGGACTGGACGGTCGGCCTGCTGGCCGGGGCGGCGGGCATGGGGCTCATTGCGCTGTGCTGCCTGCTGGCGCTGGTGCCGGTCGTCATCGGCGCGGTGGTGATTCTGCGGCGGCGGAATCGGCAGCAGTAAGGGGCAAGGGGGCTGCGCAAGTCAAAAGCGCCGCGCGTAGAGGTCTACTGGCTTTCAGGTGTGCCGGGGAGTGTGTCGGCGGGGATGGGCACGGTCGCGCCCGTCGCCGCCGCCCGCTCCATCGCCGCGACGACCTCGGCCACGGCTTCAATCGCCACGCGCTGCTTGCGGTACAGGTCGGACTCGCTCATGGCGAGGCGGAGCGCCACGTCGCGCACCTTGCGCCCCTGGATGAAGCGCATCTCAAGGATGTTGTAGAGGATCCACTCGGCGGTCGTCATGCTGCGCTGGCCTTCGGGGCGCAGGTTCTCGATGGCCTCCAGCAGAACGGCCCGCATGGCGCGCTGGGGATTGCCGTCGTTCGCCTTCAGCTTCTCTTTGACGATGTGCAGCTTCATCAGCGAGGACTCGGTGAGGTTCGGCCCGCCCCAGTAGTGCGCCAGCGCATCCTTGATCTTCTGCTCGAAGTCCGGACTGCTGATCAGGTCTTCCGTCGGGATGCGCAGCGCCTCCAGCCCGCCGTGGCGGTCCGCCTCACGCAGCCGCTCCAGCGTGGTCATCTCCGGCAGCATCCCCTCGATAGAGGCGAACACCTGCGCCTGGATGCGGCGGTCCTCAAGCACCTCGGCGGCGCGGGTGACGAGGGCCATCATCACCTGCCACTGCTCCTCGTCGAGCGCGTGCGGCGACTGCGCCGGGGCGACAATGCCCAGCAGCCCGATCAAGCGCGGCTCGTCGCCGTTGTCCGGCGCGGCGTGCAGCGGCAGCAGCCAGAACTTCTCCCACATCAGGATATCATCGCGCTCGGTGACATCCTCCGGCCTGAGGATCTCGCCGTTACGCGCCGTCTCGGCGAGGTCCACCGCGTTCGCCAGGCGCTCGCCGAACTTGCTGTCCAGCCCGACGGCACGCTCCAGACGCGGGCCGTTGCCCCGCAGTGAGGCGACGAAGGCCGACTCAACGCGCAGGTAGTCGCACAGCGAGGCGAGGATCGTGTCGAGAGTCTGGCGGAAGTCTGCGCCGGTGAGCAGCCGCTCCTCAATCTCCTGAATCCGGCGCACCTCGCCCTGGTCGCCCACATAGATGAGCCAGCGCTCGGCATGAGGGCGCAGCTGGGTGATCACCCACTGCAGCAGCAGGATGGTGGTCACCGCAAGCATCGGCATGATCTCTTCACCGGGCAGGCCGAACACGTCCCCCGCCTTTGGCACCCACACGATGACGGCGAGGGTCACAATCGCCACGACCGGCCCGCGCATGAAGAACTGGAGCATCTGCGC
>DGDY01000131.1:1909-3335 GCA_002385675.1 Anaerolineales bacterium UBA3940 | reverse complement strand
CTCCCCCATCCACCCCAACAATGACTGTTACTCCCTGCGTTTCTCCTCCGACGACTACTACGCCATCACCAAGATCGCAGACAGCACCCCCACCCCGCTCATCGACTGGACCGCCTCGCCGATCATCCGCAAGGGCACTGAGACCAACATACTGCGGGCCGTGTGCCACGGCAACCGGCTGGAGTGGTACGCCAACGGCTACCAGTTGGGCGCGGTTCAGGATACCGCCTTCCAGTCGGGCGACATTGTGCTGACGGCGACCTCGTTCGAGGCGGAGCCGACGCAGGTTCACTTCGACAACTTCATCGCGCGGAAGCCCGGTACAGCGAAGGATTAGCCTCGCCGCAAACCCTCACAAACTGGGATACCCCTCGTACCAGAAATCTGCGACCATATGGTTGAAACCGCTTTGAGATTCGCAGTAAGGGAAGGAGGTGTGAATGGAACCTATCATCTTCCGACCTGACCGCAAGTACCGGCAGAAGCTGTTCATGATTGCGGCGGTCGTGGGCCTGCTGGGGTTGCTCGTCACGCTGGCGGTCGCCATCCCCGTCGCGCTGAGCGAGGGCGGCAGCAGCGCCCTGCCAATCGCGGTGTTGATCGCGGTGGGGCTGAACGCCCTGTACCTCATCCCCTGGTTCCTGGTGATCCCCGCTTACTACAACAGCCTCGTCTACGAGATTCAGGACGACGAGGTGATCGTGCGGGTGGGGGTTATCACCCGCACGGTGAAGCATGTGCCCTATCGCACCGTGACCAACCTCGAAGTGCAGCGCGACCCGGTTGACCGGCTGCTGGGGCTGGGCACGCTGAAGATCCAGACGGCGGGCATGAGCGGCCAGACAGGCGCGGAGGAGACGCTCGCCGGGCTGCCCAACTACGAGGAGATCTATGAGATCGTGGCGGCGGCGCTGCGCCGCTTCCGCACGGCGATGTCGCCCACGCAGGCTGGCGAGGACGTGCTCGCGCAGCCGGTAAGTGCCGACGCGGACACGTTCGCCTCGCTGCTGGCGGAAGTGCGGGCCATCCGGGCGCTGCTGGCGGAGAATCACACGGACGATTAGGGCGGCAGACGTTAGCCCCATGCAAAAGCCCGCCGGGTGGCGGGCTTTCTATTTGATCGAACCGTCTCGCTGATCGCGCCGCTATCTGCGCCGCTATCCGCGCCGCTATCCGCGCCGCACCTCGCCCTCGATCTGGACGTATAGCCACTCGGCGGGCGCGTCGTCGCCGTAGTCGGTCATGTCCTCCAGCGTGATGCGAAGCTGGAGCGGCTTATCACCGGGCACCTGCTTGATATACTCGCTGATCGCCCGGTCGGCCTCCACGCCGAAGCGCTTGAGCAGCTTGCGGATGTCGGTCTGCGTGGCTTCGTTCATTCCAGCTAGTCCTTTTCTACCGGTCCTCATCGCATCGTAGGGGCGGG
>DGDY01000131.1:0-1746 GCA_002385675.1 Anaerolineales bacterium UBA3940 | reverse complement strand
CCCGCCCCTACATCAGAAATCGCCAGCACAAGCCTAATGCACCTGCTGCGCGCGGTCGGTGATGGCCCCGCGCTCGGTGAGCGGGATGTCCACGCCCTCGCGTCCGACGGGCGGATCGGTCTTCTCGACGCGCACCGCGCACACCTTGAAGTCGGGGATCTTCGCCCGCGGGTCGATCTGGTTATTGGTCAGGATATTGGCGGCGGCCTCCGCGAAGTGGAAGGGGATAAACACCGTCCCCTCCGGCGAGCGACCCGTCACCAGCACCCGCAGCGTGATCTCCCCGCGCCGCGAGGCGACCTTCACCCAGTCGTTCGTCTGCAACCCGAGCCGCTCCGCATCGGCAGGGTGCATCTCGACCGCCGCCTCAGGCCAGATCGTGTCGAGCGCCGAGCGACGCGTCATCGTGCCGCCGTGCCAGTGGTACAGCACGCGCCCGGTCGAAAGGATGAGCGGGTACTCGTCGTCCGGCTGCTCGCTGTTGGTGCCATACTCCAGGCTCCAGAACTTGCCGCGCCCCCGCGGGAACTCCTCCTCGAACAGGTAGGGCGTGCCGGGATGATCCAGCGAAGGGCACGGCCAGTGTACGCCGCCCTCGCGGTCGATGCGCTCGTAGGTAATGCCCCAGAAGTCGGGCGTCACACGGCGCATCTCCTCCCAGATGTCGGAGGGGTGCGAGTAGTCCCAGCCGGCGGTCGTCTGGAAGCCCAACCGCGCCTCAAGGCGCTTGGCGAGGTCGCACAGGATCTCCCAGTCGGGGCGCGCCTCGCCCGGCGGGGCGATGGCCCTGCGCACGCGCTGCACGCGCCGGTCGGAGTTGGTGAACGTGCCGTCCTTTTCCGCGAACGAGGTCGCAGGCAGGATCACGTCTGCCATCTCGCCCGTCTCGTTGATGAAAATGTCCTGGCAGACGATGAAGTCCAGCTCTTCGAGCGCATGGCGGGCGTGCGCCAGGTTAGGCTCGCTCATAAGCGGGTTCTCGCCCATAACGAACATGCCCTTGATGCGCCCTTCCAGCGCGCCGTCCACCATCTCGGTGACGGTCAGGCCCGGCTTGGGGTTGAGCGTCAGGCCGCCCCATTCCCGCTCGAACTTGTGCCGGATCGCCTCGTCGGTGACGGGCTGGTAGGCCGTAAACACGTTCGGCAGGCCGCCGCTGTCGGAGCAGCCCTGCACGTTGTTCTGGCCACGCAGCGGGTTCAGGCCCGTGCCTGGCTTGCCGACGTGCCCGCACATCAGCGCGAGGTTGGTAATGGCGAGCGTGTTGTCGGTGCCGTGCGTGCTCTGCGAGATTCCCATCCCCCAGTAGATCGCTGCCGCGCCCGCCTTTGCGTACATGCGCGCCGCCTCGCGGATGTCGTCGGCGGGCACACCGGTGATCTCCTCCGCCCACTCCGGCGTGGCGTGCTCCAGCGACTCGATGTACTCGTCAAAGCCCTCGGTGCGCTCGCGGATAAACGCCTCGTCGTACAGCTTCTCGGTGACGACCACATGCGCCATCGCCTGCCACACCGCGACATCGGTGCCGGGCCGCTGGCGGAGCCACAGCGTGGCGAAGTCGGTCAGCTCGATCTTGCGCGGGTCGATGACGATCAGCTTCGCGCCGTTCTTGCGCACCGCCCGCTTGAGGAAGTTGCTGATGACGGGGTGCGTCTCGGTGGTGTTCGAACCGGTCACGATGAACGTATCGAGGTGCTCCATCTCGGCGATGGAGTTGCTCATCGCGCTCGACCCGATGGCAAGCTG
>DGDY01000056.1 GCA_002385675.1 Anaerolineales bacterium UBA3940 | reverse complement strand
ACCTGCACCTCCGAGCCAAAGCCGGTAACGTCGGCGGCGTACAGCGTCACCTGCTTGCGCGAGCCGCGCGGCAGATCGAGCGGGCGGGTGTAGTGCGTGCGCGAGCCGGTGAAGGGGTCGACCGTGACACGCACCTCGGCGAGCACGTCCGGCCCGTCGTTCGCGGCAGTCACGGTGATGGGCGTCCACGCGCCCGACTGGACGTAGCCGTCAAAGCCGACGCGGGCATCAAGCTGTATCGCGTTGGACTG
Organism: Anaerolineales bacterium UBA3940; assembly: GCA_002385675.1. Lineage (GTDB taxonomy): Bacteria > Chloroflexota > Anaerolineae > Aggregatilineales > UBA3940 > UBA3940. Next base: position 4,486 of record DGDY01000056.1, on the reverse strand, counting down.
GTACGGGGGGGCGGCATACGCAGGCGCAGCCGGGCAGAACACGCCCACCAGCAGCGCTAAGAAAATGAGGCTCGTCAGGAAACGGCTCAATCGGCTCACAACCTGTCTCCGGCTGGCTGGGAACGTCCTTTGTTTACGGTACGCTCAGCAGGACGTTCCGGTTGCGAGGATTTTAACACACGAGCAGGGCATGTGCTTGTGCGCCGGGTGCAGACATCACGGCGTTGGGCTGGACGTCGGGCTGCTCGCCGGGCTGGTGGTCGCGCCGGGCGTCAGCGTCTCCGCTGCCGGGGAGGGCGTGGCATCGCCCGCCGGGGTTAGCAGCAGCGGGTCGCCCTCCGCCGGGACGACGACGATATCCTCTACCACGACGCCGGGCGGGCAGTTCACCTCGCCCGCAGGCACCCAGCCGAACGCATCCAGCGCCTCAAGGTCGTTGTAGGCCACCCACAGCCAGTCGCCCTCCTCTGTGCGCCCGGCGATCAGCACTTCAGGCGTATCGCGGGGCGGCGCTGCCGGGGGCGCGGCCTCTTCGGGCTGCGTGCGCACCGGCACATTCGGGTTGAGCATGCGGCAGGTCGTCGTCTCGATGCTCACACCGACCACCTGCTGCGCGAGCTGCGCGCCTTCATCGTCCAGCACGATCAGGCGGAAGTTGTGATCGCCCGGCGGAAGCTGCGCAATGGGGAAGGTGAGCGTCCCCTCGGTGACTTCGTCCAGCGGCAGTTGAACCGGCTGCTGGCCGGGCGCTCCGGTGTCGTCCAGCATGATGTAGCCCGCCGCCGCGTCGCCGCCGACGACGCGCCAGGCGAACGTCAGGTCACCCGCCGTGCGGAAGGGCGCCTCGTTGGTGCTCACCTCGAACGCGCGGATCTGCGCCCCGGACTCAGGCGTCGGCAGCACCTGCGGGACGATCGTCGGGGTTGGGCCGGGCGTGACCGTCGGGGTTGCGGTCGGTTCGGGCGCTTCGGCAACGGGAAGCTGCAGCCCGTCAAAGGGCCATAGTCCGAAGGCCCAGGCCCCAGCGGCCAGCACAGCAGTGAACAGCACACCTGCCAGCAGCACCAGCGCCACAAATGCCGGGAAGGTGATGCCCCGGCGCTCCGGCGTGTACACGACTCGCAGCGGCGCGTAGAAGCCCGCCGCATCCCGCGAGCGCGCCACAATCGCAAATTCCAGTGGTTCGTTCCGGCGCTTGCGACCCACCGGCTCGACGACGAGCGCCGCGTGCCCCGTCTCGCCCGGCCCGAGCACCATCTCGGGAGGGTCGAAGTCAAAGGTGAGCCGCCGCCCGCGCATGTAGCCGCCCAGCTCGATATCAAGCGGGACGTTCCCCTCGTTGCGCGCGGCGATGTAATACGTGCCCGGCTCCTCACCCCGGCGAGCGTCCAGCGCCAGCCCGGAGTAGCCGACCACGTCGATCTCACGCACCGCTTCGAGCGCGACGTTGGGATCCTCCGCCAGCGCCACGCGCACCGTCAGCGCATAGCGACCGGGGCGGGTGTCGCTGCTGCGCGGCGGCAGCACCGTAATCACGACATGGGCCTGCTCGCCCGAGTCCAGGCGCAGCGCGCGCCGGTCGATGCGCAGCCAGGTTTCATCAATCCCGCTGGTGCTGATGTTGAAGTCGAGTGGGCGGTCGGCGAGGTTCTCCACCACGAGGATGAGCTGCAGGCGCGCGCCGGGGGCGACAAGCTGCTGCGGCTCGTCGAGCACCATGACGAAGGGCACGCCCCGCCGCTCGACAGCAGCGGGTGTCGGCGCGAGCGCAATATCCAGCCGGCCCCGCGCCTGCGGCGAGGTATAGATCAGTAGCACGTCGCCGATGCTGATGGTGTCGCCCTGCGAGAGCGGCACGCTGCCGCCCGGCTCCACCTGCACATCATTGACGAACGTCCCGGCGGCGCTTTCGAGATCAACGAGGAATACGCCCCCGTTCGCCACGTCGATCCGGGCGTGGTAGCGCGACGCCGTGCTGGTGTTCAGCACAATATCGTTGCCCGGCTGCCGCCCGATGGTCGTGCTCGGCTTCGTCAGCGTGTACTCGTCTGTCTCGCCGCTTGCCGTGCGGATGAACACTTTGCCAAATGCCATTCAGTTCCTCTTCCCCCATGCACGCCAATATGCGGCCCTGAAACAGTCTAGCACGACGACAGATGGGTCACAAGTGGTTCGGTGGTATGCTTTGAGTGGGCCGGGCACACGCTCGCCCAAACCCGGCCCCGCATCCGTTTTTTTTAGGTTAAGGAGAGCAGTACAGGTGAACCGGGTCAACCTCGTCCGCGTGACGGCGGATAACTTCGACGTGCTGCACCGGCTGATGCAGCTCTATCTGTACGATTTTAGCGTGTACTTTTGCCAGGACGACGAGGACGGCTATGTCGGAGAGGATGGGCTGTTCGACCCTGGCATGGACCTGATGCGCTACGTCGATCAGCCCATGTATACCGGCTGGCTGGCGCGCGTCGATGGGCGCTGGGCGGGCTTTTCGCTTGTCAGCGCGCGGGCGGACAAGGCCCGCACCCCGCGCGAGGGCCGCAACATAGACGAGTTCTTCGTGCTGCGCTGCTTCCGGCGGCAGGGCATCGGTGAGGCGATGGCCCGGCAGACCTTCGACACGTTCCGCGGCTTTTGGCAGGTGATGCAGATCGCGGAGAACCATGCTGCCATCGCCTTCTGGCGCAAGGTGATCGGCGACTACACCGGCGGGAACTACCGCGAGTTCCACGATATCGGCGGGGGCGGCCAGCGTCAGTTGTGGCAGACGTTCGATACCCGGCGCAACCCGCCGCGCAGTTGAGACCTTTCGGCAAGGCCATACGTAGAAAGGAGTAACGAAGCAATACTGGAGCACAACGAAGGAGTCGCAAATGGAGCGAGGAATGGAATCGCCGCGACGCAACGGCAGCCGCCGTCTGCTCGGATTTATCTTGATCGGGCTTGGTGTGCTTTTCCTGCTTATGCAGATGTCCTTTTTAGCAATGACCAGAATACCGCGCTACGCCGCCACACGCGTCGTCCGCGACGTCCGTGTGGCGGTGACCGCCACCCCGGTCCCGGTCAGGCCGGAGGTGGATCGGCAAATGGAATACGCTGCTGCCGAGGCCGAGCGTCAGATGGCGTACGCTGAAGGAGAAGTGGAGCGTCAGATGGCGTACCTCGAGGAAGAATTAGAACGCCAGATGGCGTACGCTGAGCGCCAGATGGAGTACGCCGAGCGCCAGGTCGAACGTGCGATGCGCGAGGTTGATCGCGAGATGGCCCACGCCGAGATCCGCATGGAGCGCGCCGGCCTGCGCAGAGTCCTGTTCGCGCCGCCGTTCGGCAGGCTGACCATGTTCGGCAGGATGCTGAGCGGCGCGGTGACGCTCACGACCTTCGCGCTGCTGGGTCTGGGGGCCTTCCTCCTCGTACGGGAGTTCAGCCGGAACCGGGGCGGCCAGCCGAGCACTCCGCCCGCAACCGGGCCTGAGGCGGACCGGGCGCGCGAGTAGCACACACAGCCGCGCAGGCTTGAAACAGGCAGAGCCGTCTCCAGCAGGAGGCGGCTCTGTTGCTTTTACGGCTGGCGGTTGTTCTGAAGCTCCGGGGGGAAGACAACCTGCTCCTTCCCGGCCAGCTTCTGCTGGATGCGGTCGATGATGATCGAGATGTGCTGCTCGTTCGTCACGAAGTTGAGGTTCTCCGCCGGGATGGTCAGCACCGGGCACCAGTCAAACTCCGCGATCCACTCCTCATAAAACCCGGCCAGCAGGCTCAGGTACTCGGCGGTGATGCCCGTCTCGATGTCCCGCGCGCGCTGCCGGATGCGCTCCAGCAGGACGGGCACGCTGGCGTCGAGGTAGAGCAGCAGGCTGGGGCGCGGCAGCGACTCGACCACGAGGTCGTACACGCGGCGGTAGGCCAGATAGTCGCGGTCGGTCATGTTGCCCATGCTGTGCAGCGCCCGCGCAAAGATGTGTGCGTCCTCATAAATACTGCGGTCGATAATCGCCGAGCGCGGCAGCGCGGCCATGCGGCGGTGCATCTCCGCGCGGTCGCCGAGGAAGTACACCTGTAGATGGAACGACCACTTGCGCATATCGGCGTAAAAGTCGGGCAGGAAGGGGTTGTCCGATACCGTCTCGTAGGCGGCCTCCCACCCCAGCCGCGTGGCGATGCGCTCGGTGATGGTGGTCTTGCCCGCGCCGATGTTCCCGGCGACGAGCAGCAGGTGCTTGGTCATGGGCAGTGCTCCGAGGTGCTCAGTCTTGCAATCCGTCAGCGTGAAATTGGCTCCCGTAGTGTACCCAATGTCACGGAGAGCACCAGTCGACAAAACAAAAACTGCCGCGACGTTTAGTCGCGGCGGGCATCGCATGACCTCGCTCCCGGCGCATCTATGACTCGCCGGGGGCGAGGGCTAATAACTATACGACGCGAGGAACGCCCGCCGGGCGAGGTCGGTGTCGGCGGAGAGCACGAACACCCAGTCCCCGTTGGCCCA
>DGDY01000159.1:17199-18517 GCA_002385675.1 Anaerolineales bacterium UBA3940 | reverse complement strand
CCCCGAACCAGCCACCGCCGCCCCCGCCACCCGCCCCTCCTCGCCCTCCGCCGCCCCGACGAATGCCAGCGACGCGCCGTCCTCGCTCAGCGCGAAGCGGTACAGGCGGCGCGCGCCGTTATCGCCCACGTACACGTCCCGCCCGTGGACCGCCAGCGCGAGCGGCTGCGTCACCGGCGCGAGGTCGTGTGCCGCCAGTGCGTTCCCCTTGCCGTTGAGCACGACGAGTGCGTTTGCGCCTGCGTCGAGCACGTAGACCCGTGTCGCTGCCCCACGCCCGCTCGCCACAATGCCCACCGGCTCGGCGAGCGCCGCGCCTGCTCGCTCTGCGAAGGCTGTGATGACACTGCCGCGCAGGTCGAACTTCTGCACGCGGCGGTTGCCGTGGTCGACCACGTAGACGTTCCCCACCTCGTCCGCCGCCAGCGCCCACGGCCCGTCGAACTCGCCCGGCCTGCTGCCCGGCCCGCCCCAGATGTCGCGCAGTTCGAACGTCTCCGGGTCGAAAAGCTGGAGCCGGTCGTTGCCGCTGTCCGCGACGACAAGCGCGGGCCGCGCCGGGTGGACGAGCACGCTGCGCGGCGTGCTGAACTGCGTCAGGCCGCTTCCCTCCCCGCCGAGGCAGGGCACGGGCTGGCGCGCCCCCGCGCAGCCCTCCACCCGCATGACGCGGTGCGCATCGGGCCGGGTGTAGTAGAGCGTTCCGTCCGGCGCGGCGGCCAGCCCGGCAGGCGCGCCGGGGGCGGGAAGGTCTGCGGCAGCAGATGGCAGTTCGTCAAGCAGCAGCGGCACGCTGGCAAGCTGCCACGCGCCGTCGTCGCGCTGCTCGAGCCCCTGCGCCGAGAACCCCGGCCAGCGCCCGTCACGGTTCAGGTAGGTGAAGTTGCGCGCGCCGTTGCCGTTCATCCCTCAACCCCCATCCAGGCGATCCGCCAGTCGGCGGGCACGAATAGCGCGGGCAGTTCGGCTTCAAGCGCCTGCATGACCCCCTCGCTGGCGAGCAGCAGGCAGCGGGCGCGTTCCTGGTCGTTTCCGGCATCGTCCAGGCAGGATCGCAGCTTGGCGGCGATGTCATCGAGAATGGCCTGAAGCTCGTCGAGTGATGGCGGTGGGGGCATGCCCTCCACATTGTCAAGCGCTTCGGCCTCCAGCACCTGCAGCACCGCGAACAGCAGCCAGGCGTTCAGCGTGAAGCTGTCGGCCCGTGCGTCCTCAACGCTGAGCAGCCCTTCCAGCAGGTAGATAATGGCGAGTTGGACTTCCATGCCGTTCTGCTCCGTAGCTCACCGGCTCAGCCGATGACGATAACTTCCTCGTG
>DGDY01000159.1:0-16957 GCA_002385675.1 Anaerolineales bacterium UBA3940 | reverse complement strand
GGGGTCGCCCCCACCGCCCCCGGTCCCCAGCACGGAGAGGATCAGGAAGCCCAGCAGCCTCGCCGCCGAGATCTCGCTCTGGCCGTTGACGACAAACGCCTGTCGCAGCGCCTCGGCGATGGACTGGCGCACCTCGTCGCGGTCGTACCACACCACCTCCCAGCTTTCCGGCTGGTGGCTGCCGCAGGCGATGTATGGCTGGAAGGACGGGCGGGCGCTGCGTCGCTGTTCGAGCGAGACGGTGCTGTGCAGGCGGCAGTGCAGCACCTCGACTCGCCCGATCACGAGCCGCAGCCCCTGCTCGACGTCCGCCTTGAGCCGCCCGTCCACCGCGACGAACGTTCCCGCTTCGGTTTCCTGCAGGCGCACCCAGCAGAAGACCGGCTCCTCGCGCAGACGCACCGTGCCCCGGTCCGTGCAGACGCCGGCTCTCGTCTCTGCTTCCTCAAGATCAGCGTCCGAGGGGTAGGCGACGGTCAGGTCGAATGTCGCCGGTTTGCCGTCAGGCTCGCCCGCGACGGGCGGCACCTGCAGCACACGCTCCTCGAGCAGCACGATCTCGCGCCCCTCGGCGTCGATGGCGTAGCCCGGCCCGACGGTGACGATCCGCTCGCCCTTCACGCCGGTGATGGCGTAGCCGTTGCCGATGCCGGGCTGGTGCAGGCTCCGGTTGTGCAGCCAGCGCATCTCGCGGTGGAAGCTCTCAAGCTCCTGCAGGTCGCTGGCAAAAAGCCTCTGCCCGTCGAAGAACTTCTGCCGCTCCAGAAAACGCAGGTCCTTTAAGCCTGTCATGCCTCACCCCCCTCGTTGCGGTGTTCGATGCCGACCCAGCCGACGGTCAGGCGCTGTGCCAGCACTCCCAGTGCGTTGTTGAGCGCGTCGTGCATCCCCATCCCCATCGCGGCCAGCCCGGGCAGCCACAGGCGGAACACAAAGCTGGATGCCGACTCTCCCCGGATGTGGCCGTGTGCGTTGGTGATGATCTGGAACAGCACGTTCATGCCCCGCCGGCGCAGCGCGTCATTGGCGGCCATCAGTTCGCGCACCGTCTCCGCGTCCCACAGCGACTGCGGCACCCAGGCGAAGTAGCACGGCACGTCCGTAAAGCCCGCCGCCGCCGTGTTCACGCGGGTTTGCAGCCCGAGCGGGATGGGTTCGTCGTCGAGGAGCGCTGTTTCCCAGGGCTCCCAGGGCGTGCTGCCCTGCTTTGTCATACCGGTGGCGATGTACGGGCGGGCGTGCGGTCGCGCAACCGGGACGCCCACGCCCGGCTCAAGCTCGCCGTTATCGTTCAGCCGGGCGAGCGGCACGCCGTCGCGCATCGATACTTCATCGGTGGGCCGCCACACGAGGTCGGGCGGCTGGCTCGCACCTGCCGCCGGGTTCGGCGCGGCGTGGGCGGGCAGCGGCCCGGGGTAGGCGGCGAGCAGCGTTAACCCGCCAGCGGGGATGAGGCGAGGCACGCGGACGCGCTTGGGGCGGCTCAGCCACAGCTCCCGCCCGTAGAGGTCATAGGCCAGCCCCGGCCTCACGTCGAGCCACTCGTAGGGCGGCGGCGTGAACTCCTCCACCGTCAGCCCGGCGACCACGCCGTAGGCGTTGTGGATCGCGCGGTTGTGCCACCAGCGGAGCTGCGCCTCCTGCACAAGCTGGTCTCCGAGGTCCGTGCTGCGCAGAAGCTGCCCGTGCCAGTAGCGCTGGCGCTCCCAGCGTGTGGGGCGGTACGACCCATCAGCCATAACGGCCCTCCTCCCAGGCGATTACCGTGATTTCATGCTCCCCGGCATCGACCAGTTCAACCGGCCCGATGCAGACGTTGCCGCAGCCCGGCTCGCAGTCGTCGCCAAGCAGTTCCAGCGAGATGACATGCTCGACGCCGGGCGTCTCATCGAGAAGCTGGAGCACCTCGCTGCGGTACACATCCCGCCCGAAGGGCCAGCCGCCGCCCTCCGGCCCACCGATCAGCGGGTCGAAGAACGCGTCCAACCGCGCGATAAGCCGCTCCCGCAGCGCCGCCGGGCGCTCGCCCTGGCAGGCCCGCACGCTGGCCTGCACCGCAACGGTGCGGTACGTTGGGCCGACGACCTCGATGCGCGTGCCGACGATCCGCCGCCGTGCGAGGTACGCCGCAACCTGCCGAATCGTCTCGCAGGAAGGCTCGGGCCGCCCGGCGGGCAGGTGCGGCAGGATGATGACCGTCACCACGCCGGGCGCGTCCCAGCAGGGGAAGCCGGGGTGCAGGTTCGGGCGCACGCCGACCCGCGCCAGCGTCACGCCCGGCGTCTCGAAGGCCAGCGCCTCGTAATCCGCGGCGGTGACGGCGCGCGTCGGCTTCTGCAACTCGGCAAGCGCGCGCCCGGCGGCCTGGTCGACCGTCTCCGCCTCTGCGCCGCCGCTTGCCGGGACCGGGTTCGTGACAATCTCCAGGCTGGCGGCGATGGCGGCTACCTCGGCCAGCAGCGCGCGGTTGGTGGGGGAGTCGGGCAGGTGGAAGACGCGGTTCGGCTTGAGGGCCCCGCCCGAGGCGAGCGTGCTGTCGTAAGCGGCGAGGATCGGCACGCCGGGCGGAACCGTGCGCCCGCGCTCGCCATCGCCAAAGGTGATCTCGCCCGTGCGCGCGTCAAGCACGAAATGAGCGTCCGCGCGACCCGCCGCGTCAAAGTCCGGGCGCTGCTCCCACACCCGCCACGCATCGCCCTCCCGCGTAAAGACGCGCAAACTCTCGCCCGCGACCTGCGGCCATGCGCCCGCGATCTGCTGGTGCGGACGCCCGTCGCCCTCACCGAGCGTCTCGACGGCGAGCGCCAGCCGCCCCGGCCCGCCGTCCGGCGGCTCGAAGGCCAGCACGCGCAGCGCGGGAGCGTTTGGCTCGCGCCGCAGATCGGCAATCGCGCCGCTCGCGTCGAGGCTGAAGTTCAGCGTGTCGTCTGTGCCCGGCTGCGGCGGGTCGGCGGGCAGGTTTGCGCCAGGTGCAATGAGCCAGATCGTTACGCCTGCTGCGGCAGCCTGCTCGGCGGCGACGCCGTTCAGCAGCAGGTGCCGGAGCACCGGTGCTGCGTCGTAACTCCCGCGCCGCAGGCGGCAGCGCAGGTAATAGGCTGGTTCCGGGGCCGCGCCGATGACCGCGCGGCTCATGCCCGGCGCGGCGGGTAACGTCAGCACAATGCTCCCGCTGAGCGTAAAGGCGCGGGTGTCGTCCGTCACGGCGAGCGGATGCCAGCGCCCGCCCGCGCTGAGGTACTCCCAGCTCAGCGCGACGGAATGGTGCGGCGGGAGCGGCACGTCTACCGGAGGTTCCTCGCCCGGCTCGTCCGCGCACCCGAACTGCGGACGGCACAGGCCGGCGCGGCGGGCCGCCTCCTCAATGAGCCGGGCGCGCGCCGCCCACGTCGCGTGCTCGCCCTCCAGTACGGCATACAGCGTGACCGGCGTCTCGACCGGGGGCGGGTCGCTCAGCCCGATATAAAGCTCCGCGCCCGGCTGCGGGTCGTCCCCCCACAGCGCGAGCGCCTCGCCGCGCAGCAGCCGCGCGGTGAGGTCGGTGAAGCGGTCGCCCTGCTTCAACTGGAGCGTCTGTACCTCGCCGGGGATGGCGGCCAGCGGGGCCAGCGTGCGGAAGGGCACGGTACTGGGGCTTGCCGCCTCGCTGCGCGCTGCCTCGAAATGCACCCCGGCGGGCAGGTGCTGGGCGGTCGCGCCTGCCTTCAGCCGCAGATGGAGCACCGTCCACGCGGGCTGTGGTGGGCGGGGCGTGACACCCGCCATTGCCAGGAACTTGCGGCGGTGTGCGTCCGGCACGCGGTTGAGCCAGTAGATGTCCATCTCCGTGACCCACGCGAGCAGTTCCATGATGGTAATGCCCGGGTCGTGGAGATTGTGGTCCGTCCAGTCCGGCCCGTAGAGCGGTATGAGTGCCCGGCCCTCTTCGACGAGGTCCTCCCAGCGGCGGTCGTCCAGGTTTGGCAGCGGCAGCGGCATTACAGGCTCCTTTGCTCGGCGGCGGCCAGCCGCAGGCGGATCTGCCCGGCGACCGCGATACGACCGGGGCCGATGCGCAGCCGCTCCCCCTGCAGCACGCCGTTCGACATCAGCGCGAGTTCCTGCACGACGTCCACCCCCTCGACGCGCTCGATCACTGCCGCCACGTCCGACAGGTACACCGCGCGGCCCGGCTCCCAGCCGCGCCCCGTTGGGCCGCCGTGCAGCGGGTGGAAGAACCGCATCAGCCGCTCGCGCACACGCTGCTCGATCGCGCCCGCCTCGCCGGGGGCGGATGGTACGATAAGGGCGTCTACATCCACTTCCTGATAATCCGGCCCGGTGACGACGATCTGCTCTGCCGCCACGAGGTCGGCGGGCGCGCGCTCGGCGATGGTGCGGCGCACGTGCTCGCGCAGCCCGTACGACGGCCAGGGGCGCGGGGCGTCGCTCGCGGGGATGATCACCAGCGTCAACCAGCCGGGGCGGACGCGCCCGCCATCGTCCACGGTGGGCAGAGCCCGCGCGACCGCAACCGCGGGGGACGCCTCTACCGCCATCACCTCGTAATCGGCGGGGGAGAGCGCGCGCCCCCGGTGGCGCAGCGTCAGCGGCCCGCGCCGTGACAGCCCGGCCAGCGACTCGCCATCTGCGCCGCCCTCGGCGGGGCGGGGGTTGGTTACCCCGTCGATGCCGCCGATCCCCGCCAGAAGCTGCGTGATCGCCCCGGCCTTGACGTTGCCCGCCGCGCCGCCGCCGCTCACGTACTGCCGCGCCATGATCACCGCGCCCGCCGGTGGCACGCGCCCCTGCACCCCGTCGCCGAAGAGCACCTGCCCCCGGCTGCGCTCCAGCAGGTAGTGCCGGTCGTCCGGGCCGGAGAAGAAGAGGTGATCCTGCCCGTACCAGCGCACCCAGACCGCCGTGACCTGCTTGTTGCGGTCGCGCTCCAGCCGCAGGTCGCCCATGACGACTTCGGCCTGCGTCCCCTCGCGGCGCAGTTCGTCCTCAAGCTGCTGGATAATGGCGTAGTCGTCGCCCAGCACCTCCATTGCCAGCAGCCGCCACTCGACGTTCGCGCGCGGGCCGGAAAGCTCCCGCACCTCGATGTGCTCGCCGGGCAGCACAGGGACCTGCCGGAAGCGGAACGTCTGCGAGGGGCGCCCCGTGCTCGTGCCGAGCGGCTCGTTGATCAGTGTCTGGCGCTGCGCGGCCCACACCGCATTGGGGTAAATGGCACGGATGGTCGGCGAGCCAGGCGGGCCGTCCTCCTTGAGCCGCGCACGCAGCCAGTGCAGCATCTCACCGAAGCGGGCGACGGGCTGCGCGTCCGCCGGGCCGATCAACGAGACCATCCCCGGCACGCGCAGGTGGTTCGTCTCGTCCTCGACGGGCAGCGAACGCCAGTTGAAGCCGTCCCAGTACTCCCACAGCAGCGGCGGCCCCTCCGACTCGCCCCGCACCTCCTCCACATCGACGAACAGGTTGAAGCGATCAACCGGCAGCGGCTGGGTGAAGCCGAGATACAGCGCAGGCGTGACATCGCTGACCAGCGTGAAGGGCGAGAACACCTGTCCCGGCCACCTGGCCTCGGCGGTGTGGTCGGTGTACTGGAAGTCGTTGTAGGCAAACACCGTATCGGGGTGATACGGGCCGTGCTGCCAGGTGTAACCCAGCAGGAACACCGCGAGGGCTGGGGGCTGCGTCACCACGTAGGAGAACTCGCTGCCGTCGATGTTCACGGTGGCGCGGTAGCCGTAGCCGCCACTCCGCAGCCGGGCACGGACCCAGCGCAGTTCCTCGCCGTTGACCTCCTTCGGCTCCATATCGTCGGGCACGGTGAATTGAAACACGCCCGCGCCGGTGAACTCCTCCGGCACGCCCCCGAGCACGCCGCCCTCCGAGCGCAGCACGAGCGTCCGCCAGCGGTTGCCGTCCCAGTACTCCCAGACCACATCCGGCGTGAGGTTGGCGCTGCCCGTGGTGGGCGGGCTCAGCGCGTTGTAGGGTGTCTGGGCGCACTGGACGTAGACCGTCACCTCCGCGCCCGGCTTCGAGAAAATCTCCTCGTTCGAGAAGTAGAAGGCGCTGCCCGGCTGCACCGCCTGCCCGAACGGGAAGAACGTCTGGCTGGTGTCGAGCTTTTCCGCCCCGGCATAGGCTACATCCGGCTCTATGCCTTCCACCTTAATACCGACTGCACACGGGTTGAGCTGCGGCGTCGGGAATTCGCCCACGCGCATCGCGGTCCACAGCGGCAGCCGCCGCGCGGCGACGGGCCGCTCCTCTACGTCCTCATCAAGCTCCGCCAGCAGCGGGCGGGCGATCTCGGTGCTGAGCGCGATGCTCTCGACGAGCGGCAGGATCTGCGCCGGGTCGGGCGGCAGCGGCTCCAGCAGACGCCCGCGTATCCAGAAGTTCTCGACGCCATTGACGGTCGTTGTCTTGGCTTCGGCGCAGTCGCTCTGCAGCAGGAAGCGACCGCTCTGGGTAAGGCCCTGCGTGCTGTCGAGCACCTCGCCGCCAGCGTCCTCGCAGCCCGCACCCGCCGACTTGAAGCCGCGCCACACCTCGCCGTCCCAGTACTCCCAGGCGATGCGCAGGTGCTCGCTGCTGGTCTGCGTCAGCTCAAACGTCAGGCTGACCTCCGCCTCCCCGGCGATCGCCAGCAGCGGGTTATGTGCGATGTAGATGTGGTGCGGCGTGTCCTGAAGCTCCCGCTTGAAGAAGGACTGGAACGGCTCCCCGGCGGCGAGCGCCGCGCTGTGATCGGCGTACTGGTCGCGCCCGGCCCACAGGCTCACGACCTGTTGCAGCCGCCCGCGTGTGAAGCCCACGCCCGTCTCCGTCTCGAACACGACGCGGGTGGTGCTCTCCGGCGGCGGCTCGGCGGAAAGCTGCGTGCCCGCCGGGGCGCGCGTCAGCGGCGGGGCGTCCTCCGCAACCTGGAACACAATCGGGGCGCGCGCGGCCTGCGCGGGTGTCAGCCGCACGCCGAGCAGGTCGAGGAAGGCCAGCCGGTTCTTCTCCGGGGCCTGGTTCAGCCGCTGGAGGATGGCCTCCAGGTAGCGGGCGGCGACCCACAGCAGGGCGTCTTCCGCCTCACCCTCGGGCGGCTCCCAGCCCGGCAGGTAGGCGGCCCGTCGCGAGAGCAGCAGGTCGCGCAGCTCGCGGGCGCGGCGCGGATCGAGCAGAAGCTGCGGCTCGGGCCTCATTCCGCCGTCCCCTCCTGTAGATAGAACGGGTAGACGAGGTTGTGCTGCGCGTTCGTCGCCCGCACGCGGTAGCGGATCGTAATCAGCAGCTTGTCCGCCTCCGATGTATCGATCTCAACCGTGACCTCCTCCACGTCGATGCGCGCCTCCCACTGGATCAGCGCCGTACGCACCCGATCCTCGACGAGCGCCAGCGTCGTGACGCTTAGCGGCTCGAACAAGAAAGCATTCAAGCCCGCGCCGAAGTCCGGGCGCATGACCCGCTCGCCGGGGTTCGTGCCGAGGATGATGTGAATGGCCTGCCGGATGTCCTCCTCGTAGGCGGCGAGCGCAATCGTGTCATCCGGCGCCAGCCGGACGGGGTACGCCCACCCCACGCCGAGAAACGCCTGCGCCCGCTCCCGCTCCAGGTGGTTCATGGCTCACCCTCCGATGATGACCGTCGGCAGGCCGAATACGATGGTATTCGGCCCACCGCCGACCTCCATGATCGAATCGCCCTGCCGGGCGGCGGGCAGGTTGTTGATCAGCACGCTCGTGCTGCCCATCGCCACGAACCCGCCTCCGTGCGGCACGGTGCCGTTCACAAGCGGGCACACGTGGGTGTCCGTGAAGGCGCGCCACGCGGGCTGCCCGCCGATGAGCACGTTCGCGCTGCCGGGCCCCGGCCCCAGCGGTGTGCCGTGGCTGGTGAGGTCTCCGAGTCTGGCTGCTGGCGGCATAGCTGGCTCCTAGTTGATCCGCACGAGCACACCCTGGATGGCCGTGCTCGCCGTCGTCGCGCTGCCAACCTCGATGTTGGCAGCCTTCAGGGTGATCGACGCTGTTTCCGTCCCGCCGATCTCGATGTTGACCCCCTTGATCGAGATGGTCTGCGAGGCATTGTCCATCTTGATCACGATGGTGCCCGCGAGATTGCTCAGCTCGATACCGGTGGGCGACAGCTTGATCTGATGCTGCTCAAGTGGCGTGACGCCGCTCGTTGTGATGGTGATGGACTGGTCGATACCGTCGTCAAACACGATCTCATGACCGAGTTCCGCGGTCAGCCCGCTGCGAATCACCCGCCTGGAGATGATCTCGATCGGGTCCGGGTTGACCGGCGGGCTGTCGTTGGTGTTCCACAGACCGCCGAGGACGAAGGCGTTTTCGATGTTGCCGCCGCTGAAACCCACCAGCACCTCGTCGTCGATGCGCGGCGTGTAGAAGAAGCCCGCGTTATCACCGGCACCCGGCGCGCACAGCCGTGCCCAGACCTCCGCGTCCAGCGCCGGGATGCGCACCTTCACCTTGGCCTGCCTGGCGAGGTCGATGTGACTCACCACGACACCCTCCAGGATGCTGTACGGCAAGCGTTCGCCGCGCTGCTCCTCGCGCTCTTCCGCCCCGGTTTCATACAGGGTGATGGACATGATCCGGCCTCCTCGTCATTGTGTGCTGTCTCAACCCCACCCCGCTGGCGGGGTGAGGTTCTGCCCTCCGGGCACTGCCGTCCCTGCCAAACCCCTCCGTCCGGCCCTGAGGGCCGGAGCTCGCCGGGGAATTTCATTCTCCGGCTAGAAGGGATTGCGAAGCAATCCCGCGAAGTGCCCTATCGGGCACTCCCGTCCCCAGAGGGGACGGCGCCCCGGATGGGGCGGAGTCCGCCGAAGGCGGACTTTGGGATAGCGAAGCTATCACGTAGCCCGGGAATTCCATTCCCGGGCGGTGTTTACCCCACCGTCTGCCCCTGGACACGCAACAGCCCGGAGGCGCCTTTTGGCACGGGCACCGAGCCGAACCACACTTCCTTGCGCACGTTGAACTGCGTCCGGTAGCCGCCGCTGTCGAGTGTGTGCGTCGCATTGGTCACGCGGTACAGTCCGCTGAACTGCTCGCCCAGCCCGTCAAAGCTGATCACGCGCCCGGCGCGGATCTCCGGGTTGCCGAGGGTGCTGCCGCTGCCCGTCAGCCGGTTGTTCAGCTTGGGCAGGAGTGTGCTCAGGATTTCCTTCGGCGCGGTTGCGGGGCCGGTCGCGTTGATCTTCAGCAGCCCCTGCTCTTTGCCACCGGCGAGGACCTCCAGGCTGCCCAGCCCCGGATAGATCTGGAGGTCGAAGGCCGCCCGGTCGTAGTCCCACGCCAGCACGACGACGATCTCCATCTTGATGCTCGACAGCCAGATGCGCGTCGTCACCCCGACGACCTGCCCGACCGTCGTGATGCGCGGCGTGAAGTCCAGCAGCGACTCGCCCCACTTCAGGTTGACGGTTGGCGTGTAGTCCTGAATCAGGAACTGGAAGCGCAGCATGTAGCCCCTCGGCTCCAGCGTGTGGTCGATGTACATCTCCCAGCCGTTGTCCCGCGCCAGCTTGCTGAGGAACTCAAAGTCGCTCTCGCTCTCCTGGATGCGGATCGCGCGGCGGGCCTCAATCGGGTCGATGGCGTAGGAGAGCAGCAGCGTCAGGAACGACAGCGCCGCTCCCGCCGGATCGATGACCGGCACGAGCAGGTTCACGCCGCTCACCAGCGCCGCAATGGCCGGGTCCGGCAGCGGGAACTTGCCGATGCCCGGAATGCTGAGCGCAAAGGCGCGGTCTTTCGCGCCCTGCGTCAGCCGCTGCAGGAAGTCGTGCGCGACGACGGTCAGCGTCGGCATGCCGCCGTTCGGGAAGGACGCGTCGATGCCGGTGATCTCGCCGACGAACATCTCGGTCAGCGGCGCGTCCGCGTAGCCCAGCCACAGCCTGAGCGGCGCGTCGATCTGGAGCAGCGGGTCGTCCAGCCAGCGCAGGTCGGCGTTGGCGATGGACACTTCCACCCGGTCTGCGCCCTCCAGCCCGTTCTGGTAGGTGATGCCCGTGATGCTGCCGCGCAGCGCGGGCGGGATGGGCGTGCCGTCGATCTCCAGTTCGAAGTCGGGTGCGTAGCGGTGCATATCAGCGCACGACCTCCCCACTATCCGGGTCGGCGAACGGCAGCGAGGGCACGAGCAGCGGCTGCCCGACGACGATGGCGCGCGGGTCGGCAAGCTCGTTCGCAATTGCGATGGCCCGCCACAGGCGCGGATCGTCGTACCACTGTGCGGCGATGCTGCTCAGCGTCTCACGCTCCCTGACGATGTGCAGCTTGCTGAAGTCCGCCGTCTGCCGGTTGACCTGCCTGGCCTCAAGCTCCGGCTCGATGTACTCGTTGAATGTCACGTTCAGCCGGGCGCGCACCGGGCGTCCGTCCGGCAGGAACATGATGAAGCGCTGGCTGACACGGGCGAGCACGCACTTGAAATTGAGTGACCCCCACGTGAACAGCAGGATGGGCGGCGCGTGGTGGTCCGGGTCGATGGCCATCAGCCCGACGATCTGGTCGGTCAGCTTGCGCACGTCGTCGCCCGCCCGGTTAATGACGCGGCTGCCCGCCCGGTGCTCTTCGTATGTATCGACGAGCAGTTCCATCTCCAGCGTTTGCAGGTTGCCATTGACGAACTGGAGGATCGGCCCGCTCAGCCCCGGGATGGAGCTCTGCGCGTAGTTGATGTCCTTGTTGAGCGTGTACTCCTCCGGGTTGAACAGCACCGGGAACTTCTCCAGCGTGAACGTGTTGGTGATGAGCGCCTTTTCGAGTGCCACGGCTACACCCTCCCCATCCGCTCGCGGTGCGCGATGATCCGTCGGTCAATCGCCCGCACGACCTGGTCGGTCAGCCGGTCGATGTCGATGGGCGGCGGGGCCTCCGCCTGCGGGAATGGCGTCGGCGGGCGGTGTGGTGCGCCGGGTGCGTCGGGCGTGCTGACCGGGGCAGGCTGCGGCGGCGCGGCGCTCGCCGGGGCGGGGCGCTGCACGGTCATCGGCACCGGGCGCGCGGATGGCGTCACCTCAACTGCCGGGCGTGCCAGTTCCGGCGCTGCGCTCTGCTGCCTTGCGCCGGGCACGGCCAGCGATGGCACGCGCTCGCCGCGTTCCACGAGCCGCCGCATGATCTCCTCT
Organism: Anaerolineales bacterium UBA3940; assembly: GCA_002385675.1. GTDB lineage: Bacteria > Chloroflexota > Anaerolineae > Aggregatilineales > UBA3940 > UBA3940. The sequence continues at coordinate 5,802 of DGDY01000159.1, read as the reverse complement.
CGCACCCGCGTGACCTCGCGCTCAACGCGCAGCCCTGCTGCCGCCGGGCGCGGCTCCTCCCGCGCGGCGATGCGGCTTGCGATCTGCTGCCAGGCCGGTTGCATGTGTACCAGCACGAGGCGCGGCTGCGGAACCGGCGCGGCGAGATGGACAGTCCCGGCGGGCGTGGCAGGCTCCGCCCGGCCATTCCGGGCAGTGCTCGCCAGTGCTGCGCGCGACGGGACATTCAGGGCGACGTTCAGCGCGAGGCGCAGGTGTGTGTGCTGGCTCGGCGGTGCGCCCGGTTGCTCGCCGGGCAACTGACGCAGCACCAGCCTGAGCGCCGTGCGCCGGCTGCTCAGCCGCCCGCCCACCCGCGCGCGGATCGCCTCGGCGAAGGCCGCCGCGCCGGGCTGCCAGCCACGAGACGCCAGCCGCACGCCGCGCCGCGTGGCGCGGATGTCACGCGGGGCCGGTCGTTTGCCGTTCGTCCTGTTTGCTGCGCTCATTCTTCATTCATCCGCCGGTTGATGGCCGAAATCTGCTGCACCCACTGCCGCCGGTCGCCGTGCTCCATCGACAGGATCGCCTCCGGGCTCCAGTGGAAGTGATAGGCGACGAAGGCTACCTCCTCGATAAGCTGGTCGAGGGGGTAGCCTAAGACCCCCCCAGCGCCGGTTTCTCCACCTCGAAGGTGTGCGAGCACTGCGGGCAGGTGACCGGCAGATGCCCGTTGTCGATCTGGTTGATCTCGTTGTACAGGTCCTGCAGGTAGGCGAGGTCGGTGGCGTAGAGGTTCTCGATGACGTTGGGGTTGATGTACTCGACGCTCCCCAGCCTGGTGATCACCCGCGACAGCAGGATGATCACCAGGTAGGCGGGGTTCTTCTGCACGCGAGGGTCGCGGAGCGGCACGATCTCGTCCGCCGCCGTCGCCCGCCGCATGATGCCCTGACGATGCAGCGTCCCGTCCTCGCCGAGGTAGCCGCAGGGCAGGGTGAACTCAAACTCAGTCTGAAACATGACCTGCCTCCTAGACGACGCGCTCCATGCCCTCGTGGACGATCTCGACCATCTCGACGGCGATCGCGCTCTGGCTGGCGTTCATGTCGGGTGCGTCGTATTTGGTGATCCACGCCCGCACGAAGTTCCACCGCGCGACCTCCTCGCCGAGCCGGTTAAGCAGGATGATCGAGCCGTTCTTGCGCTCCAGGTTGCCCTGCACGGTCTGCCGGTGCCAGTCGTACAGCTCGGTGTCGTCCGTCATCCCCCACTTGAGCGTGATGTTGCCGTACTTGGTCATGCCGGGGAGCTTGCGCGTCGTGGTGATCTCCCCGCCCTCCCTGTACTCGACCACCTCGGTGGTGGCGTCGGCAAGCGTGCACTCCTGAAAGGCGGCGCGGGTGATGCCGTCCAGTTCAACCAGAAAGTTGAAATTCAGGAATGGATCAGGAATTTGACCGGTTGGCATGTCTGCCTCCTTTAGCTGTCGGCTGTTGCTTCATCGGTGATGCGGGGCGTTGCCCCCTCATCCCTAGCCCTCGCTCACCTCCGAGCCGCCGGCCCAGATGCCGATGCGAACGATGATGAACTCCGCCGTATAGCTGGGCCGCACGCCAATCTCGATGTTGAGGCGGCCCAGGGCCTGCTCCGAGAAGGGGTTGAGCACGTCGTCGATGCGCACGTAGAAGGCCTCTTCCGGCGTCGAGCCGAACAGCGCGCCGTCACGCCAGACGCGCGAAAGGAACTCGGTGATGGTGCGCTTGACCTTCTGCCAGAGCTGCCGGTTGTTCGGCTCGAAGAGCGTGCCGCGCAGCCCCTCCTGGATCGATTCTTCAAGGAACAGGAACAGTCGCCGGATGTTGATGTACTGCCAGTTGGTGTCGGTGGCGGTGGTGCGAGCGCCCCACACGACCGGACGCCCGCCGTTGAACACGCGGATGACGTTAATGTTCTGCAGGTTGAGCAGGCCCTGATCGGTGTCGCTCATGGTGCGCTGCACGCCCACCGCACCGTTGACCGTTGCCTCGTTGCCGGCAGGCGCCTTGTGGACACCCCGGCTCTGGTCGATGCGGGCCATGATGCCGCACACGTGCCCGGAGGGCGGCACGAGGATCGGCCCCCCGGTGCCTGCCGGGAAGACGCGCAGCCACGGGTAGTAGTACGCGGCGTATCCGCGCGTCGAGTCCAGCCCCTGTCGCTGACCTTCCGCGCCGTTCGCGCCGAACGGCTCCAGGCCGGGGCGGGCGTCCAGCACGCCGAAGCGGTCGGCCATCAATTCGCAGTGGGCGATGATGGCCTGCTGCACCGCCGCACACGGCGCGGCGTCCAGCGAGACGGCGTCGGGAATGGCGACCAGGTTGACGTCGTCAATCGCCTGCAGGGTGTTGAGCGCGTCGATGTAGTCGTTCTGGTTCAGGGTGCTCAGATCTTCGTCGCTGCCACCCGCCAGAGCCGTCGCGCTGAGGTTATCGGGCAGGTTGCCCGGCGGAGTAGCCATCGGCGGCGGCTCAATCACCTCGATCTCGACAAGCTCCTCCTGCTCGTTGATCACGTCCACGAAGTAGCGTGGGTGAGCCGGATCGATGGACAGGTTGGCGTATGTCTGGGAGGCGCTGCCCTGGCTGACTGTGATGTCAAAGGCCTCGGTCTGGAGCGTCGCCGGGTTGGCCGGGTCGAGGCTGACCGGCGTGGTAAGCCCATCCCGCAGCGTGATGCGGTACGTCTCCGGCACGGCGGTGATGTTGCTCGGCTCCCGGCGAGTCACCTCGATCACGCCGGTCACACTTGTGCCGCCCTGTGTAAGGGTGACGACCGTGCCGGGCGCTAGCGCATCGGGCGTGATGCCGCCCGATGCATCGACGCGGAAGGTGCGCGTCCCGGCGGTGGCGTCGGCGAGACGCACGGTTCCGGTCGCGGGTGGGGCGCTCAGCGACTCGGCAATCGTCAACTGGTCCCCGCTGACGCGCGCCAGCGTCGCGCGCTGCCCCTCGATGTCCAGGATGTCGCCGGGGCGGAACTGCGCCGCCTCATCTGCATCGGTGACGGTCAGCGTGCGGTCGGCGATGGCGCTGTACGACCCTGTCGGCTGGTAGAGGGGCACGCCACTCAGCGGGGTGGTACGGCTGACGGCGACCTGTACGGGCGTCGTCGGGCTGCCGGGCTGGCGGGCGCGGACGATGGCGATGTCGTCCCCGTTGAAGTTGGCGAGGTTAAGCTCGGCGTAGCTGCCGTTCGAAGCCCGCACGACGTAGCAGGTCGTGCCCCCGTTCTCAAAGAAGCCGCGCACCGCATACCACAGGAAGAAGCTGTTGGAGATGGGGCGCTCGCCGAAGGTCGCCAGGAACTGGTCCCAGCTTGTGATCCGGGTTGGCCTGTCGAGCGGGCCGCTGGACGCCGGGCCGATGAAGGCGGCGGTGCTCGTGCCGACGCCCTGAATGGGTGCGCCGGGCGCGAACTCCTGGATATAAACACCTGGATAAGAGACTTGTACGGCCATTCGCGTTCCTCCTATTCAAAGCTCAGGTCGTACTCGCCGCTTGGCGAGGGCACGTCCACGACTCGCGGTGCGGCGGGCGGCGGGAAGCCGGGAGCGCGCCAGCTCAACTGGTACTGCCCCGGCTGAAGCTCACGAAAGATGAAGCGACCCTGCTCGTCGGTCGTCGTCGCTGCGACCGGCTGGCCGCCAACTCGCTCGACGCGCACCCACGCGCCCGGAACCGGCGTCGGGTTGGCCGGGTTGGTCACGGCGTCGAGCACGTGCCCGCCGATCTGCACCCAGATTTCCGCCGTTTCGGGCCGATCCCTGTGCCGGTACTCGATCACCGTCGTCGTGACCATCGGCCCGGCCATCTCCGTCTCGCGCACGACCGGCAGTGTGGCGACGAGATACAGCGACGGCTTCCAGCGGTGGCTCATGCCCATCGTCCCCCAGAACTCCGCCAGCTTGGGGAAGCCGTCGACGGGTAGCACCTGCACGGGCAGGTCGGCGTCGCGGATGATCTCCGGCGTATTGAGCAGCGCCGCCGAGCCTGCCGGGTAGATGCGCGACGGGTTGATCGGCGCGTTGTTGATCAGCGCGGCGCTCGCCTTGTAGAGCAGGCTATGCTCGTCGAGCGCCGGTTCGACCGCCGGGCCGGGTTGGGCCGGGCTCCACGCGCTGATAATGTAGTGGCAATCGAGGCGGGCAGGGGCCGGGCCGTAAATGACCTGCCCGTCGATCACGCCCGTCCGCACGCGGGCATTCGTGCGCAGGTCGCGGTTCTCGCGCAGATCGACGAGGTAGACGTTCAGCGCCACGTCCTGCAGGTTGACGACCTCGTTGCGCCAGTCCTCGTCAGGCGGCTCGAAGCGGACCTGCGCCTCGGACGTGATGACGTCGATCTCGGAGATAAACAGATGCCGCAGTAAGTTATCCAGATGCTCGATCATCGCTCTGCTGCTTATCGATCTGCCGCATGCGTTGCTGCTCGTGCAGCATCAGGTCGTTCTCGGCCTGCTTGAGCGCCGCCTGCCGCTCTTCGAGGGCGCGGGCGTGCTTGTCGGCCTCGTCGGCGGCGTCCGCCCACGCTTGCCAGCGCTCGTCGAGGGTACGTAGCAGCCCGGCCTCTGTGTCTGCCGAGGCGGCGGCTTCCAGCTCGCCGAGCGCCCGCTCAAGGTCGCGGCTGTACAGGTACGCCTCGCGCCAGCGTTTGCCCGCTACGGCCTTCTCGATGGCCTTCTGCTGGTTGTTCAGGCGGCTCTGCGCGGCGTGGATGCGCCCCGGTAGCCCCTGCAGAGCGGCTTTCGCCTGCTGCATCTGCCCGGCGTGGTGCTCGGCCTGGGTGCGGCTCCAGGCGGCTTTCTGCTCCAGGTCAGGCAGTTCCTCCCGCAGAGCCTTGAGCTTGGCGCGCTGCTCGTCCAGCGCCGTGTCTGCCGCGTCGATCTGCTGGCGGGTGCTCTCGTCCACATGCTCGCGGAGCTGCTGCCGGGCACTCTCAAGGAACTTCTGCCCGGCCTGATGCGCTTCGGCGGCGGCTTTACGCCGCGCCTCGACCGCCTGGCGGGTGTTCTGCACCTCCTGCTGCATGCGCTCCAGCCGGGCGCGCCGCTCTTTGGCCCGTCGCAGCGCGTTCTCCTGCGTCTGAAGCTCGCCCTCTGTCTGCGTCAGCGCCTTGCGGGCGTCGTCAACGGCGGATTGAAGCTCGGTGACTTCCGTTCCCGCCTCGCTGAGCGCCTGCTCAAAGGCGGGCATGGCGGGCGCTTCCTTTGTCGTCTCGGTTGTGTCAGCCATCCGCACCTCCGCTTGTGCTTGCCTCGCGGACGATTTTTTACACTCCGTCAACTGCGACCATTAACGTCTACGGCGGGTCCAGAAGCAAGATGTTCTCGGCTTCTGCCAGGCTTGCACAGTCAGGGCATGCAGGCCGTGAAGGAACGATGGCGATAACCTCAAAGCCAAACATGTCTTCTGCGCCCTGCACCAGTAGTTGCTCGGCGTCGTCTGGCGCGCCGACGTCGCCTCGCCCCACTCTGTTGAGGGGCGGGTCCACGCGCATCACGCCATGCTGGCCTGCCACCCTCTCGAGGTTGGTATGGGTCCAGTTCCCGCTTGCACTCCAAACATAGACAAGATCACCGTCTGCATCGCGGGCAAGACCAATAGCAACCGTTTTGCGACCCCGCGACGATGCCGGAATGGCATCACGAAAAAGCCTGACAAGGTTCTGCATTTCGAGGACGTCTACGAGGACTCCCCGGTGCCTGACATACCTGCGCCCTCCCGGTGGTCCGCCATCACCATCGCCGCCACCACCGTCACCGTCACGGCGCCTGCCGCTCCCA
>DGDY01000079.1 GCA_002385675.1 Anaerolineales bacterium UBA3940 | reverse complement strand
GTTCCCGGTGGCGGTCGCCGCCAAGGCGGATTCCGGCATCAACAGCATCGAGGACCTCGCCGGGCGGAGCGTCGGCACGCCGGTCAAGGAGGGGGCCAGCTACATCGGGCTGGAGGCACTGCTCGGTGCGGCGGGCCTCACGGACGACGACATCGACCTCCAGACGACCGGCTACGCGCAGGTCGAAACGCTGCTGACTGACCGGGTCGACTCGGTGGTGGTCTACGTGGCGAACGAGCCGGTGCACCTTGAGGCAGCGGGCGAGGAGATCGTGCTGCTGCCCGTCTCCGATTACGCCAACCTCGTCTCGAACGGGCTGATCACCAACGAAAATGTGATCAAGAACGAGCCTGAACTGGTCCGCGCGATGGCTGAGGCCTTCGCCGAGAGTCTGCGCTACGCGACCGACCACCCCGACGAGGCCTTTGAGATGAGCAAGAAGTTTGTTGAGGGGCTGAACGACCCGGCCAACGAGGACATCGCCCGCGAGGTGCTCGCTCGTTCGACGGAGCTGTGGCAGGGCGAGCGCTACGGGATGTCTAACCCGGAGGCGTGGGAGAACATGCAGGAAGTGTTGCTCAGCATCGGCCTGCTTGACAGCCCGCTTGATCTGGAACAAGCGTACACCAACGAGTTCGTGCCCTGAACATCATGACTGAACCCACCCCGGTTATCGTCGCGAGGCATGTCAACCACACCTTTCAGACGGACAGCGGCCCGCTCCCCGTCCTGAGGGATGTCAACCTGACGCTCGCGAGGAACACGTTTACATGCCTCGTCGGACCGTCCGGCTGCGGCAAGAGCACCCTGCTGCGCATCATCTCCGGGCTGATCACCCCGACAAGCGGTGAGATCATGCTCGACGGTGAGCCGGTTGTGAAGCCGCACCCGAAGATCCGCCACGTGTTCCAGCAGGCGAACCTGATGCCATGGCGCACCGTCGCGGAGAACATCGCCCTGCCACTGGAGCTTGCAGGCGTGCCGGCGGACGAGCGCCAGGAGGCGGCCCACCAGCTTGCCGCGCTCGTCGGGCTGGCAGGTTTTGAGGGCGCTTACCCGGCGGAGCTTTCCGGCGGCATGGCGCAGCGAGTCGCCATTGCGCGGGCACTCGTGCAGGAGCCGGAGGTGCTGCTGCTTGATGAGCCGTTCGGCGCGCTGGACGCGATGACGCGCGACGCGCTCGGCGAGGAACTGCTGCGCATCTGGCAGGCGCGCGAAAGCACCGTGCTGATGGTAACCCACAGCATCAGCGAGGCGATCCTGCTCTCAGACCGCGTGCTGGTGATGGGCCCACGCCCCGGCCACATCGAGGCCGAGTTCAGCGTGGACCTGCCACGCCCGCGCACACTGCAAATGCTGCACACCCCCGACGCGGGCAGACTGTCCGAGGCGATCCGCGCAGCCATTCATGTGGATGCGGCTGCGGTCGTTCGATGAAGGGGGGATGACAGCAACACTTGCTAACATGATTTGATAACTTGACAACGACGCCGCGAATAAACTTCGCGGCTTTGTTTTGTTTGCGGGGTTGTTCTGTGCCCCCTCATCCCCCCGTCCCGGCGCTCCGCGTCGGCGCACCCCTTTTCCCCCACAGGCGGTTAAGCAGGTCGGGAGCCACGACGTTTAGTCGCGGCGGGTTAATATCTTCGACTCCTCGCCGCGCCTTCTGGGCGAGATAGGTGGCAAAACACCAGGAGCATTTTGCACTCGCGGCGGGCTAATTCTGACCACATACCGCCACTGCCGCCCCTGTTTCACACAAATCTCCTGAAATCCGTACAACTCCTCCGCGCGTTATGCGTAGTATTGGATAGAAACACCCAACTAACGTAAACCAGGCAAGCTCGGAATTATTCCTAGAGCAGCACACAAAACCGGGTGCAAAGGAGAATCTGAAATATGGGATCGGAAATTAAAAACAACCGGTCGGGGACGAGCTGGTTTCTGGGCGTGATGCTGATCGCGCTCGGCGGCGCGTTCCTGGTAAACCAGGTCTTCCCCGGCTTCATCAGCGGCCTGCTGTGGTCAGCGGCCTTCGCGGTCGGTGGCCTGGCCATCTATAGCTGGTACATGCAGAACCGGAGCCAGTGGTGGGCACTGATCCTCGCCTACGGTGCGGAAGTGATCGCGGGCATCATCCTGCTGAGCACGATTCCGTTCCTGTCGGGCGCGGTGACTGCGTCGTTCATCATGTTCGCCATCGGCTTCCCGTTCCTGTACGTGTACCTGCGCGACCGCTCGCAGTGGTGGGCGCTGATCCCCGCCTACACGATGGGCGCGGTTGGCCTCCTGCCCCTGCTGGGGTCCTGGATGCGCGGTGAATTCGTGGCGGCGTACATCAACTTTGCGATTGCCGCACCGTTCCTGTATGTGTACCTGCGCAACCGCAGCAACTGGTGGGCGCTGATCCCCGGCGGCATCATGGCGGCCATCGGTATGGCCTTCCTCGTCGCGGGCGTCGCCTGGCTCATCCCGGTGGCGATGATCATCGTGGGCATCTACCTGCTCGTCCGGCAGATGAACGGGCGGAGCGCATCCACCACCACGCCGGCGCAGATCGCGCAGCCAACGCCCACCTACGGGCCAGAGGCCGATAAACCCATCGCGGAGTTTGAGCCGATCGGGGCGCGCGGCAACGGGCCGGAGTACGACCGGTAAACGAAGGAAGCAACAGAGGCCGCAATACGCGGCCTCTTGCTTTTCGGGCCGGGCCGCGTGATTTACAACCTCGCGGCCTGTCCGTGCGTACAAGATGGTAGATACGCATGGACATACTTTACCGCACGACTGGAGTGGACTGATGGAAACCGTAAGTGAGAAGCGCTATGGCTGGCTGTGGGGGCTCCTCCTCGTTTTTCTGGGGGTGGTCTTCCTGCTGAACCAGACAATCGGGCTGGTCGTGAGCGAGTTGATCTGGGCGATCATGATGGCGGGCATCGCGGTTACGTTCCTCGCCGTGTACATCGCGAGCGGGCGCCAGACGTGGGCGCTCATCCCGGCATACGTGTTCGGGGCGATTGCCGGGCTGATCCTGCTGTCGATGGTCAGTGTTGGCGTCGGGCTGAGTGGCGACCTGATCGCCGTCTACGTGCTCAGCGCGATTGCCCTGCCCTTCCTGGTCGTCTACCTGCTGAACCGCGAGAACTGGTGGGCGCTGATCCCGGCCTATGTGATGGGCGCGATCATCGGCATCCTTGTGATTGAAGACCTGTGGTTTGTCCGCCGCAACCCTGGCGACATCGTCGGCGCGTACGTCATGTTCGCCATCGCCCTGCCGTTCCTGTACGTGTACCTGCGCAACCGGGAGAACTGGTGGGCGTTGATCCCCGGCGGCATCATGCTGACCATCGGCGTGGGGCTGCTCGCGGGCGCGTTCGAGATCATCATCCCGGTGGCGCTGGTTATCGCGGGCCTCTTCCTGCTCACCCGGCAGTTCGTGCGCGGCGGCAGCCGCCCAGCCATCACGGAGCACATCGAGACGCCGCGCTACGGCCCTGAGGCCGATCGCGCCCCGGACACCTTCGAGTCGCTCGGCACGCGGCAGACCGGGCCGGAGGCCGACCACGAGTAGAGCCGACATTCGCCCAGCCTGCGGGCTGAGCGACAACATCGTTAGCCGTACTGGAAGCTAAGACAACGCTGGAAAGAGGTTCATCATGGCACAAACACCCACACCTACCCCGCCCCCACCCCGCCGGAGCGCCACGACGTTCCTGGCCTGGGTGTGGGCCGGTCTGCTCATCGGCGGTGGAGCCGCCTTCCTGGCCGCGAACCTCGGCCTACTGGACGCTCTCGCCCCACTGGAGCCGCTTCTGGCGATCGCGGTAGCGATCCTGTCGCTGCCCTTCATTGCTCGCTGGCTGGTCCACCGGGACGAGTGGTGGGCGGCGCTGACGGCGTGGGTGTTCATCAGCATGGCCATCCTGATCCTCGTGCTGTGGTTTGACCTGCCTTACGGGCAGATTCTCGGCATGACGGCGCTCGTACTGATGGCCGCGCCGTTCGGTGCCGCATGGGTGGCGCGCCGCACACGCTGGTGGGCGATTATCACGTTCTACGCGCTGCTGGCGTTCGCCGCCCTGCTCGGTCTGACGATCTTCAACGTCTCGCAGGCGACGCTGGCGGCTTTCGCCCTGCTCGCCACAGCCGCGCCCTTCTGGGTGGCCTACATGGCCGACCGGCAGCGGTGGTGGCCGCTGCTGCCCGCCGGGGCGCTGAGCGTCATCGCCGTCGCCATCCTGACGATCTCCACGCTGCTCCAGCCACTCAGCGGCGGGCCGTTCTACGTGGTGCTGAACTTCGCGCTGGCGGCGGTGTGCGTCGCGCTGTGGCTGACGGTGCGCCGATTGGACTGGGCGCTGTGGCTGGCGACGGGCTTCGTGCTGGCCGCCGTGCTATCGATCTGGTTCCCGTCGAGCGCGAACTGGGCGCTTGTAGCGCTGACACTCGGCGTGTACATCGTCTACAAGCAGATCGAGGCGGCACAGCAGCACAGAGCCTATCAGCAGCAGGCGCAGATGCCGCCGCATCAAGCCCAGACTCCGCCGCCCGCACAGGCGACGGCTCAGCCGCAGACACCGGCCCAGCCGCCCGCTGGCAGCCCGCCGCCGCGCCCTGCGCCACCTCCCGTGTCGCCGCCGCCCGCACCGCCCCAGCCCCCTGCCGGGCTGCGCGCCGACCAGGAGGCAACAACGGCGCATCAGGCCCGGCGTGAGACGGGCGCTGATACGCCGAGCAAGCCCATTGTCGAGTTCCGCCCGCTGGATCCATTCAAGGCGCGGCGGGAGCAGGCTCAGAAAGAGGAGAACGGCGGCGAGGACGACGAGTAACGCCAACACCCCGGCCCGGGCGAGGGTCGGGGTGTTTTTTGATCCACAGATGGCAGGATGAAGAGTCCACGAATGACACTAATGATTTATTCGTGTCATTTGTGCCATTCGTGGATCAAATCACCTAATCACGCTCCAGCAGGATCGTCACCGGGCCGTCGTTGTGAATCTCGACCAGCATGTGCGCGCCGAACACGCCCATCTCGACCGGCACGTTGTGCTCCTCGCGGAGGAACTGCGCGAAGCGCTCGACAAGCGGCTCGGCGATCTCCGGCGGGGCGGCATCGGTAAAGGCGGGCCGCCGCCCCCGGCTGGCGTCGGCGTAGAGCGTGAACTGCGACACGACGAGCACGCTCCCGCCCACGTCGTGCAGCGACAGGTTGAACTTCCCCTCGGCATCCTCAAACACGCGCAACCCGGCGACCTTCCGCGCGAGCCACGCGGCCTGCTCCTCGCCGTCGCCGTGGCCCACCCCGACCAGCGCGACGAACCCCGCGCCGATCTGCCCGACGATCTCGCCATCTACCGTAACGGATGCTCTGGAAACTCGTTGGAGTAGTACGCGCATGGTAGCTCCCTTATGTGGTTATGAGTCCACAGATAACACACATGACACAGACAGGTGAATAGTATTGTCCACGAATGACACGAATGGCACTAATGATTTTTATTCGTGCCATTCGCGGATCAAATCAATTTATCTGTGCTATCTGCGTCATCTGTGGGCTCACACCGTCACACGGGTGGCATAATCGCGGCACCACGCGAGCGCCGCGTCCATGTTCCCGATCTCCTGCCCGGCGAAGTGCTCCACGACGGGCATCAGCAGCGTCCACACGGCGGGGCGCTGGCGCGTCATCACGCGTAGCCAGCTGTAGCGCTCGGCAGGCGCGACCTGCAGCAGCCGCTCGCAGGCCTCCTCGAACAGCCGCAGCATCCAGACGTACCCCCACAGCAGCACGCGCCCGCCCTCGCTCAGATGCGGGATGGCGAGGTCGCGCAGGCGGTTGACGGTCGGCAGGTGCGCCGCGTCGAGCGTATCCCACGTGTCGAGAAAGATCGTGTCGTAGCGGGCGACAGGCTCCCCGCGCAGTACGTCCTCAACGTCGCCGGTGATCACCTCGACAGGGACGCGGTGCGCGTCCGCGGCGATGCGCACCACCGGCTCGACCACCTCGACGAGCGCGGCGCTCTGCTCGACGATGGTCAGCGTGCGGATGTGCGGCACGGCATACTGCGGGTACAGCCCGATGCCCAGCCCGCCGACGAGCACGTCACCCCGCGAGGCCTGCGCGTTGTTGTACATCATCAGCCGTTCCTGCGGCACGTCGGACATCCACAGCCGCCCATCCGCCGTGACCAGCCCGCGCACGTCGAGCGGGTGCGACAGCCGCACGCGCTGCCCGCACACGTCCGCCTCATCAATGCGCCATGTGCGGATGCTGAAGCCGGGGTACTCACCGGGAACAAGCTGGATGACCGGCACGCGGGTCCAGGCGTCCGTCCAGGTGCAGTCGTCAAATGTGGGGTCGAACGGTTGGAGTTCCATGCTCTGAGTATCTGTCTCTTATACACATCT
>DGDY01000091.1:22132-22567 GCA_002385675.1 Anaerolineales bacterium UBA3940 | reverse complement strand
GCGCAGCGGCTGGAAGGCGTCGAGCATCTGGGCCTGGGTGATGATGTCGAACGTGCGCCCGACGGCGATCAGCACGTCCACGCGCGTGAACAGCTCAAGATGCCCGGCCTTGCGGCTGGTCGGCTTGCGTATGCCTTTGGCGATGGCCCGCACCTTGCCGCGGCTGGGCGTGTAGAGCGTCAGGACGCGGTCGGTCTCGCCGAGGTCCTGCCGCCTCAGCACAATGGCCTCGGTGCGGTAGATACGCTGTGGTCTGGGCAACGCGAGCGTTTCTCCTCGCAACAACGGGGAATGTAATCCCCGTGTGGTCGTACATATGTGCAATGGTAGGGCGCGTGTTGTGCGTGCGATCCACGTCGCGCAACGCACATGCTGCGCCCCTACGACAATTCGTAGTATAACCCGCTTCGATGGAGTCTGTTCCCGAAGGGGGCG
>DGDY01000091.1:14916-21888 GCA_002385675.1 Anaerolineales bacterium UBA3940 | reverse complement strand
CATCACCTGCCGGCAGATGCCGCAGGGCGAGCCGGCGTTGCTCGTTGCGATGGCAATGGCGACAAAGTCGCGGTAGCCCTCGGAGACCGCCTTCGAGATAGCGACCCGCTCGGCGCAGATCGTGGCGGGGTAGACGGCGTTTTCGACGTTGCAGCCAGTGAACACCTCGCCCTCGGCGGTGAGCAGGGCCGCACCAACCCGGTACTTGGAATACGGGGCGTAGGCCCGTTCGCGTGCTTCGCGGGCGAGCGTCGCCAGTTGTTCTTTGTTAACGTCCGTTCGCGCTACTGGCATGGGTTGCAGGATCGCTTTCTCCTGGTGAGCGTGTTGCTTCCTCATGACGGGGCAGCCGGGTCACGCGAACCTTGTGAATGCGCCGGTCTGAGACGTCGATCACTTCGATCATGAGCCGGTCGGTTCGGATGATCTCGCCAACCTCCGGCACCTTGCCAAGCTGCCCGTAGATGAACCCGCCGAGCGTGTCGCCAAGCTCGGTGGGCAGGTGCGCATCGAGCAGGCGGTTAAAGTCGTCCAGGTCGATACGCGGGTCAAACAGGTACTCGTCCACGCCGAGCGGCTCGTACGTAAGCTCGATCTCCTCGTCGTACTCATCGAAGATCTCGCCGACGATCTCCTCGACGATGTCCTCGATGGTGACCAGCCCGGCGGTGCCGCCATACTCATCGATGACAATGGCGATGTGCACCTTCGCCTGCTGAAGCTCGTGCAGCAGGTCGGAGACGCGCTTGGACTCCGGCACGAACACGGCGGAGCGCAGCAGCGACCTCATGTCGAAGGTGTCCTCGCCTTTGTCCCATACTTCGAGCAGGTCCTTCGCGTACAGCATCCCCTTGACGTGGTCAAGCGACTCCTCGTAGACGGGGATGCGCGAGTGCCCGGCTTCGATGATCAGGCGGCGGGCCTCCTCCAGCGGCGTGTTGATGTCCATGGCGACGATGTCGACACGCGGCACCATGATCTCGCGGGCCAGCGTCTCGTCAAGCTGGAAGATCGAGTAGATCATCTCCTTCTCTTCCAGCTCAATCGAGCCTTCTTCCTCGCCCGCATCCACCAGCGTCATGATCTCCTCTTCGGTGACCATGCTGGCGTGGTTGCCGTCCTGGCCGAGCGGCGCCGCGATGAGCTGGCGCGAGCGCTGCGCGAGGAACACGAGCGGCTGCAGCACCGCCATCGTAACGCGGGCCGGGCCTGCAACCCGCTTGGCCCACCGCACCGGGTTCCGATGGACGACCGTCTCGGGGAGGATTTCGGTCAGCACGTAGGCCACGAGCCCCGCGAGCACGAGGATCACCACATAGGTGATGATCGAAGCCGCCCACAACTGGAGCCGTGTTACGTCTGCGAGCCAGGCGGCGGCAGCCGGCAGCACGACCAGCGCCAGCAGCCCGGCCAGCAGAAAATCGGCGAACAGGTTCGCCAGTTGGAAAGTTTTAATTACGCGTGAGGAATCTTCGGCAATGGCGAGCGCGCGGCGCGCCTGTTTATCGCCTTCCTCGGCCTCGTCACGTAGAACCTGCCGCCGAACGCTGCCCAGCGCCTCACGAACCGTCGTGAAGAAGCCGCGCAGGAGCAGCAGGGCTGCCAGGCCGACGAGGCCCCATGTCGTTAGGTCCACCTTAGTTCTTCCTGTCTAGTCTCTTAAAACTAACTCGTCGAACGCTCATCTTCTGTCGTTTCCTGTGGCTCGCGGGCGGGCGCGCGGGCCGGTACTCCATATACGAGTGTGCCCGGCGGCACGTCGCGCGTCACGACCGAGCCTGCGCCGGTACGGGCACCATCCCCCAGCGTGACCGGCGCGACCAGCATCGTATCGCTGCCGATGAACACGCCCTTGCCGGTCACGGTCTTGTGCTTGCGGACGCCATCGTAATTGCAGGTGATGGTCCCCGCACCGATGTTCGTGTCCTCGCCGATGTCGCCATCACCGATGTAGCTGAAGTGCCCCATCTTGACGCCCCGGCGCAGGCGGCTGTTCTTGACCTCGCCGAAGTTGCCCATGTGTACGTCGCTCTCCAGGTACGCGCCCTTGCGCAGATGCCCGAAAGGGCCGACATCGACGCGATCCTCCAGCGTGGCGTGCTCCAGCACGGAGGCCAGCACCTCACAGTCGTTGCCGATGGTGCAGTCCTGAATGATCGTGTTCGGGCCGATGACGCAGTTCGCGCCGATGGTGGTGCGGCCCCACACGTATGTGTTCGGCATGATGACCGTGTCCTGCCCGATCTCAACGGTGGGGTGGATGTACGTGCTGGCCGGGTCCACGATGGTCACACCGGCGAGCATCAACCGCTCGTTGACGCGCCGCCGCAGCGCCGCTTCTGCCTCGGCCAGATGCACCCGCGTGTTGATGCCGAGCACCTCGTCGGCGTCCTCAGTCGTCAGGGCGGTGATCGTATGCCCCTCCGTGACC
Source organism: Anaerolineales bacterium UBA3940 (assembly GCA_002385675.1). GTDB lineage: Bacteria > Chloroflexota > Anaerolineae > Aggregatilineales > UBA3940 > UBA3940. The sequence continues at coordinate 19,457 of DGDY01000091.1, read as the reverse complement.
GCCATCTCGACGAGGTCCGTCAGGTAGTACTCACCCTTCGGGCTGAGCGGAATGCGGTCCAGATGCGACCACAGCCACGCGGCATCGAAGCAGTACACGCCAACGTTCACCTCGCGGATGGCAAGCTGCTCCGGCGTGGCCTGCGCCTCCTCGACGATGGCCCGCACGCTTCCGCTGGCCGGGTCACGCACGATGCGCCCGAAGCCGCGCGGTGTGTCTGTCACATGCGTCAGCATCGTGATCGGCCCGCTGTTGCCCTGCTGTGCCTCGTACAGCGCGCGGAGCGTGTCGGCGGTCAGGAGCGGCATGTCGGCATACATCACGATGACGTGGTCGGATGCGCCTTCCACCAGCGCGCGGGCCTGCATCACGGCGTGACCGGTGCCCAGCTGCTCGGCCTGGAGGGCGTAGCGGGCGGCATCCCCAACGGCCTCGCGCACCTGGTCCGCGCCGTGCCCGACGATCAGCACGGGCGCGCGCCCGCTGGCGGCCTCGGCGGCCTGCACGCTGTACAGCACAAGCGGCTGCCCGCCGAGCGGGTGCAGCACCTTGGGCAGGTTCGACTTCATCCGGGTGCCCTGTCCGGCGGCGAGGATGATCACGTCAAGCGACATGGGTACCTCCCTCTGGCTGCTTGCAGGCAGCACAACAAGCCGGGCGGACAGCTCTGGGCAAGCAGAACAGAACCGCTCGGCTCGGCGGTGCGACCGGAGATCGGTTTAAGCGACTACTAGATGGGGGTTCGTCAGATGATGCTTTCACGCGGTAAAAGGTTGTGTTAATACTACAAAAATAGCGGGCTGAAACCGCCCGATACCATTCTAACTCGTATTACGCAGAATATAATACGGATTGCCCGCGTTTGCAAACGCCGGTGACCTCCGGGGGCGTTTCTTACTCGACTCTTAGCCTTGCCCCGTGTGTGGGAGAGTCCACAGATGGCACAAATGGCACAGATGAAAGATTATTGATCCACGAATAGCACGAATGGCACGAATAAATCATTAGTGTCATCCGTGTCATTCGTGGACTCATCACTACGTCCCCCAGTCGCGCAGGTAGAGGAAGTCGTGCCCGATGGTGCGGCGGGAGAGCTTTGCCACGACCGGCAGCTCCCGCTTGAACTGGTTGCGCTGCACGGTGCGCCATACCCGCTCGACCAGATCGCGCGGGAAGCCCGCCTCGACCGCGTCGTCGAGCGTGTAGTGCCGGTCGACGAGCAGGTAGAGCACCTGGTCGGCCTGATCGTAGGTGTAGCCGAGTTCGCCCTCATCCGTCTGCCCCGGCCACAGGTCCGCCGAGGGGGCCTTATTGACGATGGCCTCCGGCACGCCGACCGCCCGTGCAAGCTGGCGCACCTGCGCCTTGTACAGGTCGGCAATGGGCTGGATGGCGGCGGCGTTGTCGCCGTAGATCGTCGTGTAGCCAAGCAGCGTTTCAGTCTTGTTGCTCGTGCCGACCACCAGCGCGTTCCATGCCGCCGACTGGTCGAACAGGATGATCATGCGCTGGCGAGCCATGACGTTGCCGCGCCGCGAGGCGTCCATATCCGGGAAGCGCTCGAACAGCGGCTCGACCATCGGCGTGATATCCACTGTGTCATGCCGGACGCCGAGCGCGTCGATGACAAGCTGCGCGTGCTCAAGGCTCTCCGGTGACGAGGTCCTGTACGGCATGCGGATGGCGAGCACGTTCTCCGGGCCAAGGGCTTCCGCCGTGAGATAGGCCACGAGCGCCGAGTCCAGCCCGCCCGAAAGCCCCAGCACAGCCCGCTTGAAGCCCACCCGCGTGATCTCCTTGCGGATGAACAGTGTGATCACCCGGCGGGCAAGGTCGGTATTCAACTTGAGCTGGCTCAGAACGTCGGTCGTCACGCGCGGGTGTCCTTTCACTCTGTCCGGTTGCCGAGGATGCGCGCCAGCGTGCGAGCGGTCAGCTCCGGGCGCTCGTCTCGCAGCAGCGGCAGGCGGATGCGCGCCCGCCGGATCTGCGCCATGTCGAGCGTGGTGGTCAGCAGGTGCTCATCGAAGAACGGGGCCTTCGCTAGCAGTTCGCCGTCGGGGTTGTAAGCCAGCGAGCCCCCGTAGAAGATCGCGCCGTCCTCCACGCCGACCCGGTTCGCGTGGACGACGAACGTCGTGAACAGCCCCGCGTACGCCTGCGTGACGCGCTCCACCCAGCGCACGCTGGCGGGTAGCGGGCCTTCGTCCACGCCGCGCCCGGGGCTTGCCGACATCAGCACGAGCACGTCGGCGCCGTCCAGCCAGGCGAGATATGGCGGGCTGGCGTGCCAGAAGTCCTCGCAGATCAGCATGGCGATGCGGCCAAAACGGGTGTCGAAGGCGCGTATCGTGTCGCCCATCGCAAAGAAGCGACCCTCCTCGAACAGTGTGTAGGTCGGCAGGTAGACTTTGCGATGCACGTGCACGATCTCGCCGCCGCTGAGGTAGGCCGCCGCGATGTAGAAGCGGTGGCGGGCGTCCTCCTCGACGAAGCCGACCACGAGGTCGAGGTCAGCGCTGGCTTCCAGAAGCGGCTTGAAGACCGGGCTTGTCGCCGGGTTCAGCGCGACGCGGTAGGCGAGGTCTTGCAGGCTGTAGCCGGTCAGCGAGAGTTCGGGGAAGACGAGCAGGTCGACATCCGCCTGCCGGGCCTGCTCGATCATGCTCAGATGCCGGTCGAGGTTGGCCTGCACATCGCCGAGGACGGCATCTGTCTGGGCGAGGCCGAGCTTAATCTGCATGACGCACTCCTTGCTGCGAGGTGAGGAGGTCCGCCCGGCGCGTGGGCCGGGGCGGTGCGGGCATCCACGCGGCGACAGCGCCCATTACCCCGGCGAGCGCCGCTACGAGCAGGTCGAGTAGCTGGTCGAGGCGCAGGCTGCCGAGCATCAGGATGTCGCTGCCCAGTGTGAAGCCGATGCCGAACACGCCAAAGGCCAGCAGTGCCAGCACGGGCCACAGGCGCAGGCCCGGCACAGTGAGCCAGCGGCGCAACGCCCAGGCCAGCCCCAGCAGCACGAGGCCCAGCGCGAGGCCGTAAACCTGGCTCGCCAGCCGGGGCACGACCAGCCCATAGATGTCAGGCAGTTCGGCGGCGACGAGCGGCGGGTAATCGGCCAGCGTGGCGACCTCACGCCCGGCGCTGCACCCGGAGGCCAGGCAGCCCGCGTAGGCCAGCATTGCGCCGAACGGCAGCACCAGCGCCACCGCATCGGTCAGGTCGCGCCAGTCCAGGCGGCTGATCCGGGCCGCCACGAACAGCGCCAGCAGCCCGCCGACGACCGCGCCCTGCCAGCTCAGCCCGCCGCGCCACACCTCGGCGATCTCGATGGGGTGTTCTGAGAAGTATTCCCAGTGGATGGCGGCATGTACCAGCCGCGCGCCGATGATCCCGCCCACGAGCGCGGCCAGCCCGGTATCGAGCCAGGCGAGCGGGCGGGCGTCGCGGCGATGGCCCTGCCACACGAGCAGCGCGAGCCCCAGCAGGACCGCGATGTCGAGCAGGACGGTATATGTGCGGAAGGTCAGCGGCCCGATCTGGCCGTATTCTGGCAACATGGCAGAGTTATGATACCAGTTCGCGCGGGCGAGGGGCAATAGCCCTCATCCCGGTCGCGACCTGCGGTCGCTGGGAGAGGGGAGGGAGCCGCGACGTTTAGTCGCGGCGTTTAACCTCACCCCGTCCGTCATCCGGGCGGTGTAGCGGCTGCAGTCCCCCACATCTTGGGGGCGCGTGCATACAGGCAGGCTGCTATAATAGGGTCGGCAAACAGGCTCTAGCGAGCATTCCCCTGAAGAGGAGCAAGGGTCAATGGCAATCAAAGCCGTGTTCGGCTTTCTTATTACGCTCTTTGCCATCGCGATCATCGCCGGCATCGGGCTGGTGATTGTGAACAGCCAGCGCGGGCGGCGCGTCCGGCCCGGCGTGATCATCGCCGTTGTCGGTGTGATCGGCGTGCTGGTGCTGGCACCGCTGAATGCCGGGCTGGTGCTCATCCAGCCCAACGAGGCCGGTGTCGTGTTCCGTCAGATCACCACGGGTGAGGACTCCCTGCTGACGCCGCTTGAGCCCGGCCTGCGCTGGGTCGTGCCCTTCATCGACCAGGTGGTCATTTACGACGTCGGCCAGCAGAGCGTCACGCTGGCGAGCGAGCAGGAGGCGGGCGTGACTCCGCACAGCCCGGTCCGCGCCATTTCCTCGGATGGTCAGGTTATCAACCTTGACGTGACCGTCATCTACCGCATTGACCGCGCGAAGGTCAACGAGGTGCACCGCAACTGGCGCGGCAGCTACCTTGACGGCTTCATCATACCGCAGGTGCGCTCGGAAGTGCGTGACGCGATCTCCGAGTATGGCGCAGAAATGATCTACAGCGGTGGTCGTTCCCAGCTTGAGTCGCAAATCTTCGATGCGCTGCGCGAGAAGTTCGAGCGCGAGGGCTTCCTCCTCTCCGACTTCCTGGTGCGTGATATCTCCTTCTCGCCGGAGTTCACCGACGCCATCGAGCGCAAGCAGATCGCCGAGCAGGACGCTCAGCG
>DGDY01000091.1:1738-14733 GCA_002385675.1 Anaerolineales bacterium UBA3940 | reverse complement strand
GCCGAAGCCCTCCGGCTGATCAACGCGCAGCTCAGCCAGAACCCCAATCTGATCCAGTGGCGCTATGTGGAACAGCTTAGTGACCAGGTTCAGTTGATCCTCATCCCGTCGAACAGCCCCTTCCTGTTCGACATCCAGCAGTTGATGGACCAGCAGGCCGCCGGGGAGGCGAGCGGCTCACAGCGCACCATCCCGACGCCGCCCGCCGAGGAGCAGCCCACAGAGGAGGAAGCTCCGGCAACGGAGCCCGGCGGTTAGCGCCCGCCGCCGCAGCCCGCAGATCGCAGACGCCCCTGTCATGCTGGCAGGGGCGTTTTGATTGCGCTATCCTACCTGACGCTTTCCCTACAATCCTGACAAACTTTGTGGGCTTCGGTCGCTCACTTGCCAGGCGGAGTATAATCTCAGTACAGGGAGATCACCGCGTCAAAGACCGGCACGAGCGTTTTACTTTCCGTATTTACTTTCCATGCACAGCGATGGATCGGCGAGCGGCAGGCGCCCCTGACCTGGCCCGCCCGATCCGGAGGAGGCAGCGCAGTGGCTTCAACAGCCGTACGACCCAAGTATGCCTATTTTGAAGGACGGATCGTCCCCTTCGAGCAGGCGACGATCAGCGTCATGAATCATACTTTCAACTATGGGACCGGGGCGTTTGGCGGGCTGCGCGGGTACTGGAATGAGGATGAGCAGGAGCTTTTCATCTTCCGCCCGCTCGACCACTTCAAACGTCTCCTGAACTCCGCCAGGCTGCTGACCTTTGAGCTGGATTACACCCCCCAGCAGCTTACCGACATCCTGTTCGAACTGCTGCGTGCGGAGGGCTGGCGCGAGAACATTTACATCCGGCCTGTGGTCTACGTCAAGAACGAGCAGATCGGTGTGAGGCTGCACGATCTTGAGAGTGACATCACCATGTTTGCGGTACCCTTTGGCAGCTACGTGCCCAACGAGGAAGGCACAAGCGTGACGTTCTCCTCGTGGCGGCGTGTGGACGACAACGTTATCCCGGCGCGCGGCAAGGTCATCGGTGCGTATATTAACTCGGCGCTGATCAAGACGGACGCGCAGCGGGCGGGCTTCGACGAGGCGCTCGTGCTCAATCAGGACGGCCACGTGTCCGAGGGCAGCGCGGCCAACTTCTTCATGCTGCGCGATGAGGAGGTCATCACCCCGCCGGTGACGGACAACATCCTGGAGGGCATCACCCGGCGCACGGTCATCCAGCTTCTGCGCCATGAGATGGGGCTGGAGGTGATCGAGCGCCCCATCGACCGCACCGAGGTCTACCTCGCCGAAGAGGCCTTCTTCTGCGGCACGGGCGTGCAGATCGCGGCGATCACTTCCGTCGATCATCGCCCGATTGGCACGGGCCGCATCGGGCCGGTGGTCAGCAAGCTGCGCGAGCTCTACTTTGATGTGGTGACCGGTCGTGTGGAGAAGTACCGCTTCTGGAATGCTCCGGTCTATGCGCCGGTTGCGATGGACTGACCCGGTCGTTTAGAAACAACAGGGCCTGCCGCAGCAGGCCCTTGTTTTTCTATGGGGCGCAACCCGCACCCGGCTAGACGCTGGCGCACCAGCTTATGATGCGGGGGTCGGTGAGCGGGGCGTAGGGGATGAGGCAGTTGAGAAACGTCAGCGCCAGGATCGGCGCGCTCAGTATGGCCAGCACCACGCCGATGTTGCGCGCCTGTTCCGTCGGCGCCATCCCGGCCAGTACAATGGGCACGCCGAACATCCCCATCCGCAGCAGCAGCACGAACATGCTGGACATCGGCAGCAGGTTCAGGTACAGGTCCGCCCCGACGATCAGCGCAAACGCGGCCATGATCAGCGTGAAAATCAGCGACGACTGTTCAGAGGAGGCGGTCAGCATGGCGACCGTGCCCAGCAGCATCAGGTAATGCAGGATGGTCGTCCAGTGCAGCGGGTAGGGCGGAATTAGATCAGTGATGGGGATGTCTGGCATCGTGATGTCCCTCCTGAACGCCGCCGGTGTTGCAGCGGTCGGCGGCGAGCATCGGCCACAGGCCGGGGGCACAGCAGCCCTCCGGCGTCCTCGAAACTACTTATACAGTGGCTCGCGTTCGGGCACAATGAGGAAGAATCATACCGGTGAGGTTCGTGCCGGGCGAAAAAGAAAAGCTCCCGCCGGGTGTGAGGGGGGAAAACCCGGCGGGAGCCTTCGCCAAAGGAGGAGACAGCGATGAGCGTTATCTTGTCTCTCAATTCACCCATAGTCTATAGGGAACAGGCCCCTTTCAGTAGTTACAAAGTACACTCTACCCCTGTGATCAATGTCACACGACGAATCGGGGTACAATAACAGGGCAAAAGTACGCCTGATAGGAAAGCGAACCGGCACTTATGGATGATCTGCGGCGGCGGCTGCGACGCCTCGGCGTAACGACGGGCCGGAATTTCACCCCCAGGCCGCGCCCGGCGGCGGGCGGCGACATCGACACGCTCGTGGACGGCGAGACGGTCGAGACGCCAAGCGGCGCGTGCTTCCGCGTGCGGCGTGTGTATGACGCGGAGACCGTCCACGGCAGCAGGCCGCTCGCCGAGTGGCTGGCGCAGGAGCCCGCCGCGCTTGCCGGGTTGGCCGATGACGACCTGCTCGGCGGGGTCTCGCCGGAGCGGTTCGTCTTTCTCGACACCGAAACGACCGGGCTGGGCGGCGGCGCGTTCGCTTTCCTGATCGGCGTGGGTTTCTTCAACGGGGACGGGCAGTTTGAGGTGCAGCAGTTCTTTCTGAAGGACCCGGCCCATGAGCCTGCGCTGCTCGACCTGCTCCACGAGACGCTCTACCCGGACGGCGCGCTCGTCACGTTTAACGGGCGCACCTTCGACGTGCCGCTGCTCGCCTCGCGCTGCATCATGACGCGCCGCCGTCCGCTCGTCGAGATGCTCGCCAACCTCGACCTGCTGCACCCCGCACGGCGGCTGTGGCGGCGACGGCTGCCCTCGTGCGCGCTCTCCGCGCTGGAGGCGGACGTGCTCGGCGTGCGGCGCACTCATCAGGACGTGCCCGGCTCGCTGATCCCCTATCTCTACCGGCAGTACCTTGAAACTCGCAATGCCCGCGACATGGTGCGGGTGCTCTATCACAACGAGATCGACCTGCTGTCGATGGTGTCGCTGGGGGCGCTGCTGGCGCGGGTCTTCCAGCAGCCCGACGCGGACGGCCTGCCCGTCGACGACCGGCTCAGCCTGGCGCAGTGGTATGCCAGCCGGGGGCGGATGCGGGAAGCCGAGGCGGCCTACCGCGCGGCGGCGGAGACCGCGCCCAACGCCGAGGCCCGGCACGAGGCGCTTGAGGGGTGGGCGGCGCTGCTCAAGCGGGCGGGGCGCCGCGAGGAGGCCGTGCCGCTGTGGGAGTGGCTGGCCGACCTCCGGCTGGACGTGACGGGGCACGTTGAGCTGGCCAAGTATTACGAGTGGCACGCCCGCAACCTGCCGCTCGCGCTGGCGTGGACGGACGCCGGGATCGCGCTGGCGGAGTCGTGGCGGCCCAGCTGGCGCCGCACCGAGGCGCTGCGCGACTTGCATCACCGCCGTGAGCGGCTGCTGCGACGCATCGCGCGGGGGGCAGCCGGGGATGATGGCGGGGAGGGAGCATCTGCCGATGGGCTCGAATATTGAGAAGATGGCCGGCGAGAACCGCTTTATCTACGCGCAGCGCCGGGAGATCGCGCGGTTCGGGACGGAGCAGTACCGGGCAACGGGCAGCAAGGGCGTGGTGCTCATCCGCCGCCGCCATCCGCATGACGATGTCGGGGAGGTCAACTACCTGACGGTGGAGCAGATGCGGGCCTACGGGCTGGTCGGCAGGGGCGGCCCGCCGATCCAGCAGTCGGTCACGGCGGCGCTGAACCAGTACGATCCGGAAGCCGAGGTCGTCGTGGTTTTTTGGTATGCCGAAGATGCGACCGCCTACCTGCTGAACATCGAGCGCGATCTGCTGGTGGATGATTAGGGGTGGGGTGTTGTGATTAAACCGCCGCGACTAAACGTCGCGGCTCCCGGTTGCCCGTTTTGCACAGGGAAAAATAGTAGGGGCGTGTGTTGCGCCCCTACACTAACCATTTGATTGATCGTGGGCGGGTCGTAATGCGCGGTGCCCCACATCAACCGCACCATTAGACCGGCCCCTATTCCTCCCGCTGCTGGATCTTCTTCCACGTGTCGCGCAGGGCGACGGTGCGGTTGAACACCGGCTTCTCCGGCGTCGAGTCCGGGTCCATGCAGAAGTAGCCGAGCCGCTCGAACTGGAAGCGATCGCCGGGTTTGGCCTCGGCCAGGCTGGGCTCCACGTAGGCGTTCTCGACCACCTCCAGCGAGTTCGGGTTGAGGTTGGCGATGAAGTCCTGCCCTTCCGGCGCGTCGTCCGGGTTTTCGGTGAGGAACAGCCGGTCAAACAAGCGCACCTCGGCCTGCCGCGCGTGCTCGGCGGAGACCCAGTGCAGCGTCGCCTTGACCTTGCGCCCATCCGGCGCGTAGCCGCCGCGCGTCTCCGGGTCGTAAGTGCAGCGCAGTTCGATGATCTGGCCGTTCTCGTCCTTCACCACATCGGTGCAGGTGATGAAGTACCCGTAGCGCAGGCGTACCTCGCGGCCCGGCGCCAGCCGGTAGAACTTCTTGACCGGCTCCTCCATGAAGTCTTCCTGCTCGATGTAAAGCTCCCGCGAGAAGGGGATGGTGCGCGTCCCTGCGCTCTCGTCCTCCGGGTTGTTGATGGCTTCAAGCCACTCCGTCTGACCCTCGGGGTAGTTCTCGATGACGACCTTCAGCGGGCGCAGCACAGCCATGCGGCGCTCGGCACGCCGGTTAAGGTCCTGCCGGATGGCATGCTCCAGCATCTCGAACTCGACGATGCTGTTGGACTTCGCCACGCCGACCATATTGCAGAAGTCGCGGATGGCCTCCGGCGTGTAACCCCGGCGGCGCATCCCGGCGATGGTCGGCATGCGCGGGTCGTCCCAGCCGTTGACGTGCCCCTCCTCCACCAGCCGGATCAGCTTGCGCTTGCTGAGCACGGTGTACGTCAGGTTGAGCCGCGCAAACTCGATCTGCCGCGGGTGGTAGATGCCAAGCTGGTCAAGGAACCAGTCGTAAAGCGGACGGTGATCCTCGAACTCCAGCGTGCACAGCGAGTGCGTGATGCCCTCAATCGAGTCCGACTGGCCGTGCGCCCAGTCGTACATCGGGTAGATGCACCACTTGTTGCCGGTGCGCGGGTGCTCGGTGTGCAGGATACGGTACATGACCGGGTCGCGCATGTTCAGGTTGGGCGAGGACATGTCGATCTTCGCCCGCAGGACGGCTTCACCCTCTTTGAACTCGCCCCGTCGCATCTTCTCGAACAGCTCAAGGTTCTCCTCGACGCTGCGGTCGCGGTAGGGGCTGTTGCGGCCCGGCTCGGTGAGCGTGCCCCGGTACTCGCGGATCTCCTCCGCGCTGAGGCTGTCCACGTAGGCCTTGCCATCCTTGATGAGCTGCACGGCCCACTCGTAAAGCTGCTGGAAGTAGTCGGACGCGTAAAACAGCCGGTCCTCCCAGTCCGCGCCGAGCCAGCGCACATCCTCGATGATCGCGTCGATGTAGCGTTGCTCTTCCTTGGTCGGGTTGGTATCGTCAAAGCGCAGGTTGAATTTGCCGCCGTACTCCTTGGCGATGCTGCTGTTGAGGCAGATCGCCTTGGCATGGCCGATGTGCAGATAGCCGTTCGGCTCCGGTGGGAAGCGGGTGTGCACCCGCCCACCAAATCGACCGGACCTGATGTCCTCGTCGATAATGTCGTGAATAAAACTCCGCGTGCGCGTCTCCTGCTCGGTCATGTTTCTCCTCTGTCGCGCCTCATTGAAAAGAGGTTGGAGTCCACAGATTTCACAGATTTCACAGATTACACAGACAAGAGAAAAATCTGTCCACGAATGACACGAATGGCACTAATGTCTTTTTCTTCGTGTAATTCGTGCTATTCGTGGATCAATCTATTCTTTAGCTTCCTGTGTCATCTGTGTCATCTGTGGACTCACTTCTCCCTGATGAGCACTAGTTTTCGTGCTCCACGGTTTTTTCTAACAATTCGGCGGCGGCGACGATGCGCTTCAGCACCGTCTCCTTGCCGATCACTGCCATCGTCTCAAAGAGCGGCGGCGACACCTTCTGCGCGGTGACGGCCTCGCGCAGTGTGCCCAGAAGCTGCCCGGCCTTCAGGCCCATCTCGCCGGCCAGCCCGCGTAGCAGGCGCTCCTGCTCCTCCACGTCGAAGCCCTCCATTGCCGCGAGCGTGTCGTACGCCGCCCGCAGCGCCTCGATGGTGCGCTGGGCGTCCATCTTCGGCTGGATCAGGTTCTGCGGATCCTCAATGGTGATCTCATCCTTGCACAGGAAGGCGAGGAAGTCCAGCGCGTCGGGCAGCGTCTTGATGCGGTTGCGCACGAGCGGCACCGCCTCAATGAGCTTCTCCCGCCCGATGTCGCAGCCCGCCTCCACGAAGAACGGCTCCAGCCGCTCCGCAAGCTCCTCGGTGGTGAGCTTCTCGCGGATGTAGACGCCGTTCAGCCATTCGAGCTTGTCGTAGGGCAGCTTGCTCGGGGCCGGGTTGATGTCCTCCAGCTCGAAGCGCTCCATCGCCTCTTCAGGCGTAAAGACCTCGCGGTCGTCCCCGAAGGCCCAGCCGACATTGGTCAGGAAGTTGACGACGGCTTCCGGCAGGTAGCCCGCCTCGCGGAACTCGCGCACCTGCACGAGCACCTTCGTGCCGCCCTCCTGGAAGGCCTGATCGCGCTTGCTGAGCTTGCCGTGCCCGCTCGGGCTGAGGATGACGGGCAGATGGGCAATGGCGGGCATCTCCCAGCCGAACGCCCGGTAAAGCTGCCAGTGGATCGGCGCGGTGGCGATCCACTCGTCGGCGCGCATGATGTGGCTGATCTCCATGAAGTGGTCGTCCACCACATTGGCGAGGTGGTAGGTCGGCAGCCCGTCGGACTTCAGCAGGACGAGGTCCTGAAGCTCGGCGTTGCTGAAGGTGATCGGCCCGCGGATCAGGTCGTGGACGGTCGTCTCGCCCTCAAGCGGCATCTTGAAGCGCACCACATGCTCGCCGATGTCGGGGCCGAGGTTGCGATCCCGGCAGAAGCGGTCGTAGCCGGGCTTCTCGCCGCGTGCGCGCTGCTCCTCACGGACCTTCTCCAGCCGTTCGGGCGAGCAGTTGCAGCGGTAGGCGTAGCCGTGCTCGATGAGCCAGTCCGCCCACTCGCGGTACAACTCGGCCCGCTCCGACTGGCGGTAAGGGCCCGCCTTACCGCCTATGTCCGGGCCTTCGTCCCAGTTGAGGCCCAGCCAGCGCAGGCTGGCCATGATGTCGTCTTCGGCCTCAGGCACGTAGCGCGATTGGTCGGTGTCCTCGATGCGCAAAATGAATGAGCCGCCGTGCTTGCGGGCAAACAGCCAGTTGAACAGCGCCGTGCGCGCTCCGCCGATGTGCAGGTAGCCCGTTGGGCTGGGCGCAAAACGAACCCGGACCGGGCGGTTAGTGTCGGACAAAATGCTTCTTCTCCTTCAGGTGTGACAGGACTGGTCTGCTGCGCGGGCGTGTTGTGACGGTTCCAGATCAAATAACGGCAGAACCCGCACCTGCCGGGCAGCAAGTACGCCGATTATACCACGTGGTTGGGTCAGTGTTCGCGAGTTTTGCGGCGCATCACGACGCTCTCGACAAGCCCGATGCCGAACATCAGCGTGACGAGCGAGCTACCGCCGGAGCTGATGAAGGGCAGCGTCAGCCCGGTGACGGGCATCACGCGGACGTTCATGCCGACGGACACCAGCGTCTGGAAGAAGATCACCGTCGCCACGCCGTAGCAGATCAGCGAACCGGCCATGTCGGGGGCGAGCCGGGCGGCCCGCAGGATGCGGAACAGCACAATGCTGATCAGCACGAGCACCACCATCGCGCCGACGAAGCCGAACTCCTCGGCGATGACGGCAAAAATGTAGTCGGTGTGCCGCACCCGCAGGAAGCGAAGCTGGCTCTGGGTGCCCTGCATGTAGCCTTTGCCGAGCAGCCCGCCGTTGCCGATGGCCGTCAGCGCCTGGCTGATGTTGTAATAGGCGTCGCGATCCAGCTCCGGGTTGATGAACACGATGATGCGGGACTGCTGGTAAGGCTCCATCTGGCTCCAGATGATCGGCACCGAGACGATCCCGACGATGGCAAAGAGCAGGATGTGCCGCCAGCGCATCCCGGCGGCCCATACCATAACGAACCACATCACGAGGATCAGCACCGTAATGCCGAGGTCGGGCTGGATGAAGATGAGAAATGCCGGGACGGCGACGAAGCCCAGCGACTTCAGGATGGTGGAGAGCTTGTGGATGCGCTCCGCGTTGACGGCAAGCTGCTGCGCCAGCACGATGATGAGCAGCATCTTGGCCAGCTCCGAGGGCTGGAAACCGGCGACGCCCAGGTTAACCCAGCTCTGCGCGCCTGCCTCGCCCTCGATGCCGAGCACGCCCACGACCGTAAGCATGGCGACCAGCACGCCGTAAATCCACAGATACGTGCTGGTCAGCAGGCGGTAATCAATCGCCGCCATGATGAGCACCACGCCGAAGCTGACGATGCTGTACAGGATCTGGCTGTTGACGCGGTCGGCGAGGCTGGCCACGTCGCGCGTGGCGCTGGCGATCATCATGATGCCGAAGATGATCAGGATCGCTGTCGTGAACAGCAGCACGTAATCGAAGTTCTGCACCAGCTGCGACGACAGGATCGACGGGCGTCTGGAGCGGGTGGATAACATTAAACGACCTCTAAAAACCTGCGCATGTACTTACCCATTGCTACGGGGGAGTCTATCGAGTGTGGCGGCAGCCCGCCAGAATGGGTGCAGTGCGCCCTCATCCTCGCAGACCCCACCACTTCCCCCTAACAGGGGGAGGTGACCCCCTCTGACGCTGCTTCGCAGCGCCATCTCCCCCTATGAGGGGGCGATCAGGTGACGGTAAGGGGGGCGGCTGTCGACCTCTAACCGCTCCGGCTGGAGCCGTGAAGCTGCTCTACGCCGGGTGTCATCATCCCCCGCTCGGACAGCTTTGCCAGCGCCATCCCCGTTGCTGCGACGGTCGCAATGACCGGGCACTCGCCGGAGAAGGCGTAGGCCCGCATCTCGTCAAGCGTGACGAGGCGCAGCGTCTGCTCCTGCATGTCGTCGTCCGTCTGCTCGCCGACCCGCTCCGCGCCGAGCGCAAGGAACACGTGCGCGTGCCCGCAACCCCGGTTCGGGTCGATGGTCAGCACGCCGAGCGCGTGCCACTCCGGCGCGGCGAGGCCCGTCTCCTCGCGCAGTTCGCGCTGGGCGCTGTGCAGCGGGGCTTCCCCCGGCTCGACGCGCCCGGCGGGCAACTCCAGTACGCGGCGCTTCAGCGCAAGCCGGTACTGCTCGACGAGCGCCACGTGCCCGTTCGTCGTCAGCGCAAAGACGATGGCAAAATCGGGGATGTCCACACGGTAGAAGTCGGGGACGACGGTCTTGCCGTCCTCAAGGCGCACCGCCTCCCGCACGACGCGCACCCAGGGCCGGCAGTCGAGCAGTTCCTGCTGCTCAATCACCTGCCAGGCCTTGTGCCCGTCTGCCTGCTGTACGCCGCTCATCGGGCCTGCCTGCCTCGCTGCACGGGCGCATCGCTGATAACAATGGGCGCGCCGGTGTCCACCGTGCCGACGAGGTCGTAGACCATCGCGCCGGTGATGCGCACCGGCACCATCTCGCCCACCGGCAGCTCGCCCTCGACAATCACCATGCCGTCGATCTCCGGTGCGTCGCGGTAGGAGCGGCCCACGCTGAGCCCGTCGTTCGCGCCCTCGACGAGGATCGGCAGCGTCCGCCCGATGAACTCCTGGTTGCGCTGGAGCGAAATGTCCTGCTGGACCTGCATCAGCAGGTCGCGCCGGGCTTGCTTCACGTCGTCCGGCACCTGGTTGGGCAGTTCGGCGCTCGGCGTGCCGATCTCATAGCTGTAGGTGAACGTCCCCACGCGGTCGAAGCGCATGTCCCGCACGAACTGCACAAGCTCCTCGAACTCCTCGTCCGTCTCGCCGGGGTAGCCGACGATGAACGTGGTGCGGATGGCGATGTCGGGCATGGCGTCGCGCAGCTTGCGGATCGTGCCGTAGACCCATTCCAGGTTGGCCGGGCGGCGCATCCGCTTGAGCGTCTCGCGGCTGCCATGCTGGAGGGGAATGTCAAGGTAGGGGACGATGCGCTCCTCGCGGGCCATGACCTCGATGAGCCGGTCAGTCACGTAGCCGGGGTAGGCGTACATGATGCGCAGCCAGGGCACGTCCGGCGTGACCTCAACGATCTGCTCCAGCAGCGTGGCGAGCCCGTCCTTCATGCCGAGGTCGTGTCCGTAGTCGGTCGTGTCCTGCGAGATGAGGATGATCTCCTTCGTGCCCAGCGCGTTGAGCCGCGCCGCCTCCGCAACGATCATCTCCGGCGGGCGGCTGACGTGCGTGCCCTTGATCGCAGGGATGGCACAGAAGGCGCACGGGCGGCGGCAGCCGTCCGCGATCTTGATGTAGGCGCTCGCGCCCTGGATGGCCGCCCGCAGCACGCCGTGCTCGTCCGTGCCGACCGTCTCGGCGTCGCCGGGCAGGTGGTAGAGCGGCTCAGGGTGTGTGCGCCCGCGCAGCCGCTTGATCAGGTCGAGGATGTCCATCCAGCGGCGCGTGCCGATCACGCCATCCAGCCCCGGTACTTCCTGTGTGAGCACCTTGCCGTAGCGCTGGGAGAGGCATCCGGCGGCGATGAGAAGCTGGCCCGGCTGCTTGTTCTCGGCCAGCTCGCGCAGGGTGTTGAGGCTCTCCTGCTTGGCCGCGTCGATGAAGCCGCAGGTGTTGACGATCAGCACGCTCGCCTCGTCCGGCGAGCCTGTCCCCCGGTAGCCTTCACGGGTGAGAAGCTGGGCCATGCTCTCGGCATCGACGAGGTTCTTGGCGCAGCCGAGGTTCACGAGGTAATAGACGTGTGGGTCTACCATTACGACTCATCCCCCTCATATTAGAACGGCGTGGTTACAGAGTTACCCGTCCACAGATGGCACAGAAAGCACAGATGAAAGATGCAATCTGTGCCCCCGGTGCCATCTGTGGATTCACTTTTTTCTGCACTGACAACCTGCGTGATTTACGGCGTCGGCGAGGGCGTGGGCGTCAGGGTGGCGCGAGGCGTGACGGTTGGCCCGCTGGTGCCGTCCGACGTCGGCTCCGGGGTCGGCGTTGGTGTGACGAACCCGCCGACCATAAAGATGCGCTCGACGATTTCACCCCGCTCGCCAAGCGGGCCGAGGTCCTGCCCGTTGTAGTTCACAACGAGGCCCGCGGCGTTGCCGACCTTAAGATGGATCTCCTGGCTGCCCTCGTAGTTCAACACGTCGCCGGGGACCACCTGCCCCTCGTACGTCGGCTCGCCATCCACCTCGACGTAGATCCACGATGTTTGCACCACCTCAATGGAGAGCACAACCCGGTCGAGAATCTGCGGGGCAGATGCCGGGCCGTCGGTCGGCGTGGGGCGGAAGGTCGGGCTGGGCGTGATCGCCTCCTGCGTGATGGCAGTGGCGATGAGCGCTTCATCCGGCGCTGCGCCGGGGGCGAGGTCTTCCCCGCCGACGGTGCTCAGGTAGGTCGTTACCCACCACACAATGACGATCAGCCCGACGATCAGCACGGCGGCAATGAAGAGGTTGGAGTTCAGCACGCGCGAGGGGATGCCGGTCGGCCTGGGCCGCCCCTCAGGCGGGGCGATAGCAGACGCCGGTTCGTAGGCGTCCTCAGGCGGCGGGGTAGCCCCACGCGCAGCGCCCTTCCGCAGAGCGGCGGGCACGGCAGGCCCCACCCACTGCTCCGGCGAGATGTACTTGACGCGGCGGATCTGCGGGGGCGGCACGAGCGACTCCGGATCCTGCACGCGGGCGCCGATCACCCGTATGCGCCGCCCGTTGTCGCCGGTGGCGCTCTCGTCAGCGGCGAGGGTTTCGGTCGCCGCCTCGGTGGTCGGTTCGGCCTCCTCCGCGGGTTCAGCGGCGGGCTCGCCCACCTCGCTCTCCACCTCCACCGGCTCAGGCTCCGCCACGCCCGTTCGGTGCAGCGGCTCGGCGGGCGGGGCGGGTTCAGCCGTTAGCTCGGTGACAGGCGGCGGGCTGGCACCTGTCGCCGCATTGAACTGAGCGATGATGGCGCGAACATCCAGCCGCAGGAACTGAGCGTAGCTGCGCAGGAAGCCTTTGGCGTGCAGGGCGGAAGGCAGAAGGCTGAGGTCCGCATCTTCCAGCGCCTCCAGGAACTTGACCCGGATGCGCGTCTGGGCCTCTACCTCCTCCAGCGAGAGCCCCTGCGCCTCACGTGCTTCGCGCAGCATCTCTCCCAGTTGTTGCAGGTCGGCGTCTTCCACAATCAGGCTCTCTCACGTAAAGAGCCACCGGCATGCATGTTGTCACGCGCCGCTGGCTCCACTGACTTCATGAACGTCGGTGCGAAGCTCCGGACGTGCCGGGCGCTACTGCCGCCGTTAGTTAGGCCTCTTCGGCGGCTTCCTCGGCGGGCGCCTCGTCCGCTGCGGCCTCTGCTGTCTCGGCAAGCTCGGCCTCGGGCTGCGCGGCGACGTCCTCGCTCTCGGCTTCGGCCTCGGCCTGCTCCGCCTGGCGCGGATCCTCGTCCTCACGGTGGACAACGACGCGCACGTTGGCAACCAGACCGGTCTCAAGGCGGACGGGCACGTCGAACTTGCCCAGCTCACGCAGCGGGTTATCCCCGACGCGGCGCGGGTCGATCTCCAGACCGATCTCCTCCTTAAGCCGCTCGGCGATCTCCTGCGTGGTGACGGAGCCAAACAGCTTGCCGCGCTCGCTGGCCTTGACCGGGAAGTACAGCGTCAGCCCCTCGATCTGCTGGGCGACCTGCTCCATGCGGCCCTCAAGCT
>DGDY01000091.1:0-1676 GCA_002385675.1 Anaerolineales bacterium UBA3940 | reverse complement strand
TCATCAAAAACAGTGTGCGGGGCCGGGCGTAAACCCCACCCCCGCGGACCACCGCCGGCGGGGAGGGATTATACTTCGCGGCTCCATGAACCCCCTCCTGACCTGCAGCTCGCGGCTATGGGTCTTCCTCCCCCTTACAAAGGGGAGGTTTAACACGCCGCGAATCTAACATAGTCTACGGTTGCCCCGCGGGGGTGAGGGGGTGGCCACCCTACACGTTATCCGTGATCAGTTCTTCCCATTCCAGCATCAGCGCTTCGAGGTCGGCTTCGGCCTGGTTGTACGCCTCGCCGAGCCGCGCCACCTCGTCGACCTCGCCCTTCTTGCTGGCGGAGGCCAGCGCCCCGCTAAGGTTCACCAGTTCGATCTCCAGCGCCTCGATCTGTGCCTCGACCTCCGCAAGCCGCTTCTGGCGCATGTACGGGCTGAGCTTCGGCTTGCCGTCGCTCCGGGGTGCGGGCGGAGCGGGCTGCTGGCGCGCCTCGGCCTGTTCCGCCCCGGCGCGGGCGGCGGCACGGCGGCCCTCCCGCCAGGCGAGGTATTCGTCATACGGCCCCTCGTAGACGATCAGTTCGGTCTGCCCGCCCGCGTGGCGCGGCACGTCCAGCGCCCAGATCTGCGTCGCAAGGTTGCGGATCAGGTAGCGGTCATGCGAGACGAGCAGGATCGTCCCGGTGAAGCCCCGCAGCACCGTCTCAAGGATCTCCTGCGAGGGGATGTCGAGGTGGTTGGTCGGCTCGTCGAGCAGCAGCAGGTTTGCGCCGCTCAGCGCGAGCTTGGCGAGCGCGACACGCCCGCGCTCCCCACCGCTCAGCGTGGAAATGGGCTTGAACACGTCGTCCCCGGTGAACAGGAACGTCGCAAGGTAGTTGCGTGCCTCGCTGATGGGCATGTTCTGCACGCCGAGGATCTCATCGAGGATGGTGTTCGCCGGGTTGAGTTGCTCGTGCGCCTGCGCGAAGTAGCCGACCTCGACGCTGGCACCGAGCGTCGCCGTGCCCTCAAGCGGCTCAAGCTGGCCGAGCACGGTTTTAAGGAAGGTGCTCTTGCCCGCACCGTTAGGGCCGATGAGCGCCGCACACTCGCCCCGGTACAGCGTAATATCCGGCGCTTTGAAGAGCGGCACCCCGTCGTCGTGATAGCCGACGACGAGGTTGTGCGTCATCAGCACCTTGTCGCCGGAGCGGGCGCGGGCGCGCAGGTCGAGCCGCATCGTGTGCTGCTCCATAGGCCGGGTGATGGCCTCCTCCTGCAGGAAGCGCTCCAGCCGCTTGCGCCGCCCCTGCGCCTGCCGGGTGTTCTGCCCGGCGATGTTGCGGCGGATGTACTCCTGCTCCTTCTCGATGAAGGCCTGCTGGCGCTCGTACTCGGCGAGCAGACGGGCATGACGCTCCTCGCGCTGCTGCACGTAGTCGCTGTAGTTGCCCCGGTAGATCTCCAGCCGCCCGAACACCAGCTCCCACACGTGGTCAACGAGGCTGTCCATAAAGTAGCGGTCGTGGGATACCATGAGCAGCGCGCCGTCAAAGGACTTGAGCGTGCTTTCCAGCCATTCAATCGCGCGGATGTCGAGGTGGTTGGTCGGCTCGTCAAGGATGAGCAGGTCGGGGTCCTCCAGCAGCAGCCGGGCGAGCAGCGCGCGGGTCTTCTGTCCGCCGGAAAGCTGCGAGACGGGC
>DGDY01000330.1 GCA_002385675.1 Anaerolineales bacterium UBA3940 | reverse complement strand
GCGCATCGACGAGGGGCAGGACTTCATTGCCGTGGTGGACTTCGCCCACACGCCGAACGCGTTGCGCCGCGCGCTGGAAGCGGCCCGGCTGATGATCCCACCCGAGGGCAGGGTGATCGTGGCCTTTGGCAGCGCGGGCCTGCGCGACCCGGAGAAGCGGGCCATGATGGGACGTATCGCCGCCGAGCTGGCCGACTTTACCGTGCTCACCGCCGAGGACCCTCGCACCGAGTCGCTCGACGACATCCTTGCCGCGAGTGCTGAGGCGGCGCGGGAAGCGGGCGGCGTCGAGGGCGAGACGTTCTGGCGCGTGCCGGACCGGGGTGAGGCACTGCACTTCGCGGTCAAGTTGGCGCGCCCCGGCGACATCGTGCTTGCCTGTGGCAAGGGCCACGAACAGAGCATGTGCTTCGGCACGACGGAATACCCCTGGGACGACCGTGAGGCGCTCCGCGCCGCGCTGCGCGGGCAGCCGCTTCGCACGCTGCCTACCGCTCGCGGCTTATAGCTGCTCCAGATCAGTTCTTTGAACTCTGCGACCGGCAGGGAATACCCGTACGGGCTGCTGTGGGGTAGGGGAACAAAAGGCCCCGGCCTGTGACGGGCCGGGGCTAACAACTTGAATGAGAACGGATGGCGGCAGGCCGCTCCGTGCTAGAATGTGAAGAATGCGCTCGCGACGGCAACGAGACTGAAAATGAACAGACCCATAAACGCCACGCTCGCAATCAAGCCGGTCTGCTCGATCCTGTCGCTAGTGCTCCGATCTTCCATGACGACTTTCCTCCTGCCATTAATACCACTGAGCGTCGGTCGTAAGGTGGAACTGAAGACAGTCCGTGTGAAGTAACAACCACCATCTTGCACTGATAATAACGTACAAGCAGGGCAGAAAGTTTCACGCCGGGTGGGTATTCCTGGGAAATTAACGAAAAATTTATAATTGGACCGGGGTGACCGGCACGCTTGCCGCTCGCTACCCGGCAGGGTACAATCGCGCGCAATGACAGACCTGGGGATCATCATCGTCAACTGGAACACCCGCGACTACCTCCGCCGCTGTTTGACAAGCGTCTTTGCGAGCGAAGGCGAGTTCAGCTACCGCGTTGTCGTCGTCGACAACGGCTCTGGGGACGGCAGCGCCGAGATGGTCGCGGAGGCCTTCCCACAGGTCGAGTTGATCAGCGGGCATGGCAATGTCGGCTACCCGAAGGGCAACAACCTCGGGCTGCGGGCGCTGGGCTACGCTGACGAGCCCGGCTGCACTTCGCCCGATGCCCCGCGCTATGCCCTGCTGCTCAACCCGGATACTGAACTACCGCCACGGGCGCTCGCGGATATGATCGCGTACATGGACGCGCACCCGGAGGTCGGTGTTGCCGGGCCGAAGCTCGTTCTGCCGGATGGCTCGCTCGACCTTGCCTGCCGCCGCAGCATCCCGACGGTCGAGGTGTCGTTCTGGCACGTCACGAAGATGGGCAAGCTGTTCCCGAAGAGCCGCCGCTTCGCCCGCTACAACCTGACCTTCCTCGACGAGAACGAGGAGGCGGAGGTCGGGTCGGTCGTCGGTGCATTCATGATGCTCCGGCGCGAGGCTATCGACCAGACCGGCCTGCTGGACGAGTCGTTCTTCATGTACGGCGAGGACCTCGACTGGTGCAAGCGCATCGGCGAGGCAGGCTGGAAGGTGATGTACTACCCCGGGGTAGAGGTTCTGCACGTGAAGCGGGCGGCAAGCCGCCAGAGCAAACGTGCCAAACTGGAGTTTGTTCGGGCTTTCCTGATCTTTTACCGCAAGCACTATCGCCGCGAGACGGCGCTGCTCCCGCATCTGGCCGTGATGCTGGGCATTGCGCTGTGGGGCGGCCCCAAGCTGTGGCCCGAGGTGTTCAGGGGCGGCAGCGCCGGAGCGCTTGAGGATCAAGGGAGGTTGAGTTCGGTATGAGTCGGCAGCGTGTACGCACGCTCTACATCGTATCGAAGATTGCGCTGGACGCTCTCATGACGCTGGCTGCGTTCGTGATTGCCTTCCAACTGCGCCGTTTGCTTCCCTTCCCGTCGCAGCTTCAGAACGCGCCGGGCTTCGCTGTGTACGTGCCGATGATGGTGGTGCAGGTCATCAGCGTGCTGGCGGTGTTCTACTTCAACAAGCTGTATCACGTCACGCGGGCAAGCTCCCGGCTGGATGAACTGTCGTCCATTATCGGCGCGGTGAGCATCGGGACGATGATCTCGGTCGCCATCTCCGCCCTGACGTTCAAGAACACGATCTTCGAGCTGGACTTCCCCCGTGCGATGGTGTTGTATGCCTGGCTGCTGAGTGTGGTGCTCATCGCGATCGGGCGTGAGTCCCACCGGCGGCTGTGGCACCGGCTGCGCATGCACGGCTTCGGGCGGGACCGGGTGCTGGTCGTCGGCTCGGGCGAATCGGCGCGGGCTATCATCCAGAAGATCCAGTGGTCGCCGTACCTGGGCTATGAGCTTGTTGGCGTGGTGAACGGGCACGAGCCGCCCGGCGAAGTAGCCGGCGTGCAGGTGCTTGGCAAGGCGGATGACCTGCCTGCGATTATCGAGAAGTACGACATTCAGGAAGTGATTATCGCGCCGCCGGAGGGCACGTCGCGCCATGAGATCGTGCGCCTCGTCAGCCTGTCGCAGCGCGGGAGTGTCGCGATCAAGATCTTCCCCGACATGTTCGAGTTCGTGACGACCGGCGTCAGCATCGACGACCTGGGCGGGCTGCCGCTGCTCAACGTGCGCGACATCCAGCTTCGCGGCTGGCGGCTGAGCCTCAAACGCGCGATGGACCTCATCGGTGCCAGTATCGGGCTGGTGCTGCTCTCGCCCTTCATGCTGCTGATGGCGCTGCTCATCAAGCTCGACTCACCCGGCCCGGTCTTCTACTACCAGGAGCGCATGGGCCTTGATGGTCGCCCGTTCCAGATGTTCAAGTTCCGCTCGATGCGGCAGGATGCGGAAGAGGACGGCCCCGGCTGGACCACCAAAGACGACCCCCGCCGCACGCGGATCGGGGCGCTGCTGCGCTCCAAGAACATTGACGAACTGCCCCAGTTGATCAACGTGCTGCTGGGCGACATGAGCCTCGTCGGGCCGCGCCCTGAGCGCCCGATTTACGTCGAGAAGTTCCGCAACAGCATCCCGCGCTACATGGAGCGCCACCGCGAGAAAGCCGGGATGACGGGCTGGGCGCAGGTCAACGGGCTGCGCGGCGATACCTCAATTGCCGAGCGCACCAAATACGACCTCTGGTACGTCGAGAACTGGTCACTCTGGCTTGACATCAAGATCATCGTGCGAACTATCGTGCAGACGCTCTTTGGCAATGCCGAGGGGAACGCCTACTAGCGCCCCTCGGCTTGCTCTGCACGCCGTTCCTGCAGCTCCTCCTCGATAGTCTTGCGCCTGAGCAGGTGATGCGTAATCCAGTGCCAGAAGCGCTTCAAGCGGCTTGGTGAGAAGTGCTCCGTGAAGCTCCTGGCCGCTTCCTCGGTGCTGACATCGGGCCCGAGGTGCTCCCGCAGGAAGTACTGGTGCTCGATGATCCAGATGTACAGGTCGCCCTCCGTGCGGCCAGGGAACTCGTTGAGCACGCCGCTCTGACGGATGACTTTCACGACGGGCAGGTAGACCTTGTCGTACCAGTGTACGGCGGCTTCCTCGGTGCTGAACTCGCGCTTCCACTCCTGCGACTGCATGTAGCGATGATACTCGATGTGCTCAAGCAGCAGGTGGTAGCCGCCGGGAATGGTTAGCTCGATGGACATGCCGGGGCGCGCCTCGTCGAGCCTCGTCGTTTCGAGAAAGTTCGCCTTCTCGCCGATCACCTCGATATCGTCCGGGTCCATGTCCGGCGTGAGCGGGACGCGCACCCGGCACTCCTGCACCTCTGCGTCGATGAACTCGCGGCCAAGCTCGCGTGCCACGCTGACGCGGTGGTTGCCGTCCACGACGAAGTAGACCTCCCCGACCTTGTAGAGCGTCACAGGCGGGAGGTTGATATCCGAATAGTACGCCTCGCCGATGCGCCGCCAGCGTGCGGATGTCTCAGACTGGGTGGGTAGGAAGGCCCGGTCAAAATCACGGTAGCGGTTGACACTGCCGACGATCTTGTCGAGCGGCACGGAGGTCATGCCCCGGTAGTTGGGCATCCCGGCCCGGACTTTATGTCGCACCTCGTCGTAGGGCAGCAGTTCGTTCGAGTGCCCCTGGAGCGCAGAAAGCACCCCTCGCAGGAACGCCTTGCGGCGAGCACGCTGGTAGATGTCGTTTGCGAATGCCGATGCGTCGGGTCTACTGCTCATTATCTTGTCCCAAATTCCAGTAAATCACTCGTCTTGGGTACACGTTTATTACCGTTGTTTGCCCGTATCGGGTTTCAACCTGTACGCCGCGCCGGTAGATATGGACATGCCCGTGCAGCAGGTATGTCGGCTTGAATATTTGCATGAACGTCAGCAGGCTCTTGAAGCCCCTGTGCGCCCGGTCTTCCTCATCATGGATGCCGTAGGGCGGCGAGTGTGTCACGAGTATGTCGAGATACCGCCCGTGCCGCAGCCGGTTCCACAGCAGACGCGGCGCGAGGCGTAGAATGCGTCGCTGCATCTCCGCCTCGGTGTACTGGTGTATGGCACCCGGTTGATATTGTATCGATCCACCCAGCCCTGCTACCAGTAAATCCCCGAACTGGACGACCCGATCCTCCAGCGAGATACAGCCCGATGGCGCGTTGATCACGCGGCCACTCGCGAGGATCTGCTCCTTGTCGTGGTTGCCGTACACATAGGCAACGGGCACGGGGAGCATGGTCACCACGTATTCGAGGTAGTAGTAGGGCAGGTCGCCGCAGCCAATGATTAGATCGACATCGCCATACAGCTCCTTGATCTGCGCCGAGTAGACCGTGCGCTCGACTTTGTCGCTGAGTGCCAGTATTTTCACCGATTTGTTCCTACCCGGTAGAGGCGGAGCCTGTCGTTGCCGTTAGGAGTATAACATACCGGGCAAACAGCCGGCGGGGATCAAAAGCGGGCAGCCTGTTTGCCCAGACTGCCCGCTGAAAGCTCTCGTGATAGACCGGTTGGCCCCTCATCTCGCAGACCACTGAAGGTGGTCTGCACAGTGGGGTTGAAGCCCTAGTAGAGCCGGACCTCCATGTTGGCCAGCTTCCTGCGGACGCCCTCGATGTCGGCCAGGCGGCGGTCGATCACATCGATGACGGCCTGCTTCGCGGCCTCGCTGAGGGCGCCGTTCTTCGAGCGCACAGTGGCCGTTGCAACGAGCGGGCGGTCGAGCGGCTTGCCGATCTGGCTGAGGATGTAGACCTGCGCCTCGCCCACCTCGTCAACGCTCTCGACGATGTCCTGGGCGGCGAGCAGCGCCAGCACGTTGTAGAGCTTGCCGACGTGGCTGATCGGGTTCTTGCCCGGCGCAGCCTCCAGCGAGGCGGCGCGGAACGGCGCGATCACGCCGTTGACCCGGTTGCCGCGCCCGACGGCGCCGTCGTCGCCCATCTCGGCGCTCGTGCCGGTCAGCGTGAGGTAGACGGCGCCGTTCTCCACATCGTCTGCCGTGTTGACCTCGACGCGTACGCTGTGCTCAGGCGCGAGCGTCTCGGCAAAAGCCTGAATCGCCGCCTGCACCGCGCCCTTGACCTCGACGTACTCCGCCGCGTCGCTGATGCGTGTTGCGATGAACGGAATGGCGCACGTCAGGGTGATGTCGCGCCCCTGGCGCATCCCCATTACCTTGACATCCTCGCCGATGGGGAACTGGTCGATGAGCACGCCGGTGATGTGCTCGCACGTCTCGTAGACAGCGTTCTCAAGGACGGAGCGGGGCCAGTGCGACGCGCCGAAGCTGGTGTCGTTGGCGGTGATCTCGTGGACGGCGTGCATCAGC
Organism: Anaerolineales bacterium UBA3940; assembly: GCA_002385675.1. Taxonomy (GTDB): domain Bacteria; phylum Chloroflexota; class Anaerolineae; order Aggregatilineales; family UBA3940; genus UBA3940. The sequence continues at coordinate 32,453 of DGDY01000330.1, read as the reverse complement.
TCGCTGGAGCCCTTGCCCGCGTAGCTGTCGATCACGCAGTGCTTGTCCGGGTCGAGGTACCGCATTGTCTCACGAATGTGGGCTTTGGCGGCGTTGATGGCGATGGCATCCATCGGGATGCGGCGGCCATCGGGGGTGACGGGCGTGCCGCGCCCGGCGATCTGGATGCGGATGGGCTTGACCAGCGTGGCCTGGCCGTAGGTCACATCGACATCGCCCGCGACAAGCTGCACCTTGTCAAAGTTGTGGTGCAGCGCGTAGCCGACGTTTTCCAGGCACCACTTTGTGTACTCAACGGAGATCCGCTCCGCGATACCGTCGCACAGGCTGTCCGGGTGGCCGATTCCCTTGCGTTCGACGATCTCAACAGGCCGGTCTTCGATCCACTGCCCGAGGGCTTCCGACACGACGATGTTGCGGTCAGACATAATCTTGTTTCATGCCTCCTGCATGTGATGGCCCGTCATAGGAACCAGAAGCGCCTCTCCACAGAGAAGAGGCGCGCAGCAGCAGGCTATGCGTCTCTTCTCATCTTCCAGAGTTTTACAGAATTGCTCTGCCGGACTTGGCACCGTTCCCTTGGGAGGCGTGCGCCCCGCCGCAGGAGGTTGCCGAGGCTTCAAAGGGCCGGTCCCTCCACCTCTCTGGATGAGAAGACGTCTTTGGTTTGACGGCTTAGATTGTTAAAAGTCTTTGTGCCAGTGTACCGCGTGGGGGCGATCCTGTCAACAGGGGCGTAGGGGTGCTGCAGGCAACTCGGGCGCGGACCCCCCGTGAGCCAGGCGTGCCGCCCCTCTGGTATGATCGAAGTGTGCAAACGGCAGCGAGCGAGCGAAAGGAGCTGCGATGGACAGCGCGCAGTTCGGCGTGATCCTGAGACTGCTGATCGCCGCCGCGCTGGGCGGGGTGGTGGGGCTGGAGCGCCAGCTTCGGGAGAAGCCCGCCGGGCCGCAGGCCGGGCTGTGGGCCGGCTTGCGGGCACATATGCTCACCGCGCTGGCAGCGGCGCTGTTTATGACCCTCGGTGGGGCTGCCCTCCGGTATTACGATGCGGCGCTGCCCGGCGCGCCGCTCGCCGCCGACCCCACACGGGTTTTCAGCGCAATCATCGTTGGCGTCAGCCTGATCACAGCGGGGGCGGTCCTGCGCGGACGTGAGGCGTGGCCGATGCGCTCGCTGGCAACCGGCGTATCGTTGCTTATTACGGCAGGGGTCGGGAGCGCCGTCGGGCTGGAGCAGTACATTATCGCCGGTGGGGCCGCGCTGCTTGCCCTGGTTGTGAACCTCGCCGCCGGGTGGTTGGAGCGCCGTGCGCCCCACGACGACCACCCTGTCGAGGAGATTGGCGAGGAGGAGGAGCCGCTCAGGGAGTTGTAGCCGCTCACTACTGCCGGAGCACCTACCTCGGTGCGGCCAGCACCCTGGCGAGTCCGTCCACGCGTACGACCCACTTGATTCAGAACCAGCCTCGTCGCCGGTGTGCGTGCAGAGTAGCATCGACCGCGCCTCTGCGAGCGGGACTTCTACCCCCTTTCGCAAACGGCGATTCTGGGGTAACGTTAGCCGTTGTCACCACCGCAAACAGAAAGGCAGCGTCATGACCAGGACCGTCTCCGTATACGGCGGCGGGTCGCCAAAGCCGGGCGAACCTGCCTACCAGCAAGCCTATGAGCTTGGCAAGCTGCTCGCCGAGGCCGGTTATATCGTCATGACCGGCGGCTATTCCGGCACGATGGAGGCCACCAGCCGGGGCGCGAAGGAAGCCGGCGGCTATGTGATCGGCGTGACGGTAGGGCTGTTCGAGCGAGCCGGTCTCTCGCCGAACCCTTACATCGACGAGATCATCCAATATGATGAGCTGTCCGAGCGCCTGCTGCACGTCGTCAAGCGGGGTGATGCGGCTATCGCGCTGCCGGGCGGCATTGGCACGCTCAGCGAAGTGGCGCTGACCTGGAGCCTGCTGCAAACCGGCGAGATCTCTCCGCGTCCGTTCATCCTGCTTGGCGAACAGTGGGCGGACCTGCTGCACACGCTCTACGGGTGGGGCGCGTACATCCGCGACACCGATATGTCGCTCTGGCAGATCGCCCGCACCCCTGAGCAGGCTGTAACACTGTTGAGGAACTGGGAATAATTATCCTATGCTCGCTGTTGAATCTCTGACCCGTCGCTTCCGCAAGCTGATGCCCGCGCTGGCGCTCGCCGGTGCGGTGACTCTCGTGGGCTGCGGCCCGCGCGGCGCGCAGACGCCGGAGGCTAACCCGCCTGCCGCTGCCGCCGCCTCGCCGACGCCCGGCGCAACCGTGACCGAGGCCGTCACCGCGGCCCCGACCGAAACCCCGCCGCCCACGCTCACGCCGACCCCGACCCCCGGCCCGGGCCTTGATGAACTGCTCCTAACGCCGCAGGCGGCCTACACCAACGCCGACCTCGAAGGTGCGGCGGAAGGCTACGCCGAACTCGCGACGCTGTATCCGCAGGCGGCGGAGCCGTGGATTGGGCAGGCCGAGGTCGCGCTGCGTGAGGGCGACGCGGATGCCGCCCTGGAATACCTCCAGGCCGCCGTGAGCGCGGAGCCGGGCGACTTCGAGGCGTGGCGGCTGCTGGCCGTCCTCTACGAGCAGCGCGAGGACTACGAGCAGGCGGCGCAGGCTTACGGCGAGATGATCGGCATCGCGCCGGACGACCCGAACCTGTATGTGGCGCGGGCGATGGCGCGGGCGCGCATCGGGCAGAGCGCCGAAGCCGCTGCTGACCTGCTGCGGGCGCAGACGCTGGACCCGTACCGCGATTATGCCTGGCTGAACGTCGCCGGGGCGGCCTACGGAAGCCGCTCCTATGAGACGGCGATTGAGATCCTCAACGCGGGCATCGAGGCGCACCCGTCCTCGACGGACCTGCTGCTGCTGCGCGGGCGGGCGCTGCTGACCGTCGGCAACGCCGAGGCGGCGCTCGCCGACTTCGATGCCGCCGCAGCCGTCGACGGCCAGAGCCTTGCCGCCCACTACGGGCGCGGCGCGGCGCTCGATGCGCTGGGCCGCGCGGACGAGGCTATCACCGCCTTCCAGCACGCAGGCGAGCTGGGCGCTACCGCCGGGGCGGGCAGCCTGTCGGAGGCTTTCGAGGCGATGGCGCAGGCGGCACGCATCATGGCGCGCACCAACCCCAGCGCTGCTTATGCCTACCTGCAGGAGCGCTCCATCACCTACGGGCAGCCGCCGGAGATCCTGCTGGGCTATGCGCTCATCGAGCGGGAGCGCGGCAACGCGACCGCCGCGCTTGACAGCCTCAACCGGCTGATCGAGACGTACAGCTACCTGCCCGCCTACTACTGGCGGGGCAAGATCAACGCGGAGATCGGCAACAGCGGCCCTGCCAGAAACGATCTGAACGAGTATCTGAAGATCTCGCAGGCCGGGCCGGAGGCAGAGGACGCTTACGCGGTGCTGGAGTCGATCGGGGGGTAGGGCGCGGGCGCTTGTCCTGCCCGGTTGATGCTGCTCTCCCGGCATGGTAGGATCATGGTGCTGCCGGGGTAAGAAATTGCCCGGCAGCGACATCAACATCTACAGATACACCATCCAAGAGATTTGTCAGACAGGAGTTATTGACGAATGGCGAAACCTTTCCCGGTGACAGACGAGACATTTGAGAGCAAGGTGCTTGACTCAGACGGGCTCGTCCTGGTTGATTTCTGGGCCGAGTGGTGCGGCCCCTGCAAGATGATCGCCCCGATTGTGGACGAGCTGGCTGAGGAGTATGAAGGCAAGCTCGCGGTGGCCAAGCTCGACGCGGATGAGAACCCGAACACGATGCAGGCTTACGGCATCCTCGGCATCCCCACGTTGATCCTGTTCAAGAATGGCGAGGCGGTCGAGCGCATCACCGGCTATCTGCCGAAGGACCGTCTGATTGAGCGCATTGCCCCGCACCTGAGCTAGCTATCTGGTTGCCGGCTGGATGGAGGGCAGGTGGAGGATTAAGCGATCCTCGCCTGCCCTCTTTGCGTTTGGCTGTCCACACAGGAGGTCCTCCATGCCCGATGCGTTCACCTTCCACTCCATTGGCGTGATCCGCACGCCGTACCATGACCGGGAAGGCATGCCGATCCAGTCCGCGCGCTCGGAGGCGGCGGGCACGATCGAGATCGACCCGCAGTATGCGGCGGGGCTGGCCGATATTGAGTCGTTCTCGCACCTGATCCTCATCTACGTGTTCGACCGCTCGCCGGGGCCGGAACTCACCGTGCGACCCTTCCTCGACGACACCGAGCACGGCATCTTCGCGACCCGCCACCCTGACCGGCCCAACCCCATCGGGCTGTCGGTAGTGGAGCTTGAGCGGCGCGAGGGGAACGTGCTGCACGTACGCGGCGTGGATATGCTCGACCGCACCCCGCTTCTGGACGTCAAGCCCTACGTGCCGCAGTTTGATCACCACCCGGCCACGCGAACCGGCTGGCTGGCCGGGCAGGAGCAGTCCCGCCCCTGGCGCTCCCGATTTGATGGCTGACCGGGAACTTTTCTCCCGCTCCCGTCGTTAGTATTTCCAGGGCTGCGCAGCCGCCGGCTCTACCCGCACGCCTGCTGCCCGCAGCCTCTGGTGCCGGACTAGCCCTAATTTCCTAGTCTGGCTACAATACATAACGTTACCCCGGTCAGACCTTTGTCATAACGACCACTATTCAGGGAGTTGAGGTTGACTATGATCAGAAAGCGTCTTTATTTCCTCGGGCGGTTGGGCGTGATCGCGCTCGTTCTTGCCCTCACGCTGCCGCTGATGACCGCGCAGGCAGGGACGGCAGACGCCCAGACGGTCACCGTGACCCCGACCGTCAACCTGCGGATCCGGTCCGGCCCGGGCACGAACTTCGCGCAGGTCGGGCTGATCCCTGCCGGGGCAACGGTCCCTGCGCTGGGCCGCAACGAGGCCTCGAACTGGGTCTTTATCGAATATGATGGTACGCGCGGCTGGGTCGCGGCGTGGTACACGAATATCGGTGGCTCGCTGGCCAGCGTCCCCGTGACCTCCGAGGAAGGTGTCGCATCGCCAGCCCAGGATACGGGCGTCCGGGCGACGACGACCGTCAACCTGCGCATCCGGCGCGGGCCGGGCACCAACTTCGAGTTCATCGCGCTGGCGCCTCAGGGCTCGGTGCTGCCGGTGCTGAGCCGCACCGCCGACTCGTCCTGGCTGTACATTGACCGGAACGGCACGCGCGGCTGGGTGGCCGGGTGGTACACCAATGTTGCCGGTGACCTGAACGCCGTGCCGGTGGCGGGTAGCGACCAGCCGACGACGCCTACTACGCCGTCTCAGCCATCTCCGCAGCCGCCCGCGCAGGGTGGCGTGACGGCGACCACCGCCGTGAACCTCAACATGCGCCAGGGCCCGGGCACCAATCACCCTGTCCTCGGATGGGTTCCGGTCGGGGAGAGGGTTGCCGTGCTGGGGCGCAACGCCGATAACTCGTGGATTTTCGGCGAGTACAACGGCAAGCAAGGCTGGATGGCTGGCTGGTACCTGAACGTCTCCGGCGACCTGAACAGCGTCCCAGTGACCTCCGGCGGCGCGCCCACGCAGCCTGTGGCTCCGCCGCCGAGCGGCGGCACTGGCGGGTTTGCGCTTGGCGGCCAGGTCCAGGGTATGTATCACCCTGACCTGATGCGCAGCGCCGGCATGACCTGGGCAAAGTACCAGCACAAGTGGACGCCGGGACAGGATCCTTCCGTCGTGGCGGGCATGATCAATGAGGCGCACGCCCACGGCTTCAGGGTGCTGATCAGCGTCACTGGCCCACTGTACCCGTCCTCTATCGACTTCAACTCCTACACCGAGTTCCTGCGGGGCGTGGCCCTGCTGGGGGCGGACGCGATTGAGGTCTGGAACGAGATGAACCTCAACCGTGAGTGGCCCTCCGGCCAGGTGAACCCGGCCAGCTACGTGAACAACATGCTGGCACCCGCTTACGCCAAGATCAAGGCGGCGAACCCGAACACGCTCGTGATCGCCGGTGCGCTCGCGCCGACGGGTGTGAACATCGGTAACGATATCATGAGTGACGACCGCTACCTCGCCGGGATGCGCGACGCGGGTGCGGCTCGCTACATGGACTGCCTCGGCGTCCATCACAATGCGGGCGCGACCTCGCCGGACGCGACGACCGGCCACCCGGCAGCGCCGGGCGGCGGCCACTACTCGTGGTACTTCGACCCGACCTTCAACCTGTACGCGGGCACGTTCCCCAACACGCCGCTCTGCTACACCGAGCTGGGCTACCTGTCCGGTGACGGCTACGGCGCAATCCCGGCGAACTTCTCGTGGGCGCGCGATACCAGCGTCTCCGAGCACGCTCAGTGGCTGGGCCGCGCGGTGCAGAAGCTGCGCCAGTCCGGTCGCGTGCGGCTGGCCATCATCTTCAACGTGGACTTCACGCACTGGAGTGATGACCCACAGGCCGGTTACGCCATCCTGCGGCCCGACGGTAGTTGCCCGGCGTGCGGTCCGCTGGCGAATGCGGTTCGCTAGAAACAACTGAATCACCGCTTATCAGGGCGGGACGCCATTCGGCGCCCCGCTTTGCTTTACGATCTGTGCGCATCTGTGTCATCTGTGGGCTCACCCCATTCATGGACAACCGGGGAGAAGAACGCCGCGACTGAACGTCGCGGCTCCTCGTCCGCGCAGCTATAGCTCTCTACCGCTCTTGCCGCTGCTGTACCCATTCGCTAGCATCTATTTGAGATTGTGATCCTGCGCAGTGCAAGGAGCTGAGAATGGGATGCATGAGGTCGGTGCTGCGCTTCCTGCTGACGCCTGTAGCGGCGCTGGCCGGAACCGTCGCCGGGAACCTGATCCGCGTGGGGCTGCTGGTCGATCCGGAGGAGGTGCCGCGCACCGAGGAGGGCGACCTGATCATCACCGGCATCGTAACCAATGCTGCGGTTGCGACGCTCGCCGGCTGGATGGCGGGCACGACCGTCGGCGCGTTCATCGGGGCGGCGTTACTCACCATGGTCGTCGGCGAGCGCTTCGACCGCAGGCTGCTCCCTCATGTGTCCGGCCAGCCGTCGCAGAACCTGCCGCCTTCTGCGTAGCCGCATCACTGCGTTCGAGAAGTCATGGCTTTAGCTGAATAGCGTCCTCAACATCCGGTCATCAGGAGAAACAAGACATCATGCGCTACGCAATTCAATCCCCCCGCTACTGGCTGCCGGACTGGGCCAACCACGCTGTGTTCTACCATCTCTACCCGCTCGGCTTTCTCGACGCGCCGCCGCAGAACGACCTCGAGGCGCAGCCTGTACCCCGGCTCGCCGGCCTGCGCGACTGGTACGATCACCTGGAGCGCCTCGGCGTGACGGCGATCTATTTAGGCCCGGTGTTTGAAAGCGGCTCTCACGGCTACGATACGGTGGACTACTTTGCCATCGACCGGCGGCTGGGGGATATGGCGCTCTTCCGGCAGATCCTCGACGAACTGCACGGGCGCGGGCTGCGCGTCATCCTCGACGGTGTGTTCAACCACACCGGGCGGGGTTTCTTTGCGTTTCAGGACATCCTCAAAAACGGGCGGAACTCGCAATACCAGTCCTGGTATCATATCAACTGGGCAGGCAACAGCAGCTACGGCGATGGCTTCGCGTATGAGAGCTGGGAGGGACACGAGGCGTTGCCGAAGCTCAACCTCGCCAACCCGGACGTGCGCAGCTACCTCTTCGAAGTTGCGCGGATGTGGCTCGTGGATGTCGGCATCGACGGCTGGCGTCTCGACGTGGCCTATGAACTCCCCATCGACTTCCTGTGGGAGTTCCGGCGCACGTGCAAGGAGGTGCGCCCGGACTGCTTCCTGCTCGGCGAGACGATTCGCGGCGACTACCGCACCTGGGTCGCGCCGGACCTGCTCGACGCCGGGACGGACTACCAGCTTTACGAGTCGCTTGTGCGCTCGTTTAACGACGGTAACTTCGCCGACCTGCGTGCCGGGCTCGACCGCGCGCGCCATGTGGACTATGGCCTGTACAAGGAGCTTGCGCTCGTCAACTTCCTCAGCAACCACGACGTGACCCGCATCCGCTCGCGGCTGAAGGACGAGCGTCACGTGTACCCGGCGCTGATCCTGCTGCTGACCACGCCGGGCATCCCGGCGCTGTACTATGGCGATGAGGTGGGGATGCGCGGGCGTAAGGAGGACGGCGACCCGGCGCTGCGTCGCCCGATGCCGCAGCCCGCCGACTGGCCTGAGTACGGAGCGGACATCTTGCGCGAAACGCTGAGGCTCGTCAGGCTGCGCCATGAGCATCACGTCTTTGCCGACGGGCGCTATGCCTCACTGTACGGGCAGGGGCCGCACTTCGCCTTTCTGCGGGCGCACACACGTGAGATCGCGGTTGTTGCGATCAACGCGGACGACGCGCCTGTCTCGTTGACGCTCCCCGTGCGTGAGCAGGGCATTGTCGATGGCACGGTGCTGCACGATGTGCTCAACCCACATCTGCCTGGCGCTACCGTTGAGGGTGGGCAACTCGTCGTGGACGAGGTTCCACCGAACTGGGGGCGGGTTCTCGTCGCGAGTTGGTAGCCTGCTACAAGCAAATCCCCGGTATTTAGATAATTCTAATAAGACTGCCTTGACAACTTCCCTGCCAATTTGGTATACATATATACAGTTAATGTGTTAACTAATTCTGGAAGGGGGAAGCTATGGCAGGCACCGCGAGCGCGAGCATCCAGCGTGAATATCGTGACAGCGTGCTGGCCTGGCTTCATCTGGTCCGGGTGCACAGCCGCATCGTGCGAGAGGAGCAGGCGCTGCTCTCGCGCTTCGGGCTGACCCCGGCACAGTTCGACGTGCTCAGCCATCTGGCAACATCACCGGGGCTGAGCCAGACCGAGCTGGCCGAGCGGCTCATTGTGACGAAGGGAAACGTCGGCGGGCTGGTCGACCGGCTTGAACGTGACGGGCTCGTTGAGCGCCGCGCCAAACCCGGCGACCGGCGCTCCAACCAGCTTTACCTGACGGATGCCGGCTGTCGTGCGTTTGCCACCGCAGCGCCGGAGCTTGAGGCGCATCTTGCGGCCCAGTTCGAGGGGCTGGGCGCGAAGGACCTCTGCGAGCTTCGCAGACTGCTGGCACAGCTTGATCGTGAGCTGCGCCGGAAGGAGCAGTACGAAGCCAGCGTCGAGGTGTAGCGCACCGGAGCCACAGGCACGATCGATTTTCAACACATAATCAGCTATTAGGAGGAAACACGCATGAAGTGGCAGATTGACCCCGCACACTCACTGATCGAGTTCAAGGTCCGGCATATGATGATCAGCAACGTCCGTGGCCGGTTCGAGAAGTTTACCGGCACCATCGATTTCGACCCGGAGAAGCCCGAGCAGACGAGTGTCGACATCACCATCGACGCAGCCAGCATCAACACGTTTGAGGCCCAGCGTGACGCGCACCTGCGCTCCGCAGATTTTCTGGATGTTGAAAACTACCCTGAACTCACCTTCCGCAGCAAGCGTGTCGAGTTGATCGATGACCACCACGCCAAGCTGTATGGCGACCTGACCATCCGGGGCAAGGCGCGCGAAGTTCAGCTTGATGTTGAGCACAGCGGCGTCGCCAAGAGCCCGTGGGGGACCTACAGCGCGGGCTTCACGGCGGAGACGACCATCAACCGCAAGGACTGGGGTCTGGAGTGGAACCAGTTGCTTGAGACCGGTGGCGTCCTGGTCGGCGACGAAATCCGCATTAACATCGAGCTGGAGCTGATCCGGCAGGAGCAGGAGGCGCCTGAAGCAGAGGCGGCGAACTAGCAGCAGACGCTGGTTCGCAAGAGACCAGGGGCGGCATCCCCTGGCCTCTTGACCCTCATGCAGGGGCGACCGGACAATCTCGAAGGCCTGCGTCGCCCCTGCACATCCAGTATTTTACACGATAACGGTAAATCACCGCACGCGGCACAACGCCGAGTCGGTACGTCAGGGAAAAGCAGCGAGCCCGGTCTGTCACCGGGCTCGTCGTTTTGAACGGGTAGGAAGACTTAGCCGCGTCGATCGGCTTCCTTGATCAGCTCGACAAGCTCCTGCCACTCCTCGCGGAACAGGTGCACCGTGAAGGTGCCGAACTCCAGGTTGTAGACCGGCTCACCGTCATCGTCCTGGCCCAGCAGTACGGCGAAGTTCTCCGTCTCTGCCAGCAGCACCAGCGGCATATCCTCGTTCGGGTCTTCGTAGGCCATCGTGACTCCTTTGTGCGCTATCTCGTGTTATTCCATTATAGTCAAATGTGCGGCAGGCAGGCGCTCACAGGCGGAGCGGGCGCTCGAACAGCCACAGCGCCGCGTCGTCGTCCCACTCCGGCTCGAAGCCCGCGTACTGCGTGACCCGCTCCAGCCCCACACCGACGGGCATCTTCCAGGCGGCTACCTCGTGCCCGCGATACGCGGCGAGGCCGCGCAGGGCGCGCAGCATGGCCTGAAGTGTCGTGTCGTCCGGCGCGTACACGGCACCGATCTGGAGGCTGTTCTCATCGTAGCTCAACCGGGCGTCGAGCGACCTGAGGAACACGATAGCCAGCCCGTGCAGCTCGCCGAACTGTCGCCAGCCGAGCACCTGCACGTAGTCGCTTTGCAGGTACGACGCCAGCCGGTCGCTCGTCAGGTAGTACAGCGTCCAGTCCAGCTCGACGAAGCGGTTGACGCGGTACATCGGCGAGCGCCTCAGGTAGCGGTCAATCATATCGATGTTCTGCGGCTGGAGCAGCCTGAAGTTGCGGTAGTCGCCCGCTTTGGCGGGTGCGACCATCTTACGATAGCTCGCCGTGTGGCGCATCCCAAAGGCATAGGCGAGCTTCTTACTGGCCTCATTCTCGCTGAAGAGCGCCAGCCGCAGCATGCCGTCGCCGTACTTCTCGAACCACTCGATCAGATGGGCGGTCAGGCCGTGAGCGATGCCCTGTCGACGGTGCTCAGGCGCCACGCGCAGCCCTTCGAGCCACCACTCTGCCGGCCCGAGGCGCGTGATCTTTGCCAGGCCGATCACCTGCCCGTCCCTCTCTGCGACGACCAGTCGCCCGGTTCGCTCCTCGGCCCAGTGCTGCCACAGCGTCTCGGTGATGTAGTCCTCGCCGCCCCACGTCTGCTCGACAATAGGGGCGACCTGGGGCCAGTCTTCGGTGCGCCCGGGCCGGTACAGGATATCATGCGTGGGGTTGGAGTTGTTGTGCATGAATCTCTTGTTGCGCCTCGTCTGGTGTGCTTGTGTCTAGCTCTGTTTGCCGCTCTGGGTGTCGGTCTTACGCGCGCCGCGGCGCGACCTGTTGCTAAATTCCCGCCGGAGCCGGTTGATCGCCGCGCGCCCCGGCATGGCCTCTCTCACAGGGGGTGGGCCGGTCTCCAGCAGAGCGACGGCCTGCTCCCGCTCGGCGCTTGGCGCGGAGGGCGGCCCGACCATCGGGAACGGGTCAAGGTCGAACAGCCGCGCATAGATGTAGCGGCCCAGCACGCGCAGCGATGAGATCGTCGGCGCTGCGAGCGCCACGCCGAGCACGCTGCCCACCGGACCAGCGACGATGCTGCCTGCCGTCGCCCCGACGATAATGCCAATAATTACGACGAGCGGGTGCAGGTGAACCCGCCGCCCAATGATGCGCGGGATCAGGAAGTTCAGGTCGAACTGAGTGTAGGCGATGTGAAAGCCGACCACAATGAGGAAGAACACGAATTCGGACACCGGCAGCGTCGATGAGCCCTCGATCAGCGCCAGGATGCTGGCGGTGATCAACCAGATTGCATGCCCGACACTCGGCAGGAACTCCAGCAGCCCGCCGAGTATGCCCAGCAGCAGTGGCTGTGGCAGCCCCAGGATCGCGCTGGCGACCGTCAGCAGCACGCTCACGACGAACATGAGAATGAGCTGCCCGCGCAGGAAAGCCGACCAGATTGCATCGATCTCGCGTATGAGCAGCCGGACGTCCTCCTGGTAGTCGGGCGGCACCAGCCCTGCAAACCACGCCTTGAACTTCGCCCCGTCTTTTGTCAGGTAGAAGGCGACGAGGAAGGTGAAGATGACGAGCAGCAGCACCTCGGCGGCGCTGAACACAAGTGTCAGCGAGGCGGGCGCAGCCGACGTGACCAGCCCGGTAATCGCCGCCGCGACCTCGTTGACGAGGTCCTCGACGACCAGATTGAAGCCGAGAATCTCGACCGTGTCGGCGCTGATCTCCTCCAGGTAGCCGGCAAAGCGGACCAGCTCGCCCTGCAGGAAGGTGACCTGCCCGACGACCCAGGGCACGAGCGACGCGGGCAGCGGGAGCACGATAAGCAGCAGCGCCAGGTAGATGAGCGCCGTTGCCAGGCCTCGCGGGATGCGTGGGTCTGCCGAAATCCACTTGACGACCGGCGTCAGCAGGTAGGCCATCAGCGAGCCGATGACGAGGGGGATCAACGCGATGCGGAACAGGTAGAGGGCCAGCCCGGCGAGGATAGTCAGCATCACGGCGACGACCACCTTCGTCGTCGTGCTCCATCCGCGATGCCGGCTCGGCGGCGGTGATGCGGGCGTATCGCTCTGCGTCTGCGGCACGTTCTGGCGCTCTGTTGACACGGGCCTGTTAACCTCGCTCGGGATGCTGGATATCACGTTTTGCCCGCGCGTATGCCAGATGGAGATCTTGCCCCGCGCGTGTCGTCATTCTAGCGAAACGCGGATTCGGCGGCAAGCAGCGCAGATACGCCAAGTGCAGAGGCGATCAGTGAAGCCGGGTTGCGATGACGGCGAAGCGGTACTCGTAATCGTCAAGTTCGTCGCTCCAGCCGGAGCACGTCAGCAGGGTCAGCCGCTCGTCATTGGTAGGGAAGGCGATCTGGACGTTGGTCGGGGAGATTTTCTTCGCCTCCTGCACAACGTAGATGAGCGTTTCGTCGCCGCGCTCGATGAAAATGCGGTCGCCGGGCTGGAGTGCTTCGAGGTCCTTAAACGGCCCCCAGCCTGCGTCGGGGATGGTGACATGCCCGGCGAGCACGGTGTTGCCGGGGCTGCCGGGATAGGCGGTCCCGGCGAGGTGGGCGACCTGATCTGTCAGCTTGGCGATGTCCCAGTGGTTGCCGACGAGCGGCGCTTCGATCATCGTGGTGTCCACCGCAATGCGGGGGATGAGCAGCCGGGTTTCGACAACCTCGCCCGTCTCGTCCACGACGGTGACAGGCTCCGGCTCGGCCTCCGCCTGCTGTCGCAGGTACTGGCGGTAGGCGAACACCGCCAGCCCGATCCCCAGCACGCCGACCAGCGACCAGCGCATCAGCCGCCTGCGGACGAGATCGGCGGTGTACACGTCGTAGCCGAACGCTCGCCGGTGTGACCACACCTGCCGGGCGCGGAGGAGCAGGATCAGGCTGATGCCCAGCATCAGGCCGATTGCCAGCCCGAGGGTTTCGGTCGAACCCGGTTTGAATTGCTCGATGATCGCGCGCAGTATTTCCATGATGATCAATCAGGGCCCAGCGCAGGAAGGGGAGGGGCCTGGGCCGCAGGCTCAGAATAGTGGATGCTGTCGCTCTACGGGTGCTTACAGATTATAGTGAAGTCTCCGGCAGTCTGTCTAGATGGAATGTGTGGCCAGACTTTTCGCTGTGGAGGCGACCCCGGAACTCCCATCGTGTATTAGGTGCCCCTCATCCCCGCACCGTTGCGCCGGGGTGAGAGGGGAACAAAAAGCGCCGGGTATCCCGGCGCTCCTCCGCTTTTCGATCTGGAGCTAGCGTCGTTCGCGACCGCCGCGATTGCCGCTACGACCGCCGCGACGCTCGCGGTCACGGTCCCGATCGCGGTCGCGATCACGTTCGCGCTCACGACCACCCCGGCTGCCCGCGCTAACGCCCCGGTCGGCGGCCTGCGCTTCTTCGAGCGTCCAGCCCTCGAGCACGGCCTGGCGGCTCAGACGGATCTTCCCGCTGGGATCGATGTCGGTGACCATGACCATGATCTCGTCGCCGACGTTGGCGACGTCCGTGGTCTTGTCGATGCGATAGGTGTCGAGCTGGCTGATGTGGACCAGCCCGTCCTGACCGGGGAGGATCTCGACGAACGCGCCGTAGTTCTCCACACGAACCACCTTGCCTGTGTAGATGCGCCCGACTTCAACCTCCTCCGTCAGCGCCTGGATGCGAGCCTTAGCGGCTGCAGCGCCCTCGAGGTTAGGCGACGCAATGTAGATCGTGCCGTCCTCCTCGATGTCGATCCGCGTGTTCGTCTCCGACTGGATGCTGCGGATTGTCTCGCCGCCCTTGCCGATGACATTGCGGATCTTCTCCGGGTCGATGTTCATGATGATGATGCGCGGCGCGTTCGGGTTGAGCTCCGCACGCGGCGCGGGGATGACCGCCAGCATCGCCTCGAGGATCTTCATCCGAGCCTCGCGGGCCTGCTGCAGGGCCTGTGCCATGATCTCGCGCGGCAGGCTCTTGATCTTGATGTCCATCTGGAGCATGGTGATGCCTTCGCTCGTCCCGGCGACCTTGAAGTCCATATCGCCGAGGTGGTCCTCCATGCCCTGGATGTCGGTCAGGATGGCGTACTTTTCCTCGTCGGTGATGAGGCCCATCGCCACGCCCGCCACCGGGCGCTTGATCGGCACACCGCCGTCCATCAGCGCCAGCGTGCTCGCGCAGATGGCCGCCTGCGAGGTCGAGCCGTTCGAGCTGAGGACCTCGCTCACCACACGCATGGTGTAGGGGAACTCATCCTCATCGGGCAGGACGGGCTTCAGCGCGTACTCACCAAGCATTCCGTGGCCGATCTCACGGCGCTTGGGCCCCCGCAGGAACCACGTCTCGCCGGTTGAGAAGGGCGGGAAGTTGTAGTGATGCAGGTAGCGCTTTGATCCGACCGGCTCCAGCCCGTCGAACTCCTGCGCGTCGCGCGGGGTGCCGAGCGTCAGCACGCTCATAACCTGCGTCTGCCCGCGCTGGAACAGGCCGCTGCCATGCACGCGCGGGATGATGCCAACCGCCGCGTGCAGCTCACGGATGTCCGTATAGCCGCGCCCGTCGGGGCGCACGCCCTCGTACAGGATGCGCCGCCGGACTTCCTTCTTGACCGCCTCGTCAATCGCGCGCTCGACCTGCGCCAGCCGGCGGGCCAGTTCTTCCTCTTCGGTGTCGTCGGTGTACTCGACGCCTATCTGCTCGCGCAGGTCCTCAAGCTCGGCCTTGCGCTCGTCGCGGTCGTAGTACTGGCTCAGGATGTTGGCGACCCGCTCCCGTACGTCGGCCTCGATCTGCGCCCGAAGGGCCTCGTTGATGTCAACCGACTCGTAGGGCTTCTTTTCCTTGCCGACTTCCTGACGCATCAGCTCCTGGATGGTGATCAGGGGCTGGAGCTTCTCGTGGGCGAACTCGAGCGCGTCCACCATCTGCTCGTCGGGGATCTCGTTGGCCGAACACTCGACCATCAGGATGCCGTCGCGGTTGCCCGCCACGCGCAGGTCGAGGTCCGACTCTTCGAGTTCCGCATAGGTCGGGTTGATGACGAACTCGCCGTTGATGCGGCCCACGCGCACCGCGCCAATGGGGCCATCCCAGGGAATGTCGGAAATGTGCAGCGCGGCGCTCGCCGCGTTGATGGCGAGGATGTCGTGCTGGTGCTCCTGGTCATGCGAGAGGGCGTAGAGGATGACCTGAACCTCATTGCGCAGCGTCTTGGGGAAGAGCGGGCGCAGCGGGCGGTCCGTCATGCGGGCCACGAGGATGGCCTCGGTGGTGGGGCGGCCTTCCCGGCGGAACCAGCTTCCGGGGATGCGCCCGACGGCGTATAGCCGCTCCTCGAAGTCCACACTCAACGGCAGGAAGTCGATGCCGTCACGCGCCTTGGGCGACATGGTTGCCGTGCCCATCACCATCGTGTCGCCCTCGCGGACGGTCACGGCGCCGCCTGCCTGCATGGCAAGATGCCCGGTCTCAAAGAACAGTTCGCGGTTGCCAACTGTTACTTTGTACCGTCTAATGTTGTCCATAGACATAAGCGTTCTTTGCCTCCTTGCTGAATCGCCTAGAGGCTCAGGGACTGGAAACCGCCATCAAGGGGCACATGAAACAGCCTTGCGGTCCGGCGGGAGGCAAGGCTGTCACGCGCACTTGATTTCGCTTTCCAATTCCTGCTCCTCTAGGCCAGCCAATCCAGTAAAATTTACTGCTATGAGTGTACACGCACTTGACAAAAACACCAACTTCGTTCAATGATGAACGAGACTCACAGCACGTGAGCGTTGAAACGGGCTGGAGTATGAACGGGGGGAGGATGCAACTGTACCGCGTCAATTACGATGAGATCGCGGCGGAGTATGACCGTCGCTACCAGGCAAGCCCGATGAAGCCGGTAGGGTCGGCGCTGAAGACGGTGCTTGGCGGGCTGGGAGCGGCGCGAGTGTTGGAGGTCGGCTGCGGCACCGGCCACTGGTTGGCCGAACTTGCCGCGCCGAGGCGTGAGATGTTTGGGCTGGACGCGTCGATGGGGATGCTGCGCACAGCTCAGGCCAAGGTAGCCTCGTCCGCTTGCCTGACCCACGGGCGGGCAGAGAATTTGCCATTTCGAGCGGCCTCATTCGAGTTTGTGTATGTCGTAAACGCCCTGCATCATTTTGAGGACCGACAGCGCTTCATCAGCGAGGCGCGCCGGGTGCTCACGCCGGGTGGTGCGCTTGCCATCATCGGCATGACGCCGCCCCGTCGCGAAGACTGGTATGTTTACGAGTACTTCGACGGCACGTATGAGATCGACACAGCACGCTTTGCCTCGCGGGAGACGCTGCGCGAATGGCTGACAGCGGCGGGCTTCGTGCGGGTCGAGTCGCGCGTTATTCATGAGATTAACGAGGAGCGGGTTGGCCGGGCGGTGCTCGACGATGTGTTCATCGAGAAACGTTCGACCTCGCAGCTTGCGCTGATCAGCGACGAGGCGTACCAGACAGGTATCCGGCGGATCAGGGCCGCGGTTGCGCGGGCGGAAGCGACGGGCAGACCTGTCACGTTCCGCTCGCGGCTGCAGATCGTGATGCTCCTCGCGCACGTGCCAATGTACTGAGGTAACAAAAGGGGCGGCGAGTTGTCTCGCCGCCCCTCGTGCAGCCGATTGCGGAGTTTAGTGGCGCAGGCCGAGCCGCTGGATCAGCGCCAGGTAGGCCTCAGGATCCTTGCTGCGCAGGTAGCGCAGCAGGCGGCGGCGCTGCCCGACCAGCTTCAGCAGGCCACGGCGGGTATGCTGGTCGTGCTTGTGCTCGCGCAGGTGCTCGATCAGGCGATTAATGCGGCTGGTCAGGAGCGCAATCTGCACCTGAGACGACCCGGTATCGCCCTCGTGCGTTCCAAACTCTTCAAAAATCTTCTGCTTTTCTTCTTTGGTGAGAGCCACTTTTGTTCATCTCCCTGTAAGTCGCCAGGTGGGCAGGAGATGCGCCCACCGGTCGAAGGTTTCATAACGCGGGGAAGTATAGCGCGCGGGGCCCGGCGCTGCAAAAGCTGGTACTGTTTATCCCTAGTATCGCCATGCCCGACCCTCGTATATAATGGGGCGGACCGTCGGCGCAGTCTGCACTGCGCCCATTCTCGTATCTGCACCTGCGCGGGGCTGCCATGCCGTCAGACAAAGAGACCCGGTATCTGGACGAGGAGACGTTCATCGTCTCCCAGCAGGAAGATCGCATCAACACGATCTTCGAGCGCTTTCTCATGTACTACACGCCGTTCGGCTTCCAGACGCGCGTGGATGACGTTGTCTACCATGCGCTGCCGTATAAGCCCGGCCCCGATGATAACCTGCTGCTGCGCGAGCCGTGGCGCGTCCGGCTGGAACTGTACGTTCAGCAGAAGCCGATGCACCTCGGGCTGGACCTGTACGGCGACGTGGTGCTGGGGCGGGGCAAAAGCAAGCCGGGCCTGATCGTTGTCGACCTTGACGAGTACAACGCGCTTGAGCTGGGCGTGTCGCGCCAGCACCTCCTGCTGCGCCCGACCGCCCGCCATCTGTTCGCCATCGATCAGGGCAGCACCAACGGTACGACCATCAACAGCATGCCGCTGGGGCGCGGGATGGCGCGGGCGCTGGCCGACGAAGACCTGATTAACCTGGGCAACATGGTTCTGATGATACACATCGTCAAACGGCCCAACCCCGAGACGGCGGGCACCACCAGCCCGCTCAAAATGCTGAGCGAGCAGGCGTTAGCCGGGAATGCGTCGCCACAGAACGGGCCTGACGAGCAGAAGCCAGAGTCCGAGTAGCCTCAGCCCGCCTGCGTGCTATCCGCCCTCCACCTCGATACCGCAGGCCTCCAGCCACGCCTGTGATGACTCCGCCATGCCGTCCAGTAGCGACAGCATCTCCGCGAGCATGGCCGATACGCTCTCATCCCCGGCGCTCTCACCGCCCCCTGAGGACATCTCGTCAAACTCCGCTAGCGAGAACCCGCCGCTGACGTGCCACACCGCGAACTGAAGCCCGAGGACCCGGTCGAATTCGGTGATCATGTCCTGCGGGAGGTCCTTTTGGGCGAGGCACTCGGCGAACTGCTGGAGATTGGGGTCGGGTACCATGCCGCCGAAGGTGTACTCGGCGCCCTCCTGCGGGGCGCTCGCATCCGCGTCGATGCAGGCGACGTACGGGTCGAGGGTTGCCGTGCCCCCGGCGGGAACGACCGCGCTGGCCTCCTGTATCACCATCATGCGCTGCTGCCCGCTGCCTGCGGGTGGCGCGAAGGTGCAGCCCGGCACAACACGAACGCGCGTGTCCTCGTCGTGGGGGTTCTCCACGACAAGCTGCATAATCCCCTTGCCGGTGATGCCGCCGCCGGTGGACACCACATCCACGATGTTAACCGGCAGGGCGCACGGGTCCTGCGTCGGTGTGACGGTTGGGACGATCTGCGGGTTGGCTACCGGTGGGGCGGCTGCAACCCCGCCCGATGTGGGCTGGCCCTCCTGCCCAACTGACCCACACGCGGCCAGCAGCAGGGCGGCCAGGCTGAGCAACACGGCGCAGGCGTAGAGACGCCGATGGGAGAGTGATCGGAGCGGCATACTGTCTGGATTCCTCGATGAAAGCGATAATGGAGCCGATGATCAAATGACAGTATGCCAGGATTTGTGAACAACGCAACAGGTAAAGTCAGCAGACGCGCGACACGCTTCGAGGAGAGAAAAGGCGGGAGCGGCCCTGTTCCCCACTACCACTACCGGAATTTGCTGACGCCCTACCGCCAGGTCGGGCTGATGCTTCAAGCCGCTCCCACTATGCTTAAC
Organism: Anaerolineales bacterium UBA3940; assembly: GCA_002385675.1. GTDB lineage: Bacteria > Chloroflexota > Anaerolineae > Aggregatilineales > UBA3940 > UBA3940. Next base: position 13,167 of record DGDY01000330.1, on the reverse strand, counting down.
TGTAGCAGCGGCGGGCTAAAAAAGTCCTCAACGGAGGCTAAACAAAAGCTAACTTTCGCGCCCGGTGGGCAGGGTCAGTTGGTCCTGCAGGGCCAGCCAGGCCCGCACGACGACGGGCGCGGGGTCGGGCAGGTGCTCGCCGTCCGGCCCGCTCGTGTAAACACCATTACCATGGCGGATCTCGGCTCGCCAGCCGACCCCCGGTATGCGCCGCAGCATCAGCTCCGCATCTGCCGCCTCGACCAGCCCCAGCGCGCTGTCCAGCCGGGTGCTGAAGCTGGGGACTTCCATCCAGGCGTCGCGCTCGGCGTTGTACGTGCCCTCCACTGAGCCGTCCGGGCGGATAAGTTGGTAGCGCACCTGCCGCCCCGGCACGATGCGCCGCACCGACCAGCCAAGCCGCTCGGCAACAGCGCGGTTGAGGTCCGGGCCGGGCTCCAGTTCTTGCCAGTGCATGAGTTCCCCCCTCATCTGACCACCGTAGGCCGCTTCTGTCTCTATTCTACAGCAAGAGCGGCGCTGCAATCATGCGGGCCGCTCTGCCGCGCCTTTAGTCGCAACTCTCACGCCGATCCTGTTATAATGATTGCGGTTCCTTCACCCCACCAGAGGAGGCTGGCAAACCCCATGAGTGAGCGCAAGATCCGTGTCCTAGTCGCCAAGCCCGGGCTTGACGGGCACGATCGCGGGGCGAAGGTGATCGCCCGCGCCCTCCGCGATGCAGGCATGGAAGTCATTTACACCGGCCTGCGCCAGACGCCCGAAATGATCGCCGAAGCCGCCCTGCAGGAAGATGTCGATGTCGTCGGCCTGAGCATCCTTTCCGGCGCGCACATGGAACTCGTGCCGCGTGTGATTCAACTGCTGCGCGAGAACGGCATGGACGATGTGACGGTGATCGTCGGCGGCATCATCCCCGACGATGACATCCCCGCACTGAAAGCCGCCGGTGTGACCGAGGTGTTTGGACCCGGCGCCCTCACATCTGATATTGTCGAGGTAATCCACAGCGCAGTCGGCAACGGCGGGCATGGCAATTCGAGGGCGTAAGGGGATTGTGGATGATGGGCTTACAGCCAGCGGGTGACGGCAGCGCCACCCGCGCAACCGTCAGGCAGGGGGGTGATGGTGGCTGAGACACATACCCTCGCCGCCGCCATCGTGGGCGGCAACCGCCGCGCACTCGCGCGGGCCATCACACTGGTTGAAAACCACACTCCAGAGGCGGGGCCGCTCCTCGCCGCACTCTACCCGCACACCGGCCAGGCGCACCTCGTTGGTGTGACCGGCGCGCCGGGAACTGGCAAGAGCACGCTCGTTAACCAGATCGCGCTGCATCTGCGGCAGCGCGGGAAGACCGTGGGCGTGATTGCCGTCGACCCGACAAGCCCGTTCTCCGGCGGCGCGATCCTCGGCGACCGCATCCGCATGCGCGACCTGGCTGGCGACCCCGGCATTTTCATCCGCAGCATGGCGACGCGTGGAAGCCTCGGCGGGCTGGCGCGGGCGGCATCCGATGTGGTGACCGTGCTCGATGCCGCCGGGTTTGACGTGATCATTATCGAGACGGTCGGTGCGGGGCAGTCGGAGGTCGACGTGGCGAGCCTGGCTCACACCGTCGTTGTCGTGGAGGCGCCGGGCCTGGGCGACGACGTGCAGGCTATCAAGGCGGGTATTCTGGAGATCGCCGACGTGCTCGTCGTCAACAAGGCGGATGACCCGCGCGCGAGAGACACCGTCCGCGCGCTGCGTGCCATGCTCAACCTGTCGAATGGCAGCATCGGCGCGGCCCGGCGTTTGAACATCTTTACACCGCTCGTGAAGGCCCTTCCCGCACCGTTCCCGGAAGAGCCAGTAGCAGATGGCTGGAAGGTCCCGATTGAGCAGACGGTCGCCCTCAGCGGTGAAGGGCTCCCGGCGCTCATCGCACAACTGGACGCACACCTGGATTACCTGACCACAAGCGGGGAGCTTGAACGCCGCCGGTGGGCGCGCGCTCTTGCCGAGCTTGACGCCTCTCTGCGTGACGTGCTCCTCGCCGATCTGCTCGAACATCTGATGCCCGACCGGCTGGCCAGCCTTATCGATCGCATTATGGCGCGCGAGATCATGCCCCGTCAGGCGGCTTCTCTCCTTGCGGAGGAGGCTGCGGGCGGCAGGCAGGCCAGTCGTTCAAACGCATAGTGAGGAGGCTGACTCATATGACGCGCGTACCCGGCATGTATGGTGAGATCAAGCTGATCGCCGGCAGTGCTTGCCCCGAACTCGCAACCGAGATTTCCGACTACCTGACCCGCACCACCGGTCAGTACGTCCCGCTGCTGGATGCGTCCATCGAGAAGTTCCCGAATGACAACATCTTCGTCCAGTTGAACGAGAGCGTGCGCGGGCAGGATGTGTACATCATCCAGACGACCGGAGCGCCGGTCAACGACAACCTGATGGAGCTGTTCATCACGCTCGACGCAGTGCGGCGGGACTCGGCGGGTCGCATCACGGCGGTGATCCCGTACATGGCCTATTCGCGCACCGACAAGAAAGACCTGCCGCGTACGCCGATCACCGCGCGGCTGATCGCGGATATGATCCAGATTGCCGGCGCTGACCGCTACATGACTATCGATCTGCACGCCGGGCAGATCCAGGGTTTCTTCAGCATCCCCGGCGACTCGCTGACCGCCCGCTACCTGATCGTGGACTACATCAGGGAGACGCTGCCGACTGACAACATGGTTGTCACCACTGTCGACCTCGGTTTTGCGAAGGGCGGGCGCAACTGGGCGCGGCTGCTTAACGTGCCGCTGACCTTCATCGAGAAGCGGCGGGTCGGCACGGAGACGCGCGCTCACGCGATCATCGGCAACGTACGTGACAAGGACGTGCTGCTCGTAGACGACGAGATGGACACCGGCGGCTCGATGCTTCAGGCCGTCGAACTCCTTGACGAGTCCGGCGCGCGCGACATCACCGTCGCCTTTACGCACGCAGTGTTCTCGCCGCCGGTGCACGAGCGCCTGCGCCAGATGTCCGAGCGTGTGCGCGAGTTCGTATTCACGAACACCATCCCGGTTCCGCCCGAGCACCGGCTGCCGAACATGACGATCCTGTCGGTGGCGGACCTGCTTGGCGAGGTCATCCGCCGCGCACATGAAGGTGTTTCCGTCGGCGCGCTGTTTGACGAGTAGCTGCCCGGCCTGTATGATGGGGCGGTCGCGGCTCGCCTGTGAAGCGCGACAGACGGGTTACACAGGAGAAGACGACACGCTATGCAACTCAGCACAATTTTTAGCCTCATTGGGTGGATCATCACGGGCGGAATCGCCGGATGGGCAGCCAGCTCGCTGCTCGGCTATGATCGCGGCGGCTGCCTGCTGCACGTGGCTCTCGGCATCATTGGCGCGCTCGTCGGCGGGTTTATCATGGGGCGCTTCATTGTGCCGGGTGGCCTCACCGGCGTGGGCTTTATCGATACGATCATCAACGCGACGGTCGGCGCGGCGATCCTGCTGCTCGTGCTCGAACTGGTGCTGCCGGGGCAGCAGCTTGGCGGCGGGCGCCGCTCGCGGCGCTCGCGGCGTTAAGCAGAAGCAAATGAAGACCGGTCCGAAGGCCGGTCTTTTGATTCAGGAGCTAAGGTGGAGAGATAAAGCGCCGCGACTGTGAACGCCGCGGTTTTCTGGACAATTACCGGGCGGTTTGTGACTTTCCCCCGTAAAGCCTACGCCCCGCCCTCGACCTCGTGGGCGATGAGCCGGAAGTGCTCGACGGGCTCCGGCGCGGCGGCGCTGCAGCTCTTGAGGATTGGCTCAGGGAATGTCTCCGCTGCGACGCGCACCCGGTGCACGGCATCGCCTGCCGTCTCGGCCAGCCGCACCGACCATTCGCCCTCGGCGGTCTGCTCGCTGCCAAGCAGGGCGAACGCGTCAATGGCTATCCGGCCCGTTGCCTCGCGGAGGAAGTGTTCGGCGGCCTGCACCGGCCTGTCGTAAATGGTGCGCCCCCGGTAGCGTGGCAGCAGGACTTCCCCGCGCTCGGTGGCCCGGACGAGCGTATCCAGGTTGCCGGGTTTGACGCGCCCGTAATGCAGCGCCTGCGGCAGCACCAGCAGGATCGGTGCGAAGCGGTGCCCGCCCAGGTGCGTGGTCTGCCAGGCGGAGCCTCCGACCCGCTTCGCCAGCTCGTTGTAGACCTCCAGCCCGTACTTCGCGCAGCAGGCGTCGCGCAGGCTGTTGGTGCAGACGAGGTACAGCGGATCGTGGACCCGGTGCGGCTCAAAGTGTGGATCGCCGCTGAGGATCGCCTCAATGTCGAGGTCGAGCAGGTCGGCGTAGTGGCTCAGTTCAAAGCGGTACAGCGCTGGCCGGGGGAGGTGGGCCAGCGCAACGAAAAATTGGACCGGGCCGGGCGGGTAGGGCGGCGTGCGCTTGATGAACTGGATGCGGGTATGCGGCTGCTCGGCTTCGAGCGCGCTCAGGCGGCGGCGGACGGGCTGCGGCAGGGCGTTCTCCTCGAGCGCCTTTGCACCCCAGCGCCCCGTGTACTCAAGCAATAGCCACACATCGGCGCGGGTAGCGGTGGCAAAGAGCGGCTCACCGGCGGCGCGGCAGGCGTCGGAGCAGAAAGTCGGTGGTGCGGCGGGGGTTGGGCGTTGGCTGGCTGTCATGTCCTGATTTAAGCGCCCAGCCGGGGCGTTTTCAAGCGGGCCTGACACTTGGGCCGCCGCGTATGATCTCCGGCGCCGGTCACGGTGCAGTCCCCTCTGCGAGCTGGTTGCGCATCCAGAGCAGCGCGCGGTCGAGCCGGTAGCCCAGCCCCGGCTCGATCTGCTCATCGGCACGCTGGCGTGTCAGCCGGGCCAGCCGCTCCTCGACAATGGCGCGGGCGGTTTCGTCGTCGCCCGTGCCCAGCGCCTCTGTGAGGCTGGCGATCGCCTCCTCCCACGCGTCCGCTATCTCTCGGTCGAGGTCACGCCCGCGCCGGGCGTCGGCGAGCAGGTCTTCGAGCGCGGAGGCCAGATCCAGTGGCGTCAGGGCAACGGTGTTGGTGGACGGGTAGTCCGTATTGAGCGCGCAGCGGAAGCCGAGGTCGTCCCCGGCGGCGGTCGGGCTGGCCCAGTTGCGCACGTTGCTTACAAGCAGCGGCTGCTGATCCAGCCAGCCGCCGCCACGCGTCACGCGGCGGGTCCCGGTCGCCGGGCCGGTCGGGTCGCTGCGGACGCCGCCGCTCTGGTACGTGTCCTCGGCGAACCAGTCCGCGACCCACTCCCACACGTTGCCCGCCATATCGAGCACGCCGTAGGCGCTTGCACCCTCAGGGTAAGTCCCGACCGGTGCGGGCGCGTTCGCACCGCTCCCGGCGTAGCGCAGCAGGTCGGGGGTTGGCTGCTCGTTGCCCCAGGGGAACAACCGCGCCTCACCCGCCTCAGGGTCCCAGGCGGCAGCCTTCTCCCACTGGGCCTCAGTGGGCAGCCCGATAGGCTCCCCGGTTTCCCGCGCGAGCCACAGGCAGTAGCTGACCGCCTGCGTGTGCTGCACGTACGTCACCGGGTGGCTGGCGAAGTTCGGCGAGTCGTAGAAGCGGCGCGTCACGGGCGGCGTACAGGCGCCATCTTCGACACACAGCGCATACTGCGCGTTGGTGACCTCCGTCAGGTCGATCCAGTAGTCAGAAAGATGCACCTCATGCTGCGGGCGAGCCGCCGACTGCCGGGTCGGGTCGTCTGTGCCCATCAGGAAGGTGCCAGCGGGGATGAAGCGCAGTTCTGCGCCATCGGCCAGCCGGAACGCGCTGCTGCCCACCACGAGCGGCGGGGGCGTCGGGGTAGGCGCAAGGGTCGCCGTTGGCTCGACGACGGGCAGGTCGGTCGGGCTGGGCTCAGGCGTGGGGGAAGGCGGCGGCGTGTTGGTCGGCTCGGATGTGGGGGGAGGGCTGGGCTCGGCGGCGACCTCCGCCTCCGGCTCCCGGCTGGCGAGCCTCGGCCCAAACGGCAGGCTGATCAGCCCGATAGCCTGCAGCAGCATTGCGCCCGCGCCCGCAAACAACAGCAGCACGACGGCAACCACCACAACCCGCGCCAGGGTAACGGGCGAGCGGCGCTTGCGTGCCGGGGGCCGGGTGGGCGGCGGGATGACCTCCGGCGCGGGCTTGCGCTCCGGCGCGACGACCGCATCGCCATCGAGCGCGCGCTCCAGCGCACTGGCGAACGCCATGGCGCTCTCGAACCGCTCCCCCGGCGCTGTCGCAAGCCCCTTCTGGAGCACGGGAGTCACCGCACGGGGCAGGCTGGGCCGGAATATGCGCGGGTCGGGCGCGGTATCGGCGAGGTCGCGCAGGGCGCGGTCAAGGTCTGAGTCCAGGCTGTACGGGCGCTGCCCGGTGAGCAGTTCGTAGGCGATCACGGCCAGCGAGTACACGTCGGCAGCCGGTGTGGCGCTGTGAGCGCCGGTTTGCATCTCCGGGGCGCTGTACTCGCGTGCGCCGAGCGGGTCTTCTGCGCCCCCGTCCCCGGCCAGTAGCGCAAGGCCGAAGTCGGTAACGATCGCCTGGGCGCTGCGCGTGAGCAGGATGCGCTCGGGCGTGAGCGCGCGGTGCATGACGCCCTGCCGGTGCGCCTCGTGGAGCGCAGCGGCAACCTGCCGTACGATAAAAGCGACGTCGTCCAGGGAGAACGTCTGCCCGGTGGCGGCGGCTTCAGCCAGCGCCTCGCTGAGCGGCACGCCGTCAATTTCGCGGCTGACGACGTAGCGCCCGGCCCGGGTCTCGCCGAAGTCGAAAACGCGGGCAATGTTCGGGTGGCGCAGCCCTGCGATGGCCCGCGCCTCGCGCCGGAACTCGAGGAGAAGGTCATCCTCTGGCGCGGGTTCGCGCTTGACGATCTTGACGACGACACGCTGCTCAGGGTCGGCGTCGTAGCCGCTGTAGGTGTCGATGAGCGGGTTGCTGCTGATGAGCTCGTCGATGGTGAAGGGGCCAAGTTGCTGGCCTGTCAGCTCTCCTGACACTGCTCGCCTCGTCGATGGTGATAGCTCATAGGTGTACGTGCGCCAAGTATAGTTGAGCGGGGGCGGCTCTGCCACCCGGCCCGTGCATAATAAACGAGCGAGGCAGCCCTGACGGCTGCCTCGCTCGTGAGAAGAATAGGAGGTGGTCTACAAGGGGAGAAAAGTAGGTTACCACACTGCACCACACAGCCGTCATTATCCGCAGGTGCATTAAGCCCCTGTGAACAGTGTGTTAAGAACAGGTTAAGAACTGCACATCTGTCCAGAATTTTATTGCACATCTGTGCAGAAGGTCGGCGTGCCGTGTTGTGCCCCGGCAAAAAATGCGCCCCGCACGGGGCGGGGCGTCTAGTCAGATCATAGCTGTTTCAGCCTTAGGCCTTCTTCTTCTCACTCGGAAGGAACAGGTTCATCTTGGTGCCGCATACCGGGCACTCACCCTTTGCCTGCCGACGCCCCTGTGCGTTCGTCACCACTTCGGCATCCTTCATGGGGCGCTTGGTCTTACACTTCACGCAGTAGGCAGTGTATTCTTCTTTGCTCATTTGTACCTCCTATTCGGATACACGTAAACACAGCGTACACGAAACACTACACGTATGCAAGCACATTGCACGGGAATTTAGCCCAATTTTACGCATGTGGCATGGTACGGGCTGGCTGTAGGCCGGCATTATGTATTACATGCGGCAATTCTGCCCTTTGCGGGTGAAACTTTACCCCTCCCGCACGGCTGACGATAAAAAGCGCCCTTCTCACTGCTACGCGAGAAGGGCGAGGTGAATCGCGGTAGTCGGGCTACTTCGCCGCCGCACGCTCCGGAGGCAGCTCACCCGCCCGGCGGAGCTTGTTCTCCACCATCTCGGCGGTCTCCTGCATGCTCTCCTCGATGTACGGGAACACGAGCCAGCCGTTGCCAAACCCGAACAGCGCCCCGGTGAGCACCCGCAGGAAGGGCGTGCTCTCGCGGACGGGGTAGGCGTCCAGCCCGAAGGCGTTAAACGGCGGGTTGGCGAAGAGCTGGCTGAAGCCGTCCAGCCCTATCGGGACGATGGCGATCAGCACGTAGGCCCAGAAGGGCAGCTTGGGGACCTTCACACCCGCTCGCTTGAGGAAGATAAACGCCACGCCGGTGAGCGCCAGCGCCGAGTAGATCGCCACGTCGCGCTCGCAGAACGCCACCTTCCAGCCCATGCGCTCGCTGCCCCGGAAGCGCTTCGCGGCGAAGATCAGGTCATCGTCAAGCACGGTCACGTCGATGCCGTCGAAGGCAGGTTCTGCCGCCGCGTAGACCTCAAACGGCTCCAGATGCTCAACGCCCGCACGCGCCCTGGGGTAGGCGGGCTGGTCGCCAAACAGGAACCACGAGCGGAAGGCGAACTGGTGGCAGACCGGGCTGTATACGGTGTAGATGAGATTGGCGACGCCCGTCGCACCCACTTCCATGGCGACCGGCGCCATGAATGGGATCGCGGCGTACAGCCCGACAATCGTACTGAGCACTGCCAGCCAGTGGCGGGTCAGCCACAGGATGCCCTTGTCAAGCGCGATCACGACGCGGCGCTTGCGGCCCGTCGCCTTCTGCTTCTCGCTCGCGCTTTCGAAGCTGGCAGCGGTGATGAGCGCCACCTTCACGTCCTCCCAGTTGATCGGCGCGCTGAAGGTCTCCCCGTCCACGCCGATCACCGGGATGCGCTCCCCATACTCGCGCTCCAGCCGGGGGTCGCTTGCAATGTCCACTTCAATCACGTTCAACGGGATGGCCTGGCCGATGCGCTGCAGCTCAGCCTTTGCCTCGTCACACAGGTGGCAGTCCTCCCGCGTGAACAGCGTCACGTCTACGGTCACTTCTTGCCCCTCTGCCTCAACCTTGGCTCGTTTATGGATTCAATGACCCGCATAGTATAACAGCAAGGGGCACAGCGGGCCTTCCCCATCTGTGCCCCTATACGTGGCCGGATACCTGGATGTCTTAATCACTCACCCCCGCCGACCAGGTTCACCAGCCACCTGTCGATGGCGATGGTGAGGTCGGTGTTGCCCGCGAGCGGAGCCAGCAGGCGCTGCATCGCGCCGCTGAAGACGAGCACACCCACCGCGATCAGCAGCAGGCCGCTCACGATCTCGATGATCCGCATGTACTTCCGCAGGCGGCGGAGCTGGTCGGTGACCCGGTCAAGAAGCAGCGCGGCCAGCATGAACGGGATGCCCAAGCCGATGGCGTAGGCCGTGAGCAGCACTGCTGCCCGCCCCGCCGAGCCGGTGCTCGCGCCGAGCGTGAGCATGGCGGCGAGGATCGGCCCGAGGCAGGGCGACCAGCCCGCCGAGAACGTCACGCCCATGAAGAGCGACCCCAGGTAGCCAAGCTCGTACTTGGGCTGCGACTGGCGGCGCGTGTCGTAATACAGGAACGGGATGCGGATGACGCCCATCGTATGCAGGCCGAGCACGATGATCAGCAGCCCGCCGATGCGCATGATCCAGTCCGTCGCCTGGTTGAACTGCCTGCTGATCTGGCCGATCGTCCCCGCCGTGATGCCCAGCAGCACGAACACAATCGAGAAGCCAAGCACGAAGAACAGCCCGTGCAGCGCGATGATCCAGCGTGAAGGCGTGGCCTGCGCAGCGCTTGCCCCACGGCTCTGCGGCCCGGCGCTCGCCATAGCGAGCGTGCTGCTCGCGGTGTTCGCTGCCTGCCCGGTCAGGTAGCCGATGTAGGCCGGTACGAGGGGCAGCACGCACGGCGAGATAAACGACATGAATCCGGCGAGAAGTGCCAGCGGCAGGGTTACAGCAGATGGATCAATCATAGCGAGTATGTCTCCGGCGCTTGTGCGTCACATGATAGCTGCTTGCCTGAGCCACCTTTTGGATGCGCGCGGGGGCTCCGGCGTTGCAGCCACCCGGTGGGGGCACAGAGAGCACCTGGCTCAGCGCGGCTCGTCGAGCTGCTCGACGCCCGCTTCGGTAAGCTGCTGCTCCAGCCGGTCGATCTGCATGTCGAGGCGGCGGGCGTTACGCGCCAGCACCAGCAGCAGCACCAGGATGACGCCGCTCCACAGGATGGCATTGGCAATCGCGATGATCACGAGCATGTTCATCAGGTTTGAACTCCAGCTAAAAAGTTAACGGCCTCGGACATGTTTTAACGTACTCACACGACATTTTCCAGTTTCGGGCACGCGGTAACAGGGGCGGGTGTCACCCCCGCCCCTGCCGAACATCACAAGCCAGCCTGTGGGCCCTGCTTATGTCAGAACACGACGATACGCGTTGCGATCTCGCGCTCCTCCGGCTCCTTGACGAAGTAGGCTTCGACATCGTGCCCTGTGTAAGGCTCGACCCAGCGGTAGATCCATTTGGCCGCCTCAGGGGTGAGGTTGACGCAGCCGTGTGAGCGCGGCTTCCCGTAGTCGTTGTGCCAGTACGTGCCGTGGAAGGCCACGCCGCTCGCCGTGAAGAAGGTGCACCAGGGCACGCCGGGCAGGTCGTAGCGGTCGTTGGACGACTCGCCGCCCGTCATGCGGCGGGAGGGGCGCTTGTGCCACACGCGGAACTCGCCGCGCGGCGTGAAGAAGTCCAGGCGGCGCCCCTGCTCATCACGGAAGGCCGTGCCAGTTGCGCAGCGCGCCGAGAACACCGGGTGATCGTACTCGTAGCACGTCACCACCTGGTTGTCGAGGTCCACCTCGATGCGCTTCTCCTCAGGCGGCACGTCCGGCGAGATCGGGGCGAACTCGCGCTCATCGATGCGGCGCACGTGCGTGGCCTGCACCCACCACGACGCGCCGGGCTTGGCGTCGTCAAACAGCTTGTACCAGGCGCGCCCGTTTTCCTCGTCCTTACGGTCTATCACGCGGAACACCGCGCCATAGGCGAAGTCGTAGTAGCGGGTGGATTTGAGCTTCGGCTCCCAGTGCTGCCACGAGGTCGGCACGGTGATCTCGCCCCAGAAGCCGTCGCCGATGACCTCTTCCGGCTCGTTGAAGATCTCGTAGCAGGGCACAATCCACGAGGAGTGGATGTACCCCTCGCCAACGTCAAACCATACGTCGTTGTGCTCGTAGCCCCAGCGCAGCGCCTCGTGACGGATCGCGCCGTAGATGGGCACGACATCCGAGTAGTTGACAAGGCGGACGATGGTTTCGTTGTAGCGCCCGGGGTCTTCGACAATGGGGATGCGCCAGGCCTCGGCGCGCCCGAGCAGCGGCGGGTAATTATAAAGCTCGTTGAATGATTGCAGTTCGTCGTACTGAACGCGCACGCGTCCGCCGGGGTTGGCAAGCTGCTCGTCGTCGCTCTCGCCCCCCTCCTGCGCGAGCGCGCGCGGCACGGCACGGCCTGTGATGAGTGAGGCGGCGGTCAGCGCGCCTGCCTTCAGCGCCGTGCGCCGGGAGATGCCCTGATGATGCATGAGCCCTTCCTGTCGTATCCAGTTGGCGTTAGGGTGTGGTAGCTCCCTGATTTTGGCATTCAGGGAGTGGATATGCAACCGGGGTAGCTGTAGACACCGCCGCGAATAAACTTCGCGGCGAAGGGGAGGCGGCAGCGCGACAAGACGCCATGTTCTGTCCTCACTCCTCCTGCCGCACCACGTCCTCGATGAGCAGGTACGCCAGCAGCGCGCTGAGCAGGGCCATCCCCGCACTGACGAACGCCACCACCCGGTAGGCGCTGACAAACGCCCCGTTCACCGCCGTGCCGACCTGCGCCGTCACGGCTGCGGGCAGCCCGTCCGGCGGGCGGGTGTTGCCGAGGTCGCCGGCGCGCTCCATCATCGCGGCCTGGACGCCCTCCGGCAGGTCGAGCGGTGCCAACCGGCCTGCCAGCGCACTCTGAAAGACGAGCAGCATGATCGCGCCGAAGATCGCAATGGCGAGCACGCCCCCGATGCGCGAGATCGCGTTGTTGATGCCGGACGCCGTTCCGGCATGTCGCCCGTCGAGGGCGCTCATCACCGTCGTCGTCAGCGGCGCGACCGTCACGCCCATGCCGATGCCGAGCACCAGGATCGCCGGGAAGTACGTGCGCCAGTAGTCGGCAGGGCCGCCTGTCAGCCCCGGCAGCCCCATCAGGAACAGCGCGACCGTGCAGATGAGCGGCCCGACCGTCAGCGGCAGGCGCGGGCCGACACGCTCCACCAGCCCGCCCGCCCAGCGCGAGAGCGCCGCCAGCATCAGGGTGAACGGCAGGAAGGTCAGCCCGGCAATCGTTTCGCGGTAGCCCTGCGCCTGCACCAGATTGAGCGGCAGGAACACGCTCACGGCGTTCAGTGCGGCGTACAGGAAGAACGTGAGCAGGTTCGCCCCGGCAAAGGTGCGCGAGGCGAACAGCCGGGGCGGCATGAGGGCGTTGGGCGCGCGCGACTCCACGAACAGCGCCGCGACAAGGGCCAGCACGCCCAGCACGAGCGCGCCGACAACCAGGGGATCGGTGATGGCGTTCTGCAGGCCGAGGTCGCCGGCTGTGGTGAAGGCGTACGTCAGGCCCGCCAGCCCGGCGACGATCAGCACCGCCCCGGCGATGTCGAGCGGGCCGCGCAGCGTCTCGTCACGGGTTTCGGGTACGTGGTTGAGCGTGGCCCACAGGGCGAACACGCCCAGCGGCGCGTTGATAAAGAACACACCGCGCCACAGCCCGATGTCGGCAAGCAGCCCGCCGAGCGCAGGGCCGATGACCGTGGTAATGGTTGTAAAGGCCGACCACGTGCCGATGGCCGCGCCACGCCGGTTCGTCGGGAATGTCGCTGTGATGATCGACAGGCTGCCGGGGACCATCAGCGCGCCGCCGACGCCCTGCACGGCCCGCGCTCCGATCAGGAAGCCGGGGGAGGGCGCCAGCCCGCAGGCAACCGAGGCGGCGGTGAACAGCGCAATGCCCAGGCTGAACACACGGCGGCGGCCAAAGCGGTCACCCAGCGCGCCGCCGACGAGCAGCAGCGACGCCAGCATCAGCAGGTAGGCGTTGACAATCCACAGCAGGTCGCGCCCCGTTGCGTTCAGATCGGCCTGGATAGCCGGGAGGGCCACGTTCAGGGCGGTTCCGTCGATGAACGCCATGCTGGAAGCGAGGATCGTCGCCACCAGAACCCAGCGCCCGGTCCCCTCAGAGACGCCATTCGAGAACTGTTGGGTATCGGCTGTCGCCATACACTGCCTCCCTCCAT
>DGDY01000321.1 GCA_002385675.1 Anaerolineales bacterium UBA3940 | reverse complement strand
CTGTGGTACCGCGACCCGAACCGCCGCTTTGAGGACCGCGACACGCGCACCGCCCGCGCGCTGGCCGCCTCCGTCGCCACGGCGCTGGAGAACGCCCGCCTGCACGACCAGACCGAGGCGCGGCTTGTCGAACTCAGCGCACTGAATGAGATCAGCCGCGCGCTGACGCAGATCATCTCCATCGACGACCTGTACCACCTGCTGCCGCCGCAGCTTGACCGGGTGCTCGGTATCCGCTCGCTGACCATTGCCCTGCGCGACCCGGCCACCGGGCAGATCGCCTTCCCGCTCGACGTGGTGGACGGCGAGCCGCGCACCGGCGCGTCGGCAGGCTACAGCCGCGACCTGTACAACCACGTGATCGACTCCGGGCAGCCCCTGCTGACCCGCCGCAGCGCTGCCGTCGAGATCGCGGAGCTTGGCTTCGAGCACAACGAGCCGGGCCTGAAGTCGCTGCTGGCGGTGCCGTTCACCAGCGGCATGATCGCCGGGGTGCTGGCCGTAAAGGACTTCGAGCGTGAGGGCGCGTTCGGCGAGTCGAGCCTGCGCGTGCTCAACCCGCTCGCCACGCAGGTGGCCGTCGCCATCGAGAACGCGCGCCTGTACAAAGAGCTTGAGGACCGGCTCTCCGAGACGACGACGCTGCAGGAAGTCTCGCGGGTGGTCAACTCCGCGCTCGACCTGCAGCAGATCTTCGAGCGCGTCGTGCGCGAGCTGGCACAGGCCTTCCACTACCCGCTGATCGGGCTGTATACGCTGGAAGGCTCGCACCTGTCGCTGCAGGCCAGCCACGGCTACGGTCAGGCCGCCGCGCACGTGGCCCGACCGCTGGTCGGCAAGGGCATCGTCGGGCGTGCCGCCGCTACCGGCGAGCCGATCTTCCTGCGCGATGTCGCCAACAGCACGGACGAACTGCCCTCGCACCCCTGGGTGCGCAGCGAGATCGCCGTGCCCATCATCGCCGATGACAGGGTGCTCGGCGTGCTGACCGTCGCCGCCGGGGACGACGACCCGCTCGACGACAACGACCTGGCGCTCATGCGCACCTTCGCCGCGCAGGTCGCGACGGCCATGTCGAACGCCAACCTCTACGAGCAGATGGTCAAGCTCTCTGCTGAGCTGGAGCAGCGCGTCGAGGAGCGCACGCGAGAACTGCGCGAGGAGCGCGACCGCATCGACACGCTGTACCGCATCGCGGTGGAGCTGACCGCCAGCCTCGACCTCGACATGGTGCTCAGCCGCGCGATGGACCTCGTCGGCGAGGCGGTCGGCGCGGACACCGGCGTGCTGTTCCTGGTCGATCCGCACTCCGACCTGCTGATCCACCGCGCCTCGATGCAGACGAGCGGCCCGCTCCCGCCGGGTGGTCGCCGTATCGAACTGCGCACCGACGAAGGGCTGGCGGGCTGGGTGCTCCAGCACCGCGAGTCCGTCCTGATAGACGACGTCCAGACCGACCCGCGCTGGGTCAAGATCCCCGGCACGGAAACGCGCCGCTCGCTGATCGGCGCGCCGCTCATCGCCAACGATGTGGTGCTGGGCTGCATCTTCTTCAACAGCGATACGCCCGGCGCGTTCAACGAGGGGCATCTGCGGCTTGTTGAAGCCGCCGCCAACCAGGTCGCGGGCAGCATCAACAACGCCGAGCTTTACCGCATGATCCGCGAGCAGGCGGAGCGCCTCGGCGTGATGCTCCGCAGCCAGCAGACCGAAGCGGCCAAGAGCCAGGCCATCCTCGAGTCCGTCGCCGACGGTGTGATGGTGACCGACCAGACGGGCGAGATCATCCTGTTCAACGCGGCGGCGGAGCGCACCCTCGGGCTGACGCGTGAGCAGGCGCTCGGGCGGCCTGCCTCCGAGTTGAGCGGCCTGTACGGTGCGGGCGCGGAAACCTGGGCGCAGACCATCGAGCGCTGGCGCGCCGACCCGCTCTCCTACACCGGCGAGTTCCTCTCCGAGCAGATCGAGGTCGAGGACCGCATTATCTCGGTACACGTGTCGCCGGTGCTGCACGGTCGTGAATACCTGGGGCTGGTATCGGTCTTCCGCGACATCACGCGCGAGGTCATGGCGGACCGCATCAAGAGCGAGTTCGTCGCCCGGGTGTCGCACGAACTGCGCACGCCGATGACGAGCATCAAGGGCTATGCCGACCTGCTGCTCATGGGCGCGGCGGGCGAGGTGACCGCCGAGCAGCGCCGCTTCCTCGAAACCATCAAGAACAACGCCGACCGCCTCAGCCTGCTCGTAAACGACCTGCTCGACATCTCGCGCATCGAGCAGGGGCGCATTGAACTGGACATCCAGCCGATAGACCTGCGCGAGTTGATGCGCGACGTGCTCGACACCTTCGAGGGGCGCATGAACCAGGAGGGCCGCAACCTGACGCTCCAGGCCGAGTTCGACGACGACCTCCCAACCATCGAGGCGGACTACGGGCGCATCACGCAGGTGGTAACGAACCTCGTCGGCAACGCCTACCAGTACACCCCGGACGAGGGGCGCGTCACCGTGCGCGTCTCACGCGAGGACGGCGGCGTGCAGATCGACGTGGAGGACACCGGCATCGGCATCCCGGCGGCAGACCTGGATCGTATCTTCGAGCGCTTCTACCGGGGCGAGAGCCACCCCATTGTCTTCGGCACGGCGGGCACCGGCCTTGGCCTGTCCATCGTGCAGCAGATCGTCGAGATGCACAACGGGCGCGTCTGGGTGGAGAGCGAGGAAGGCGTGGGCAGCACCTTCCACGTATGGCTGCCGACCGTCTTTGAGGGCGTCGTCCCGCAGATCCCTTACATCCGCTAACCGCAATTTGATCCGAGCACGAGGAGAGTGAACCTCGCCATGCACAGAATACTCATCGCAGAGGACGAGCCCGACATCCGCGACCTGATCGCCCTGACCCTGCGCTTCGGGGGCTTCGAGGTGATCACCGCCATCAACGGCGTGGAAGCGGTCGAGAAGGCAAAGAGCGAGGTTCCTGACCTGATCCTGCTCGACGTGCGGATGCCGCGCATGACGGGTTACGAGGCGTGCGCGGCCATCAAGGCGGACGAGACCACCGCGCACATCCCGCTTGTGTTCCTGTCGGCGAAGGGCCAGCAGGACGAGGTGCGTAGTGGGCTGAAGGTCGGCGCGGTGGATTACATCCTCAAGCCGTTCGCGCCGGACGTGCTGATCAAGCGTGTGAAAGAACTGCTGGAGAACCCCACCAAAGGCAAGCCCGCCGCAGACGCCAGCCCCAAACCCATTCCGCAGCCCAACAGCGAGAAGCAGAGCAGCGAGGCGGCAAAGCCCGCCGGGGAGTGACGCCCGGCCTTATCGAGATCGGAGCCGCGAAGTTTATTCGCGGCTCCATCGTTTAAAGGCGACCATCTCCCCTCTCCCGGGCCGTGTTAGCAGCCGCCCGGAAGAGTGGCCGGAGGTGAGGGAGGCCGAGGGCTCTCATTGCCGAAAAGCGCGCCGCTGATATAATTCGTCTCGCAACGTTTCTTTGTGAGGGGCCAACCATGTCACAAAACCTGTCTCGCCGTCACTTCTTGCGGGCTGCCGGGCTCGGCGTCGCCAGCCTCGCCTCACTGCGCGTGGGGCATGCCTTTGCACAGGGGCCGCGCCCCGACGGCACAACCTACGACTTCCTCGACCCGACCATTTCCTTCCGTGAGGTCTACGGCGACTACTCCATGTTTGGCCGCGTCCACGGCGCGGCTCGCGTCCGCATCTTTGCCGCGCCCGACCCGAAGGCGAACTCCCTGCGGACCGTCTACTGGGGCTTCACCATGCCGATCCTGGAGAGCGTGCGCGGCCCGCGCTACGACAGCCGCGCGGCCAGCCCGGTGTGGTTCCGTACACACGAGGGCTTCGTTCACTCGGCCTATGTCGTGCCCTGCCGCGAGCAGTTCCAGCAGCCCCTTCCCTCGGTGGATGAGCCGTTCTGGGGCGAGGTCAGCGTGCCGATCTCATGGCAGTTCCAGGGGCCGTCGCTCCGCAGCCGCCGCTGGGACTACGCCTACTACCAGTGCTTCTGGGGCCAGGTCCACAAGGTGCTGGAGCGGGCGGAGGACGAGGAAGGGCGCGTCTGGTATCGGCTGTACGACGACATCGAGCCGAACCGCCCGGCCTGGGTGCTCGCGCATCACATCCGTAAGCTTGAGCCCTACGAGTTCGAACCCATCTCGCCCGATGTGACAGACAAGCACATTGTCATCTCGCTCCCGCAGCAGACGCTGACGGCATACGAAGGCGATACGATGGTGTTCAAGACGCGCATCGCATCGGGCACGAGCTTCGAGAGGGAAGACGGGGTGCTGATCAACTTCCAGACGCTGGAGGGTGAATACAAGGTTGAGTCCAAGCGCCCCTCGCGGCGGATGCGCGGCGGCAGCGACGTGGGGCTGCCCTACGATGTCAACGGGGTGCCGTGGGCGATCTACTTCGGCGACAACGGCGCAGCGATCCACGGCGCGTACTGGCACAACAACTACGGCACGCCGCGCAGTCACGGCTGCATCAACGTCACGCCGGATGCAGCCAAATGGCTCTACCGCTGGACCGCTCCGCACACCTATGACGAGGAGCATCGCAGCCGTGAGCCGGGCGAGCTGGGCACGACGATCATCGTCGTGTAACCGCCGCTTCGACACAGCAAAAACCCCGCCTCGCCAAGCGGGGTTTTTAGTTGCACCGGGTCGGTTGTCACACACTTATGGAGGGTACGGCGCGCGCACTCTGTCGCCAGCGCGCTCCGTATAGAACGACCACGGTTGCATCCCCAGTATAGTACAGGTCACTATAGAAGTCCATCCTGCGGGCTTAATGGAGCGGGCCTGTAACAAAACTCTGAGCAGCGGGCCGCCCCTACTCCTCGACGTCAATAAGCCCAACTCGAATCGCGTACTTGACAAGCTCGGTGCGGCTGTGCAGCCCCAGCTTCCGCATGATGTTCTCGCGGTGGCGGGCGACAGTCTTGGGGCTGATGCCTAACTCCTCCCCGATCTCGCGGTTCAGCAGCCCTTCGGCAAGAAGGGTCAGGACCTGCTGTTCGCGCTCGGTGAGGCCGCACGTCACCCTGCAATCATGCTGCTCGCCGTGGCCGTGGCGCAGGTGGTCCTGCAGCAGAAGCGGCGTCACTGATGAGTGCAGGTACGCCTCGCCGCGCGCCACCGCGCGGATCGCAAGCAGCAGCTCTTCTGTCGCGGCGCACTTGGGTACGTAGCCGGATGCACCCGCGCGGAGCATCGCGAAGAACGACTCGCGCCCCTCGTGAACCGTCAGAGCCAGCACTGCCGCGTCGGGGCAACACTCGCTGAGGCGGCGCGTCGCCTCGATACCGTCCATCTCCGGCATGGCGATGTCCATGAGCACCACGTCGGGCCGGAGCTCGACCGCCCGCGCGACCGCCTCAACGCCGTTGGCCGCCTCGCCAACCACCTGCATGTCGGGCTGCGCGTCCAGCAAGGCGTGGATGCCCGCCCGCACCACGTCATGATCGTCGACAAGCAGCAGCCGGATCGGTTGGCTCATTGTCCCACTTCCTTGTTTTTAAGAGTCCACAGATGACACGAATGTGGTTTAATTATTTTTAATTCGTGCTGTTCGTGGGCAAATTTTCTCTGTGCTATCTGTGTCATCTGTGGACTCCACCCATACATAAAGGTGAGTCCACAGATGGCGCAGATGACACAGATGTTGTTTAATTGTTTTAAACGTGGACAAGCCTGGTGGTGCCTGCCACCGGGCGCATGATCTCCAGTATTCATTATGGGCTATACGCCATAGGCGGTCATGTGCTGTCCATCACAAAGTCGGGGCGGAATGTCATAGTATTGTGACAATGTTCCCGAACAATCATGATAGTTTCCACTGCTACGGTGTAGGTTGTTTCACCCATAATCGGGTGTAAATCGGAAGGCTGGCAATGCGCCTCCGGCAGGGGGCGGTGGGCCGCCTTTCGTGCGACCAACCGGCAGCAGCCGGGCACTGCCCGTGACACAGCTTCGAACTTCATCGATCAGGAAGGGATCCTCTAATCAATGTCTGGTAAGTGGAACGCCATCGGAGGACTGGTCGCGATTCTGGCAGCGGTGGCACTCGCCGCATGCAGCGCCACCCCCGACACTCCCTCCGACAGCACCCCTCAGCCTGCTGTCGAACCTACCACACCTCCCGAACCCACCTCGCCCGCCGGAAGCGGGGGCGGCACGGCGCTGAGCGAGATCAGCACGATGCCCATCGTCACAACGGCCAGTGACGTGGTGGGCGTCGGTGCAGTCGTGGCGGCGGAGCCTTACGCCATCCCCGCCGGGGAGGACCCGGAGACCGAGCCGCCCCAGGCGTTTGTGATGCCCTACGCCATCACCCCCGACATGCAGGTCGAGAGCCTCGAAGCGTTCGACCCGCAGGCGCAGAGCTACCGCATCGAGGTGGAGGGCTTCAAGTTTGAGTGGTCGCTCCAGCCGCCCGACGGCTCGAACGCACGGCTGCTCACCGACGGCGGCGTGGCCCGCTGGCAAACAGACGTGCCCGGTGCGTACGTGCTGACACTCCGCGCGACGGATAGCAACGGCAACACCGCAA
This sequence comes from Anaerolineales bacterium UBA3940, assembly GCA_002385675.1. Taxonomy (GTDB): domain Bacteria; phylum Chloroflexota; class Anaerolineae; order Aggregatilineales; family UBA3940; genus UBA3940. Next base: position 10,440 of record DGDY01000321.1, on the reverse strand, counting down.
CCGATTCGTGGACGGTCCACGCGGTGGATGGCTACGTCGGCGTTGGGCTGATGGACGGCGACGAGCCGGCCCTGCCGGAGTGCGCGTCCTGCCACCGCAGCAAGTCGGAGGCCTGGGCGCAGACCGCGCATGCGACGGTGTTCAGCGAGGGCATCGACGGGCACGCCACCGAGGACTACGGCCCCAACTGCATCTCGTGCCACACCACCGGCTTCGACAACCACTCCGAGGCCAACAACGGCGGCTTTGACGACGTCGCCCGCGAAGCCGGGTGGGAGTTCCCCTCCGTGCTGAGCGAGGGCAACTGGGAGCAGATGCTTGAGGATGCGCCCGAGGTCGCGGCGCTGGCGAACGTCCAGTGTGAGAGTTGCCACGGGCCGGGCTCCGAGCACGTCACCGGCGATGTGGAGGCCATGGGGCCGATTGCCATCGGGCTGGAGTACGGCACGTGCGCCCAGTGCCACGCCCAGGGCCCGACGTACACCATCCCACAGCAGTGGGAGAACAGCGCCCATGCCGACCGCACCGCTCACGCCTTCTGGTACCCGATCGGCGAGGATCACCGTGATTGCGTGGCCTGCCATACCGGCGGCGGCTACATCGACGCGGCTAAGGGCCTGCCGCCGGAGGAGCGCCGCACCGACTACCAACCGATTACCTGCGCGGTCTGCCATGACCCGCACCACTCCGACCGCCCGGATCAACTGCGCGTGTTCGACCAGGTGCTGCTGCCCGACGGCACCAATGTGACCGAGGCGGGCGCCGCCGCCACCTGCATGACGTGCCACAACACGCGTGTCGACCCGGTCCGCGCGGTTGAGGGCAGCCGCTTCCAGACGCCACACTATTCGGCGGCGGCGGAACTCCTCTCCGGGACCGGCGGCTATACCTGGGGAGAGAAACTGCCTAGCACGCTGCACTCGCTGATCCTTGAGGAGAGTTGCATCACCTGCCACATGGCCGACACGCCCGGCGTGGACGAAGCAGGCGCGCCGCTGCCGGGGCATAACGAGGTCGGCGGGCACACCTTCGCCATGACCAGCCCCGACGGCGTCGAGAACGTCGAGGTCTGCCAGCTCTGCCATGGCGAGAGCATGGAGACCTTCACGATGGTCGCCAAGCGCGACTACGACGGCGACGGGCGCGTCGAGACGAACGAGCAGGAAATCGACGGGCTGCTCAGGGCATTGGAGCGCCAGCTGCGGGTTCGCGGTGTGGAGCTTCTTGACCACTACCCGTATGTCGTGCTGCCCGAGGACGCCAGCGTGGACGTGAAGGGCGCGGTCTACAACTACAAGCTCGCCAGCAGCAACGCCATCCCCGCCCACAACCTGCAATACCTTGTGTCGCTGCTCCAGCTCAGCTACCAGCGCCTGACCGGTGACGAACTTCCCGGCGCGGACCTGCTGATCTCGTCGCCTCCGCCGGAATAGGCAAGACTTACCTCGCCCCACATCCCACCCGCCCCACCTGCAGGCAGGTCCGCGAGCCCCTTCTCCTCTGTGAGGAGAAGGGGCTGTTTTTTAGACCGGCCACGCACGAATTCGACGTGCCACCGTCACAAACCGGGAGCCGCGACGTTCAGTTACGGCGTTCTCATTTCTTTCCTGTTTCTTGACCGCCCCGTTCCCTACCCGCCTTTACCTATCACACTTGTGACAGAATTCACGAAATATCGCGCCGAAGCTCCACCGGCGCGGCTCTCGCCTTTAAGGCCCGATCTGCGCGTGCTATAATGGCCGTGTGGGCATCGAACGACCGCGCCCCAGCCACACGTTTCACGCTCGCCCGGCGGCGCAACCCGGCGCCAGCACCGGGCGGACCGTAGCAGCCTCCGCGACCGCGCGGGGTGAGTACCGTATGAGACCTGTCATCCAGCCGATCTGCAGAGCGCCGCTTGCCCTGGCGCTGATCGCATGTGCGAGCCTGCTGCCCGCGTGCGGCCCCGCGCCCGACGCGAGTGCTGCGGCCCCGCTGGATGATTCGCCCGCGGCAACCCTCACCCCCACGCCGACCGCCACGCCCAGCCCGACGCCTGAGCCTACGCCCGCTCTCGCGCTCGACCCGCAGCAGATCTGGGTTGCGCCGGATGCAGGAGCCGTGCAAGCGGTCGCCAGCATCGCCGCCGACGGCACCCTCACGGCTGTCAGCCTGCCGCTGGACGACGGGCAGACAGCGGGCAGCCTCACCGCCGACCCGCACGGCACGACCCTGGCCTACCTGCTGTGGGGCGCAGATGGCTCTCAGCAGGGTATCGCTGTGTGGCCGCTGGCGGAGCCGGATGACCGCCTGCTCGTCGAGACGCCCGCCGGGGCGCGCATCATCGCGCTGGCGCTGTCCGGGGACGGGCGAGAGGTGGCCTACGTCGAGGTGCGTGAGGACGGCGTGCCGCTGGCCGACGCCGACTGGGCGCTGAAGCTGGCCTCGCTGGAGGGCGGCGAGAGCTGCGTGTTGACCAGCCGGGGCGCGCTGGAGAACGCCCTGCCGCTCGTGCCGTTCGCGTGGGTGGCGGGCGGACCGATCCTGCTGGCCCCGGCAGCTCTGCGTGATGAACCGGCGAGCGTGTATGCGGTGGACCCGGCAACAGGGCATGCGCGGCGGCTGTTCGAGGCGGAAACGCCGATGGTCGGCGAGCCCCGGCTCTCGCCGAGCGGCGCCCGGCTGGCGTATGCGGTCGCTGAGCTGGATGTTGCCGCGCACGTGTACGATCTGCGCCTGAGCCGCACGACCGCGGTCGAGACGCCCGACGGGATGGCGGCCCTGAGCCTGCGCTGGCACCCGGACGGCGAGCACCTGCTGCTCGACCTGACCGCCCCCTCCCCCGCCGATGACGGACGTACCGCGCAGTTGTGGGCGCTCGTCCCGGTCGACGGTGAAGAGGGCGAACGGGTATCATCAGCACAGGTGCGTGAGGGGCTTTTCGATTACGCGCCCTTCGGCGATGGCGTCGTCTACACGACCACGCAGTCCGAAGATGCCTGCACGATAACCATCAAGCCTGATATCGTCAGCGAAACGGAGTATTCCATCTCACTGGATGCGCTCGCGCAGCCCGGCTGTGCGCCGTTTCTAATCCATGTTCCGTGAGAACCCAGTAGAAAGCCTAAGCAGGGAATCGAGTATATGCTAGAGACGTTCTTCGAACCCAAATCAGTAGCTGTCATTGGCGCCTCGCGCGACCCTGAAAAGCTGGGCTATGCCGTTGTCAAGAACCTCATCGAGGGCGGGTATGTCAAGATCGGCAAGGTCTACCCGATCAACCCCAAGGGCGGTGAGGTGCTGGGGCTGCCCGCCTACCCGAGCGTGCTGGACGTAGAAGACCCGATCGACCTCGCCGTGATCGTTATCCCCTACAAGTTTGTGCCCGGCGCAATGAAGGAGTGCGGCGAGAAGGGCATCCCCTCCGTCGTGGTGATCACCGCCGGCTTCCGCGAGGCAGGGAAGGAAGGGCTTGAACGCGAGCGCGAGCTGATGCAGATCGCGAAGCAGTACGGCATCCGCGTTATCGGCCCGAACTGCCTCGGCGTGATTGACACCTTCACCCCGCTCAACGCCTCGTTCGCGGCGGGAACGCCCCCGAAGGGGCCGATCAACTTCATGTCGCAGTCGGGCGCGCTGGGCACCGCCGTGCTGGACTGGTCGCTCGCGGGCGAGCTGGGCTTCTCCAAGTTCGTCTCGCTCGGCAACAAGGCAGACGTCAGCGAGATCGATCTGTTGCAGATGTGGGCGGACGACCCCAACGCAAATGTGATCATGGCCTACATCGAGGGCGTGCCCTCGGGGCGGGAGTTCATCGACACGGCGCGGCTCGCCAGCAAGAAGAAGCCCATCGTCGCGGTGAAATCCGGCGTGACGCAGGCCGGGTCGCGGGCGGTCTCCTCGCACACCGGTTCGCTGGCCGGTTCCGAGCAGGCCTACGCCGCCGCCTTCAAGCAGGCGGGGATCATCCGCGCGCACACGATGGAGCAGCTGTTTGACTTCGCCCGCGCCTTCGCCTACCAGCCGCTGCTCAAGGGCGACCGCATCGCGATCATCACGAACGCGGGCGGGCCGGGCATCCTTGCGACCGACGCCATCGAGCGCAGCGGCCTGAAGATCGCCCGTTTTGACAACGAGACGATCAAGAAGCTGGAGAGCTACCTGCCCGACGCCGCCTCCGCCGCCAACCCGGTGGACGTGCTCGGCGACGCTGCGGGCGACCGCTACGAGTACGCCATCGATGTGGTCTCGCAGGACCCGAACGTGGACGGTATTCTCGTCGTCCTGACGCCGCAGGCGCTGACCGACATCGTCGGCACGGCGGAAGCCGTCGCCAACCTGTGCGAGCGGGTGGACATCCCGGTGCTCGCGGTATTCATGGGCGAGAAGGAAGTGCAGAAGGGCATCGACGTGCTGACCGAGCGCGGCGTCCCCAACTACCCCTTCCCCGAGCGGGCTGTTGCAGCGCTGCGTGCCATGGCAGACTACCGGATCGCCCGTGACGAGCCGCTGCCGGAGTACGAAGAGATCGACGTGGACCGCGAGGCGGTGAAGCAGGTCTTCGAGAAGGTGCGCTCCGAGGGGCGTGTTTCGATTGGCGACTTCGAGGCGAGGGCCATTCTCGAGGCCTACGGCTTTAAGATCCCCCAGACTGAACTGGCTTCGACGCCCGAGGAGGCCGTCGAGATCGCCGGGCGCATCGGCTACCCGGTCGTGCTCAAGATCGCCTCGCCGGACATCCTGCACAAGACAGACGTGGGCGGTGTGCGCGTCGGCCTGCAGAACGCGCAGGACGTGCGCGACGCGTTCGAGTTGATGGTCTACCGTGCCGAGCGCTACGTGCCCGGCGCGCGCATCTGGGGCTGCACCGTGCAGGAGATGACGCCGCAGGGGCTTGAGGTGCTCGTCGGCATGAACCGCGACCCGCAGTTCGGCCCGCTTGTCACCTTTGCGCTGGGCGGCATCTACGTCGAGATCCTCAAGGACGCGACCTTCCGCATTGCTCCCTTCTCCCGCCGGGAGGCGTGGCAGATGCTTGACGAGATCCGGGCGCACGCCCTGCTGGACGGCGTGCGCGGGCGTCCTCCCGTTGACAAGGAAGCGATTGTTGACACGCTGATGCGTGTCGGCCAGCTTGTCACCGACTTCCCGGAGATCGTCGAGCTGGACATCAACCCGCTGATGGTCTTTGAGAAGGGCCAGGGCGCGGTAGCCATCGATATGCGCCTTGTCCTGACAAGTCAGGAGTAGGTTTTGGGCGCAGTGGATATAATTGGGTGGAGACACGCAACCTACCACCGGCTGAACAGGACACAGTAATCGAGAGGACAGCAGGGAACCAATGAAGGCAATATATATCACGTCAATTGAAAACTTCTCCGGCAAGACTGCCGTTTTGCTCGGCGTGGGCAAGCGGCTACAGGCTGAAGGCTACAAGGTCGGCTATTTGAAGCCGCTCAGCTACGAGGCGACGCAGGTGGGGGGGCGTGTCGTCGACGAAGACGCGACCTTCGTCAAGAACGTGCTCGCACTGGACAAAGACCCGCGCGATCTGGCGCCGGTTGTCATCACGCCCGCGATGCTGCCCGACTGCCTGGAGGATGACGGCTGCGGCCTGGAGGACAAGATTCGGGAGGCCATCGGGCCGGCCAGCGAGGGCAAGGACGTGCTGCTGCTGGAGGGCGGTGGCAGCCTGCGCATGGGCTACGCACTCGGCCTTTCGACGCCGCACGTCGCCGAGATGCTCGACGCGCAGGTGCTCGTCGTGGTCAAGTACCGGGGCCGCCTCCGCCTGCTGGACGACGCGCTCGCCGCTCAGTTCCGCCTGGGCGACCGGCTGCTGGGCGTCGTGCTGAACCGCGTGCCGGATACCGAGCTGGAGTTCGTCGAGAAGGAAGCCGTGCCCTTCCTTGAGAGCAAGGGCATCCCCGTGCTCGGCACGATCGTTGAGCGCCCCGAGCTGGCGGCGATCAGCGTCGGCGAGCTGATCGACGTGCTCGACGCGCGGCCCATCACCAAGGCGGTGAGCGAGAACGCGCTGGTCGAGAACCTGATGGTCGGCGCGATGAGCGCACAGGAGGCGCTTTCCCGCTTCCGGCAGATCCAGAACAAGGCCGTTATCACCGGCGGCGACCGCACCGACGTGCAGCTTGCGGCGCTGGAAACCTCTACCACCGCATTGATCCTGACCGGCAACCTCCAGCCGAGCGCTGCCGTCATCGAGCGCGCGGAGCAGCTCGGCGTAACCGTGCTGCTTGTATCGACAAACACGCTGGAAACCGTTGAGGCTATCGAAGGCGTCTTCGGCAAGACGCGGCTCGGGCAGGCGGCCAAGCTCGCCCGCTTCGAGGCGCTGATGGCCGAGTACATGGACTACCAGCGGCTGTTCAAGCTGCTCAACCTGGAGAGCAGCGCCGAGTAGCCATTCTACCGCTCTGGCTCTGGAGGCCCCTCGCCGCGGCGAGGGGCCTTTTTGTTGGGTGGGGCCAAACCCCGCCCCATCGCGGCTGCGCCTGCCCTCCCAGCCGCAGGCTGCACGGAGCGCAGGCCGGGGTAAGGGCTGGTGGCCCGACTCAGCAGATCTTCACCTCGCCCACCAACAAAGAGACAGAAGACTACATCTCCGGTCGATTCGGCTGAGCCCGTGCTGACCTTCTGCTCGTATTGCCAGAACGAACTTATGGTATATTAAAGATACGTTAAGAAATATCGAGAACTGGAGTATACTCATGTCGGCCAGAAGTATATTAGAGCGGGATATCACCACCATCCGCGATGATATCCTGCGGTTTAGCTCCCTCGTTATGCAGGCGATCGACCGGGCGCTGGAGGCATTCCAGAGTCACGAGGAGGAGTTCGCCCAGACCGTCGTCAACGAGGACGATGTCATGGACGAGCTTCACGAGAAGATCGAGGAGCACGTCCTCAAGACGTTCGCGCTCCAGCAGCCGATGGCGCGTGACCTGCGGATGCTGATTGCCGACCTGCTTATCTCCAACGAGCTGGAGCGTATGGCCGACCACGCAGCGGGTATTGCCAAGACCGCCATTCGCTACTCGGGACACGCCCCGATTGAGGTTCCGAGCACCATCGACAGGATGCACCAGCAGGTCAAGGCCATGCTCGACGTCGTGATGGACGCCTACGTCGAGATGGACGGGCAGAAGGCGCGCGAAGCTGCACGCATGGACGACGAAGTTGACGTCGAGTATCAAAAGCTGTTCGAGTCGGTGATTACGCGCATGACGAGCGGCGAGCTTTCCATCGAGGAGGGGACCTACCTGCTGTGGGCCGGGCACAACCTGGAGCGCATCGGCGACCGGGTGACGAACATCAGCGAGCGCATCGTGTACGCCAAGTCGGGCGGCGTGCATGACCTCAACCCCAAGCCCCACGAGCGCGAGGCCGGAGAGGAAGAGAGTTAAGCCCGCCCCATACAGCCAGATTGAGGCTCGGCCACGGGGCCGGGCCTTTTCGTGTGGGTGGGGAGGCCCCCTCATTCCGCCGACCACCTGCGGTGGTCGGCACCCTTCTCCCCCAAGGGGAGAAGGGGCGATACTGGCCGGACGTGATCCCCCTCTCCCCAGGCGCGTGATGCGCAGCATCATGTGCCGACCGAGGGAGAGGGTGGCGAGCCGCCTGCGGCGGCTCGCCGGGGTGAGGGGGCCGATTTTCGCACAGCCGTTCCATCTCACGAAATTTCCTGCTATGATTGTGATGACATACACCAGGCCTTCCCCCCAGCCTTGGATACGTGGAGCGTATCATGCTGACCCGGCTTGATAACAGCGAGCTGCTTGACTTGCTCTTTGACCGCATGCCAATGGGCATAGCCGTCTTTGATCGCGCCTACCGGCTGGTTCGCTGCAACCCGACGTGGCTGGAGTTCGTCGAGAAGTACTCGCCGCTCCCCGAGGGGACAAGCCTCAAGGGCAAGTCCTGGTTCGAGATCGCGCCGGGTACCGAGGAGCAGGTTCTGCCGCTGTTTGAAGCCGTGCTGGCAGGCGAAACCGTCCAGCGGGAGGGGCTGCGGCTGGAGTCCGGCGGCATCCGCTCCGCCTGGGATATGGTGCTCAGCCCGCTGATCCGCGACCAGCACGTCGCGGGGATCATCCTCGTCGCGACCGATGCCACCGAGCGGGTCGCCATGGCCGACGAGCTTGAGCGGACAGCAGAGGCGCTGCGCGTGCGCGAGGAACGGCTGACCTTCCTCATGGAGTCGGCCAACGACGGGCTGTGGGACTGGGACCTCATCACCAACAAGGTGGATTTCTCGCCCCGCTGGAAGCACATCCTCGGCTACGATGAGGAGGACGTCGCCCCGGAGTTTGAGTCATGGCAGCGGCTCATTCACCCCGCCGACCGCGCCCGCGTACAGGCGGCCATCGAGGCGCACCTGGCCGGTGAAACAGAGCACTACCAGGTCGAGCACCGGCTGCGCCACCGCGACGGCTCCTACCGCTGGATTCTGGCGCGGGGCCGCGCCACCCGCGACGAGCAGGGCCGCCCGGTGCGGATGGCTGGCTCGCACACCGACATCACCGAGCGCAAAAAGGTCGAGGCGGAGCTTGAGGCCCGCATCGCGCTGGAGAACATCATCACCGGCATCTCGACGCAGTTCATCAACCTCGCGCCCGACGACGTGGATGAAGGCATGCTGCGGGCGCTGGAGACGATCGGTCGCTATACCGGCGTCGACCGCAGCTACGTGTTCCTGTACTCCGGCGCGCGCACGGAAATGTCATGCATAAGCGAGTGGTGCGCGGAGGATGTCGAGGCGCAGGAGCACTGCCTGCAGGACATCCCGATTGAGGCAATGGCCTGGACCAACCGGGTGATCATGAGCGGGCAGGTGCTGCACATCCCCCGCGTGGCCGACATGCCGCCAGAGGCCGAAGCCGACCGGCGCGAGTTCGAGCGGCAGGAGATTCGCTCGCTCGTCGCCGTGCCGATGATGTACCGGGGCGAGGCGATCGGCTTCCTGGGCTTCGATGCAGTGCGCGCGGAGAAAACATGGTCTGAGGAAACCATCGCCCTGCTCAAGATTGTCGGCGAGATCTTCGTGAACGCGCTGGAGAACAAGCGCTCGCAGAAGATCCAGGCCGGGCAGCAGCAGTTTCTGGAACTTCTTGCGACGGGCGGCGGCTTCCACGAGACGCTGCAAGCGCTCGTCGAGATCATCGAGGAGCAGTGGCCGGGGCTGCAGGCGCTGGTCATGCTGCTCGACGAGGACGGGCAGCGGCTGCACGTGGGCGCGGCCTCCCGGCTGCCGCGCGAGTACCTCGATGCGATAGAGGGGATGGAGATCGGCCCGAACGCGGGGTCGTGCGGCACGGCAGCCTACACACGCCAGCGGGTGATTGTCGAGAATATCGCCACCGACCCGCGCTGGGAGGGCCTGCGCGAGCTTGCCCAGCGCTGCGGGCTCGGCTCGTGCTGGTCCGAGCCGGTGCTCTCATCCAGCGGCGAGGTACTGGGGACCTTCGCCATGTATTATCACAACCGGCGCGTCCCCTCCGAGGCGGAGTTGCAGACCATCCAGGTGGCGGCGCACCTTGTCGGCATCGCCATCGAGCACAAGCGCGCGCAGGACGCGCTGAAGCTCGCCTATGCCACGCTGGAGCAGCGCGTCGAGGAGCGCACGCGTGAGATCGAGCAGCGGCGGCGCGTCGCCGAGAGCCTTGGCGACATACTGGGCGTGCTGAACTCCAACCGCCCGCTCAACGAAATTCTGGATTACATCGTCGAGCAGTCCTGCCGGATGATGGGCGCGGATGCCGCCGTGCTGACGCGCATCAACTACGAGAAGCAGTGGGTCGAGTTTGCCGCACGGCGCGGCACGCCCGAGTCCATCGAGTGGGTGAAGGGCTACCCGCTCTACGTGGCGGAACTCACCGACCACACCATTATGCAGCGGCAGCCGCTCGTGATGGAGGAGCCGCCCGCCTCGCTGCGGGAGGCCGTTCAGCAGGACAACACGCCCGACCCCGGCCTGCGGGCATGGCGTGAGGTCACGCTCAACCGTTACCGCAGCGCGCTGACCGTCCCGCTGATCGTCAAAGACAAGGTGTATGGCAGCCTGTCGTTCTACTACGAGCAGCCGACACAGTTCAGTGACGAGGATGTCGATCTGGCGTCACGCTTCGCCGACCACACCTCGCTTGCCATTGAGAACGCCCGCCTCTACGAGCAGGCCAGCGAAGCCGCCGCCGCCGCCGAGCGCAATCGCCTCGCCCGCGAACTGCACGACGCGGTGACGCAGACGCTGTTCTCGACCAGCCTGATCGCCGAGGTGCTGCCGATGCTGTGGGAGCGCAACCGCCCGGAGGGCGAGCGGCGTCTGCGCGAGCTGCGGCAGCTCACACGCGGCGCGCTGGCGGAGATGCGCACGCTGCTGCTGGAGCTACGCCCGACCTCGCTGCTCGAAGCCGACTTCAAGGAACCTGTCTCTTATACACATCT
>DGDY01000112.1 GCA_002385675.1 Anaerolineales bacterium UBA3940 | reverse complement strand
ATGCGACCGTCCTCGGTGCGGTCGAAGGGCAGGCCCATGTGCTCCAGCTCAATGACGGTGTCGATGGCCTCTTTGCACAGCACTTCGACCGCGTCCTGGTCGGCCAGGTAGTCCGACCCCTTGATGGTGTCGAAGACGTGCCACTCCCAGTGATCTTCTTCATGGTTGCCGAGCGCAGCGCCGATGCCGCCCTGGGCCGCGCCCGTGTGCGAGCGGGTCGGGTAGAGCTTGCTGATGACCGCGGTGTTGACACCGCGCGAGGCGTAGAGTGCAGCCATCAGCCCGGCGCCGCCCCCGCCGATGATGACAGCATCATACTGGTGTGTCTGCATGGTCGTTATTCTCTCTTCCTTAGGGGAGCTCAAAAGGCGCGCCAATCAGGGCGATGGTGCCCAGCGTAAGGATCGCCACGAGCAGTACAGCCATCAGGATGGACAGCGCGCGGTTCCAGCCTCGGTCGTGGACATAGTCGTTGATGACGGTCAGCGAGCCCCGGTAGCCGTGCAGCCCGGCGAACCAGAGCAGCAGGGCGTCATAGATGCGCCAGCTAAGCAGCGACCAGCGTGTCTCGATGACCCACTGGTAATTGATCTCCGCCACGCTGTTGATGAGATGCACGATCGCCAGATGGCCGAACGCCAGGGGGATCAGCAGCACGCCGGACCAGCGCATGAAACGCCACCAGAAGGTCGCCTGCCGGTTGACCTCGGGGCGGGGCCGTGCCGGGCGGCGGGGGGTTACTTCCTGTGCAGTCGTCATGGGGGCACCTACCCTTCCGTCCAGGCGCGGACGAGATGGCTGATCATGATTGCGGCAGCAGGGATGTACAGCAGCGCCACCAGCGCGAACGTCGCCAGTGTAATCGGGCGCTGGTACTGCCACAGTTGCGGCTTCCAGTCGAGCACAGCGACGCGGATGCCGTTCACACCGTGGTAGATCACCGCCGCTACAAGCAGAAGCTCGCCGACGAAGAAGACCGGTGTCTGGTAGAGCCGGATGGCGTGCTCATAGCCCTCCGGCCAGAAGTAAACAAACGAGGTGTCGACGACGTGGATGATAAAAAAGAGCAGCGTACCCAGCCCGGCCAAACGGTGGCCAATCCAGGCGAGCTGCCCCTCCGTCCCGCGGTAGCGGACTACATCGCGGATAGTTGAGACGAGGGTTGACATAACGTCATCATCCTTTGCTGTAGCAAGACGTCCGAAGCAGAGCAAAGAGGCGAGATTCAATTTGTCTGGTCTACAGACTATCTATGTCAAGTATATCCACATGTGAAAGAGCCCGCAATGAGCGGGCTCGATAGGCGCACCCCTCGCCCTCAGGTGGCTGCATCGCACGCAGGGCGAGGGGATGTGTCAAGTCCATTTGATACGTTATCACCACGTAGGTCGTTTGTCGCCGAACGTCCAGCCATCTGCGCCGCGATAGACGGTATATACCCAGCCCTGGCCGGAGAACGGCCCGTAGCGGCAGTCGAACGTGACCTCACCTTCGCCCTCGACGGGCAGGCGCTCAGGGTAGTTGACGGTGATGCTGCTCCCCCGCCCCGGTCCTGACTCGGGGCGACCGGGCCAGTTGGGACGCCCGCCAATTTCCCGCTCGATGAGCATCGGCCCGTGGAAGCTGTACTCCCAGCGCCCGACGATCTCCGCGTCATTGCGGCGGCGGTCGGGCGGGGTGGTGCCCTGGTAGCGCCGCACGGTAATGAGGCAGCGCTTCGGCACGCGCCCTTCGCTGAGGAACTGGTCGAGCAGCAGGTTTTCCAGGGCGACACGCACAACGAGGAACTGGAGCAGGTCGTCGTCGGCGGCTTCAAGCTGCCGGTGCGACCAGTAAATCGGGTGCAGCCGGTCAGGCGGAGGCTCCGGGAAGCTCTCGGGGGGGTACAGGAACTGCTCGGCGCGCTCGTCCATCAGGGCGAGGCCCCACTGTGCGGCATCGCGCACGCGCGGGTCGGCGTGCTCGCACAGCTCGTCGAGCGTCAGGCGCTCAGTCTCCGAGCCGATCACGCCGAGCGCCCGTGTTGCGACGACGCGGAGCGCCGGCTCCTCGAGCATGTCGAGAATCTCGGGCAGCACGAGCAGCCGCCCGCAGCTGGCCAGCGCCATGATGGCCTCGCCCAGCGTGCGCTCAGCGAGCATCCGCCCCGGTGAGTTGCGGGTCAGGCGTTCGTCGTACACTTTCTCGTACGCCTCATCGATGAGGATGCGGACGGGTTCGATGGCAAGTTCATTGGGGTAGACGTTCAGGAGCCGGACGGCGGTCAGGCGGGAGCCCCAGTCGTCTGATGCAAGGTAAGGGATGAGAGCCTCAGCCAAACTGTAGCGTTCGAGCGGCATGTACTTGTTCGCCAGCACGCGCAGGGCGTCCAGTGCGATCACGCTGCCGCCATCTGGCTGTTCGCAGAGGTAGTCGATGACAGCGTCGAGCGCCTCGGCTTCGCCGACGGCAGCCAGCCGTTCGAGCGCTCGCTCCTGTTCACCCGGCGTGCCGTGCCATAGAAAGTAGAGTAATTCGGCCTGTGTGCGATCGTCAGGACCTGGCTGAGTAGACATAGCCCCCTTCTCCCGAAAGGAACAGTTGGCCTGGTGTGGGCCGGGCTTACACGGTGTCCATGTTCTCTATGACTGCGGTAGCAAACTCGGAAGTTTTAACTTCAGTGGCGCCCTCCATCTGGCGGGCGAAATCGTAGGTGACAATCTTCTGGGCAATGGTTGCTTCATAGGCCCGAGTAATGAGGTCAGCCGCTTCCCACCATTTCATATATTCTAACATCATTACGCCGGAAAATAGCAGGGAACCGGGGTTCACTTTGTCCTGGTCGGCGTACTTGGGCGCGGTGCCATGCGTGGCCTCGAACAGGGCAATGGTATCGCCGATATTCGCACCGGGGGCGATACCCACCCCGCCCACTTCTGCGGCTGCTGCATCGGAAAGGTAGTCACCGTTGAGGTTGGTGGTGGCGAGGACGTCGTGCTCAGTGGGGCGCAGCAGCATGTGTTGGAACATGATATCCGCAATGCGGTCTTTGATCACGATCTTGTCGGCGGGGCGGTTGCCGTCGTACTTGGCCCACAACTCGTCTTCGGTGATAGTGTAATCGCCAAACTCCTCAGAGGCAACTTCGTAGCCCCAGTTGCGGAAGGCCCCCTCGGTGAACTTCTGGATGTTGCCCTTGTGGACGAGCGTGACGCTCTTGCGCCCGCGCTCGATGGCGTACTCGATGGCCTTGCGCACCAGCCGCTTCGAGCCGAACTCGCTGATTGGCTTGATGCCAATGCCGGAGCCCTCGAAGAAATCCGCGCCCATCTCCTCCCGCAGGAAGCGCTCGACCTTCTCCGCCTCCGGGGTGCCGGCCTGGTACTCGATGCCGGAATACACGTCCTCGGTGTTCTCACGGAAGATCACGAAGTCCACTTTCTCCGGCTCGACGAGCGGGCTGGGCACACCC
>DGDY01000289.1:1300-11130 GCA_002385675.1 Anaerolineales bacterium UBA3940 | reverse complement strand
AGATACAAGACCCAGCGCGAGATGTTCCTGCGCGAGCAGATGCGCGTCATCCAGAGCGAACTGGGCGAGTCGGACCTGTTCCAGCAGGAGATTGGCGAACTGCACGACCGCCTGCAGGAGGTCGCGCTGCCGGACCACGTGCGCGAGAAGGCCGAGCGGGAGATCAGCCGTCTCGCCGCGATGCCGCCGATGGCCCCCGAGGTCGGCATCATCCGCACCTATCTGGAATGGCTGCTGGAGCTGCCGTGGACCAACGCCTCGGAGGACAACCTCGACGTGAAGCACGTCGCCAGGGTGCTCGACGAGGAGCACTACGGGCTGGAGAAGGCCAAAGAACGCATCCTCGAATACATCGCCGTGCGCCGACTCGCGCCGGACAAGATGAAGCAGCCCATCCTGTGCTTCGTCGGCCCGCCGGGCACCGGCAAGACCTCGCTGGGGCGCTCGATTGCCAAGGCGCTGGGGCGTGAGTTCGTGCGTGTCTCGCTCGGCGGTGTGCATGACGAGGCGGAGATCCGCGGCCATCGCCGCACCTACATCGGCGCCATGCCGGGCCGCATCATCCAGACCATGCGCCGGGCGGGCACGGTAAACCCGCTCTTCATGCTGGACGAGATCGACAAGCTCGGCATGGATTTTCGCGGCGACCCGTCCGCGGCGCTGCTCGAAGTGCTCGACCCGGAGCAGAACTACGCCTTCTCCGACCACTACCTGGAGGTCGACTATGACCTCAGCCGGGTGATGTTCGTCACAACGGCGAACTATATCGACCCGATCCCGCCGGCGCTCAAAGACCGGCTGGAGATCATCGAGTTCCCCGGCTACATCGAGGAGGAAAAGCTCGCCATTGCGCGGCATTTCCTCGTGCCGAGACAGCTTGAGGCGCACGGCATCGCCGATCGGGGCGTCACGTTCGAGCAGGCCGCGCTGACGCGGATCATCCGCGAGTACACGTACGAGGCGGGCGTGCGCAACCTGGAGCGCGAGATCGCCAATGTATGTCGCAAGATCGCGCGCCGGGTCGCGGAGGAGCGCCCCTACCCGAAGCGCATCACCGCGGCCAGCCTGCAGAAGTACCTCGGCCCGCCGCGCATCCCCGGCCCGCTGATCACCGATAAGGACGAGGTCGGGCTGGCGCTCGGCATCGCGTGGACGGAGGTCGGCGGCGATGTCCTGCCCGTCGAGGTAACGCTGATGCCCGGCAAGGGCACACTAACGCTCACCGGGCAGCTTGGCGATATCATGCAGGAGAGCGCGCAGGCAGCGCTTAGCTATACCCGCTCCCGCGCGGACGACTTCGGCATCGACCCGGACGTGTTCGAAAACACTGACGTGCACATCCACCTGCCCGAAGGCGCGGTGCCGAAAGACGGCCCGTCCGCGGGTGTGACGCTGGCAACCGCGCTCATTTCCGCCTTTACGCAGCGCCCGGTCCGCCATGACCTCGTCATGACCGGTGAGATCACGCTGCGCGGACGCGTGCTGTCGGTTGGCGGCATCAAGGAGAAGGTGCTTGCCGCGCACCGCTGCAACATCAAGGATGTGATCATCCCCGCCGAGAACGAGAACGACCTTGAGGAGATCCCCCGGCGGGCACGCCGCGCGCTGAACTTCATCAAGGTCAGACGCATGGACGAGGTTCTCGACGCCGCCCTGTTGGAGCCTATCGGCAACGGCTACCAGCCCCACCGGGGTGAGCGCAATGATGGGGACGGCGAGGACGACGACTAGGTACAGCAGCGACGGGGCGCGGCGCGGCTGACGCCCGCAAACTACGGGTTTTCCTGCTGGCCCGCCCCGTCGAGATCGGCTACACTCCCCCGCCGACGGATGTTTGCATTCCGGCAGGTTGACAGGTCACCCATGCACCGATCCATTCGCGCCATCATCGTGCTGGCCCTGCTGCTCGTTCTCACAGCAGCCGGGCCGCTGCAGGAGACTCCACCCGCCCCGACCAGCCGCGCCGTGATCGACAGCCCTGCCGAGGGCGACGTGGTCGCGGGGCTGGTAACGGTCACCGGTACGGTGGTGGACCCGGCCTTTGAGAGCTACGACCTTGAGTACGCACCCGACCCGACGCTTGCCAGTGTGCCCTGGACTCCGGTGCAGGGCACGGTAACGCAACAGGTGTCCGGCGGCGTCCTCGGCGCGTGGGACACGACCACCCTGCCCGATGGCCGCTACGTGCTCCGCCTGCGCATGAACCGCCGCGACGATATGCCAATCGAGTACGAGGTGCGAGTCGTTGTTGCCAACGCCACACCGACGCCCACCTCTCCGCCACCCACCCGCACGCCGACCGCCGTGCCCGGCACGCCCACGCCCGGCCCCTCCCCCACCCCGCTGATCGAGCAGCCGCCAACGCGCACGCCGCGCCCGGCAGCCGCGCTGGGGCCAACGCCGACGCCCGGCCCGGCCATTCCCGCCGACTCGCCGCTCCGCCCGGACCGTCTCATCGCCGCCGCCCGCACCGGCGCGCTCATCGCGGTCGGCACGTTCGGCCTGCTGGGGCTTTACGCGCTGGTCCGCGCGAGCGAGCGCGGGGAGCTGGGCGAAGGCTTCTGGCGCGTGCGCCGGGAGGTTATCAACCCGCTGCTCGACGCGCTGCAGGGCCGGAGAACCACGGAAAAGCGGAAGAGCCGGAGAACACGGAGATAGACGCCGGGCAATCTGGCGTTTAGCACCCCCTTCGGCGGCCCCCGTCTTTTCCGCGCCTTCCGCGATTCCATCCCTCCGGCATGGTAAACTCTGCTGAGCAACGTCAGCCGGGATGGAAAGACCGAACCACCATGCGACGCTCTGTACTGTGTGCCATGATGTTCATCGCCGTGACGCTGCTCGGCTGCGGGCCAGCCGCGCCGCCGGAAGCTGCCGCCGTGCAGCCAACGCTCGCCGCAACAGACCCGCCGCCCGCGCCGACGGCCACGCCGGAAGCGCCTGCGCCAACCGCCACGCTCACGCTCACGCCCGCGCCGCCCACCGCCACACCGACCAACTCCGCCCCTACCCCGACGCCGAACCCGCTCGCCGGGTGGACCATCGATGATCTCGCCGCGCGGACGTATGGCGGAACGGGCATCCAGCTTGGCGAGGTGGTCAAGTCCGAGGGCAGCTTCACGCAGTACGTGATGCGGTACGACAGCGACGGGCTGACCATCACCGGGCTGGCGAACATCCCGACAGGCGACGGGCCGTTCCCGACAGTGATCGTCGCGCACGGCTACTGCAACCCCGATACCTACTGGTCCGGCTGTGACAGCGTCGCCGTCGCCGACAGCCTCGCGCGGTACGGCTATATCGCGCTCGCGCCGGACTATCGCGGTTATGGCGAGTCCGACGACGGGCCGAACCCCTTCCGCATCGGCTACGCAATCGACGTGATGAACCTCGCCGCACAGGTGTCGTCACTGCCCCAGGCATCGGGCGCGGTGGGCATCATCGGGCACAGCATGGGCGGTGGCGTGGCGCAGTGGCCGATGGTCCTGCAGCCGGATGTCGTCAGCGCGGTCGTGCTTTACGCCGCCATGAGCGGCGACGTTGCCACCAACTGGCGGCGCATCCGCATGATGTGGGATACCCGCTCGCAGGACGAGCTTGCGGCGATCTACGGCACGCCGGAGGAAAACTCGGAAGGCTACGCCGCGGCCTCACCCACGAGCTACCTCGACCGCGTCGCCATGCCGGTGATGATCCACCACGGCACAGCTGACGACCAGGTGCCGCACCAGTGGTCGGTCGAGTTGACCACCGCGCTGCGGGAGGCAGGCAAGGACGTGACGTTCTACTCGTACGAGGGCGAGCCGCACACCTTCCTCGGCCCGACGTTCAACCTGTTCATGTCGCGCAATATCGCCTTCTTCGACGAACACCTGCGCTCGACGCCCTGATCCGCTCACCCCGGTGACATCTGTGTGACGCCTGCGCGCCGATCTGTCATACTCTACGCGCCATGATCCACAACGAGTTAACAAAGAGGCCATGACCGACAAGTTTCTGATCGTCGGCCTGGGCAATCCGGGCCGGGAATACCAGCATAACCGCCACAACATCGGCTTCCAGGTCGTCGACTACCTGGCGGCGCGGCACGGGCTGTCCTTCACGCGGATGCAGGAGGGTGCCGCCGTTGCCACCGGGCGCATCGCCGGGCAGTCGGTGGTGCTCGCCAAGCCGCAGAAGTACATGAACCGGAGCGGCGGCCCGGTCGGTTCGCTGCTACGCTTCTACAAGATCCCGCTCGACAGGCTGCTCGTCATCTTCGACGACCTCGACCTGCCTCCCGGCACGATCCGCCTGCGCCCGTTTGGCGGCGCGGGCGGGCAGAAGGGCATGCGGGACATCATCGAGCGGCTTGGCAGCGAGGACTTCGCCCGGCTTCGGATCGGCATCGGCAGGCCGCCGGGCCGCATGGACCCCGCCGACTACGTATTGCAGGATTTCGGCGTGGACGAACTGCCCATCATGCGGGAAACCATCGACCGCGCGGCGGATGCCGTTGAGACGTGGCTGCGTGAGGGCATCGACATCGCCATGACGCGCCACAACGGCCCGCCGGTGCAGGCATAAGGACAGAAGGGGAAAAGCCGCGAAGTTTATTCGTGGCGATTTTTCTCTCGTCTCGCGGCGACTTTTCTCTTGTCTCGCGGCGATTTTCTTTCGTCTCGCGGCTTGTTTTCTTTCGCGGCGATTTTTCCGCCCTACCGCCTCACGTGTTACGTGTTAAAGGTATGCGCGAGCGTTATAATAGACCGTTAGCTTTCACGCCAGAAGACCGACTGAGTACTGGAATCAAACTCAATGGACCTGTCCGGATTGTTAGATATTCTCCATACCCTGCCTGAATACCGGCGGCTGCTGGAGGGCATCACACGCGGGGAGGCCCACCGCGAGCAGCCGCTTGGTCTGATCCGCTCCGCGCGGCCCTTTGTCGCCGCCGCCCTCGCGCGGGACATCGCGCCGCAGACCGGCGACCGTGACCGCCCCGTGCTGATCATCACTGCTCGCGCCGACCGCGTCCACAACCTCGCCGAGCAGCTTATCGCCTGGTGCCCCGACCTGCGCGTGCTGACCTTCCCGGAGCCGAACGCGCTCTTCTACGAGCGCGCGCCCTGGGGCCCGCGCACCACGCAGGCCCGGCTCCAGGTGCTCGCCGAGCTGGCCGGTGAGGGCAAGACGCATCAGCACACCAACACCGTGATCGTCACCTCGGCACGCGGCCTGATGCAGCGCACGCTGCCGGTGAACTATATGCGCGATCACCGCGTCGTCATCGAGCGCAACCGCCCCCTGCCCGGCGGCTCACCTGATGTGCTGCTCCGTAACCTGATGCACATAGGCTACGAGCCGGTGACGGTCGTCACCGAGGCGGGCACGTTCTCGCGCCGGGGCGGCATCATAGACATCTTCCCCATTGCGGACGACCGCCCTACCCGCATAGAGCTATGGGGCGATGAAGTCGAGTCGCTGCGGGAGTTTGACCCTGCCACGCAGCGCAGCCTCGGCGCGCGGGAGTCGCTCGTTGTAACGCCTGCCCGCGAGGCGATGCCCGGCTACGGGCTTGTCGCTGCCGCCCGCCTGCGCGAGTGGTTCGGCAGCCTGCCCCGATCCGACGAGCAGGCCGGATCGGACGATATCAGCCCCCGCGCCGACCAGACGAAATTGCTCCAGCGCAGTTCGTTCGACACGCTGGAGTTTTACCTGCCCTGGATGTACGACGAGCACGTGAGCCTGCTCGACTACCTGCCCGGCGACGCCCTCGTGCTTGTGGACGACCTTGAGGAGCTTCATAGTACCGTCGCCGAGCTTGAGACGCGCGCGCTGGAACTGCGCCAGCAGCAGGAAGCCGCAGGCGCGATCCCGCCCGACATGCCGTTGCCGCTCATCACCTGGGGGCAGCTTGGCGACGAACTTTCGCAGGCGGCAACGATTGAGCTGGGCGGGTTCGTCAGCGATGAGCCGGAGGGCGAGGGGCCCGCGCTCGGAGACATCTTCGTGCCGGGGCCGCGCTTCGCCGGGGAACTGCGCCACTTCCTCGACCACCTGCGCGAACTGACCCGCGCCGGGCACGAGCGGGTGATCATCGTCTCGCGCCAGGCCGAGCGCCTCTCCGAGTTGTGGCGGGAGCGCACGCTCGGCGCGACGGGGGCTACGGTTGAGACCATCGACGAACTGCCGCCGCCCGGCCCGCCGCGCTTCGTGCAGGGCGCGCTGACCGAGGGCTGGCAACTCAACGGCGAGGACGCAACTACCTACCTGTTCAGCGATGCGGAGATCTTCGGCTGGCGGCGGCCCGAACCGCGACGGCGGCGGCAGCCGCGCGCTGTCGCGCCGGAGGACTTCTTCGCTGACCTCTCGCAGGGCGATTACGTCGTCCACGCCGAGTACGGCATTGGCCGCTTCGAGGGGCTGGCGAAGCGCACGCTCGGCGACGCCGAGCGCGAATACCTGCTCGTGGCCTTCGCAGGCGGCAACCTGCTCTACGTGCCCATCCACCAGGCCGACCGGCTGACGCGCTATGTCGGCGTGGACAGCACCCCGCCGGAGCTATCGCGGCTGGGCGCGCCGGAGTGGTCCCGCGTGAAGGAGCGCGCCCGCGAGGATGTCGAGCGGGTAGCGCAGGACCTGCTCGAACTGTACGCCGCCCGCGAACTGGTGCAGGGCCACGCCTTCAGCCCGGACACGCCCTGGCAGCACGAGCTTGAGGCCTCCTTCCCCTACGTCGAGACGCAGGACCAGCTTCGCGCGCTGGCCGAGGTCAAGCAGGACATGGAATCCCCGCAGCCGATGGACCGGCTGATCTGCGGCGATGTGGGCTACGGCAAGACGGAGGTCGCGCTGCGGGCGGCCTTCAAAGCCGTGATGGACGGCAAGCAGGTCGCTGTGCTCGTCCCGACGACTGTGCTCGCCCAGCAGCACTTCGAGACGTTCAGCAAGCGCCTGGCAGCCTTCCCGGTGAGAGTGGCGATGCTCTCCCGCTTCCGCACGCGCGCCGAGCAGGAGGAGACGATCGCCGGGCTGCGTTCAGGCAGCATCGACATCGTGATCGGCACGCACCGCCTGCTGAGCGGCGATGTTGAGTTCAAGGACCTGGGCCTGCTCATCATCGACGAGGAGCAGCGCTTCGGCGTGACGCACAAAGAGCAGCTTAAGCGGATGCGCACCGAGGTCGATGTGCTCACGCTGACCGCGACGCCCATCCCGCGCACGCTCTACATGAGCCTGACCGGCGTGCGCGACATCAGCATGATCAACACCGCGCCGGAGGAGCGGCTGCCGGTGCGCACCTACGTGGGCCGCCGCGACGACAACATCATCCGGCAGGCCATCCTGCGCGAGATCGACCGGGGCGGGCAGGTCTTTTACGTGCACAACCGCGTCAAGACGATCTACGCCGAGTGCGAGCGGCTCAAACGGCTCGTGCCGGAGGCAGAGTTCGCCGTGGCGCACGGGCAGATGAACGAGCACGAGCTTGAGCAGGTAATGAACCGCTTCGCAGAGAGCGAGGTGGACGTGCTCGTCACGACGAGCATCATTGAGGCAGGGCTGGACTACCCCAACGCGAACACGCTCATCGTTGACCGCGCCGACCGCTTCGGGCTGTCGCAGCTTTACCAGCTTCGCGGGCGCGTCGGGCGCAGCGCCAACCGCGCCTTCGCGTACTTCTTCCACCCGCCGACCGCGCGGCTCAAGCCGGACGCCCGCGCCCGGCTCCAGACCATCGCCGAGCACACCGAGCTTGGCGCGGGGTTCAACATCGCCATGCGTGACCTTGAAATACGGGGCGCAGGCGAGATTCTCGGTGTGCGGCAGAGCGGCAGTATCTCGGCGGTCGGGTTCCACCTGTACACGCAGATGCTGGCGCAGGCCATCAAGCGGCTGCGCGCCGAGCGTGAGGGCAAGCCGGTCGAGGCCGAGCCCGCTTCCCTGCGCGAGTCGGTCACGATTGAGCTACCCATCCCGACGTACATCCCGACCGACTTCATGCCCGACATGGCGCTGCGCATCCAGCTTTACCGGCGCATGGCCGAACTGCCCAACGCCGAGGCGCTGGACGACCTGCGAGTCGAACTGGAGGACCGCTTTGGCGTGCTGCCGCCGCCGGTGCTGAACCTGCTGTTCCAGCTTCGCGTCAAGCAGCTTGCGCTTGAGGCCAACGTGGACGCGATCGTCGCGGAGGGTGATCAGGTCAGCATCCGGCTGGGCGGGCTGGCCCACGTCGACCGCCGCGCTCTGCAGGACCGGCTTGGCCATGACGTGCGCGTCAGCCGGACGGCTGTCTGGCTACCGCTCGGCGAGGACGACGGCTGGCAGAACCGCCTGCTCGACATCCTCGTCCGCCTCGCCGAGGAGCGTATCGCACTGGCAGCGGAGGCGTGAGGGTTGTAGATGAGCATGTCGTTCATTCCCGGAGCCGCGACGTTCAGTCGCGGCGTAATCTCAATAGATGTTATGTAGGGGCGGGTCCATTGATGCGGTCGATGCAGAGCATCGCGCATCACGACTTGCCCCCTAGGTGTCAAGTTAAGCGAGCGGGAAGTGTTAGCGTGGAGTTGTTGGGACTGACCTGCCACCCCCTTCGCCGGCCCTCCGGGCCGCACTTCCCCCTGCTAGGGGGCCAGTTTGTCTCGTCATATAACTAAATCGCCCCCCTCATAGGGGGAGATGGCGGCGCGAAGCGCCGTCAGAGGGGGCTTATGCAGGGTCCATTGATGCGGTCGATGCAGAGCATCGCGCATCACGACCTGCCCCTACGATTGCCTGATGCCCCTCCTAATCCACCACCCCCCTTGACGCAGATCAAGTGCCACCGTCCGCCACTGCGGTACACTCAGGGCGTCAATCCCTGAATCTGATAGGAGTACCGAGCATGGAACAACCCACCAACACCGAGCCGCGCTGCCTCGCCTGCGACCAGACAAGCGACGTCGTGCCGCTCATCAACGTCAAGTTCAGAGGGCAGGACCTCTGGATCTGCCCGCAGCACCTGCCCATCCTGATCCACAGGCCCGCCCAGCTTGCGGACCGGCTGCCCGGTGCGGAGAACCTCAGCGCCGCCGACCACGGCCACTAGACGCCCGAACGACGAGTAAGCGCCACCCCTTCGCCGCCAGACGCGAAGGGGTTTTCTTGTTGCCGCCCGCTGATCTCCCGGATTATCCCACCTGTATTCGCCCCGGCTCGCTGCTACACTGGGTCCGTACAGATCCGGAACTCTGTCATACCGTCGAGCAAGGGACGTCTCGCATGAAAAAACTATCCCGTCTTGTCACATCGCTTACCGCGCTGGCGCTCATCGCCGTGATGGTGTCTGCCTGCGGCGGGCCAGCCGAGGAGGCCCCACCGCCGACTCCGCAGCCTTCGCCGACGCCGCCGCCCATCCCTACCGATGTGCCGGTCACGGAGGACGATGCGCAGCCGACGCCGCCCTCCGCCGACTCGTCGGAGCAGCCGGCGGATCAGCCCATATCGCCCGTGCCTTCGGGCTCACCGGACGCCGGGGCCATCGTCTACACCTCGACGCGCGGCGGCGGGCTGGGGCTGCACCTTCTCGCCGAGAACGGTGCGTACAGCGCCCCGATCCCGCTGCAAGGCGTTGATCACGCCACCTGGCCGGATGTCTCGCCAGACGGTCAGCGGATCGTCTTTGCGGCTGTCGAGGCGACAGTAGGCATGCCCTCCGCCGGGATTTACGTGGTCAGCCTGACCGGCGGGGAGGCGGAACGCATCATCGCCGGGGACGGCACGCATCCGCGCTGGTCGCCGGATGGCACGCAGATCGCCTACACCTGCAACGGTGGCACGGACATCTGCCGTGCCAACGCAGACGGGAGCGG
>DGDY01000289.1:547-1200 GCA_002385675.1 Anaerolineales bacterium UBA3940 | reverse complement strand
ATCGTGTTCATGTCCGACCGTGACGCGCCGGATGGCGTTGCGCGGGATATCTACGTGATGGATGCTGACGGCGGCAACGTGCGCAACCTCACCGCCAACCCCGCCGACGACGCCTACCCCGCCGTCTCGCCGGATGGCACGAAGATTGCCTTCACCTCCGACCGCGATACGGGCATTGGCAGCAGCGACATCTACGTGCTGGAGTTGGACACCACCATTATCCGGCGGGTGACGGTCGACGACCTGTGGAACCAGACGCCGCAGTGGGCGCCCGACAATACCACTATCCTGTTTGCTGCGCCGGACGCCAGCGGCAGTGTGAACCTCTACAGCATTGGCGAGCGAGCGATCTCAGCGACGCAGCTTACCAGGAGCCCGGCAGAGGATGGCGGCTTGAGGCTCGGCCACGCGTGGCTGCCCTTCCCCATCGACCTTGACCAGCAGACGCGCCAGCGCGAGCCGGATGTCAGCCTCCAGGTGCGCCTGCCCCAAGGCTCTACGTCCCAGGTGGAGCGCATCCTGTTTGCGGTGAACGATGCAGGATGCTCCGGCTGCATGGAAAGCGGCATCTACATCGTGGACGCCAATGGCGAGAACCTTGAGCGCCTGCCCGTCGAGGGCCTCTACCCCGTGTGGGCCTCCGACTTCCGGCG
>DGDY01000289.1:0-396 GCA_002385675.1 Anaerolineales bacterium UBA3940 | reverse complement strand
TGCAGCCCCTACGGCGAGCCCGACATCTGCCTGGTCGACCTGCGCACCGGCGCGGTGACAAACCTCGGCGCCTCGCTCATGCCCGGCGAAGGCCCTCGCGTGCCCTACTGGTGGGGCGACGACATCGTCGTCGGTACGCAGATCTTCAACCAGGCGGGTGAGTTGATCGACAGCCTCCCCGGCGTGGGGCGCGTCTCGGCGGATGGCAGGCGGCTGGCAACGACCGTCGACCGGCAGGCGGCGATCACAGCCGTGGACGGCAGCGACCCGACGCTCCTGACAGATGGCCCGGCAACGAAGGGCTATCCGGTGTGGTCGCCGTCGATGGACCGGCTGCTGTACACCGTCGCACCCGGTGACGGCGGCCTGTATCTGAACGTCGCGCGGGTGGATGGC
>DGDY01000311.1:4060-4445 GCA_002385675.1 Anaerolineales bacterium UBA3940 | reverse complement strand
CGTGGATACCGTCCCGCGTGGGGCGGACGATCTCGCTCATATCGAGCCAGATGCCGTCGAAGCCCTCCCCGGCGAACTTGCCGCCATAGCCCGCACCGGAGATGGGGATGCGGCCCGTCTCCGCCATGTACCACGTCTGGGTGATGATCTCCGCCGTCCAGTAGTCGTCGCCCCGCGCCAGCCGCCCTGCAAAAACCGGGTGGCCGTACTTCACGTAATGCCCGCCTTCCGCAAGGTGGAACTCGACCGGGTAGCCCGTCGCAGGGGCGGGGGCAGGCCGCGTCGTGATGTGGTAGCGGCTCGCAACAGCCATCTGACACCTCTCCTGTCCATTGTTGATGCACCATACACACGGGAGACGTGTCACGGGCAGGCAGCCATACCC
>DGDY01000311.1:0-3831 GCA_002385675.1 Anaerolineales bacterium UBA3940 | reverse complement strand
CGGCAGGAATCACCCATAACCGGCACGGTGGCCGGGCAGGGCCAATGCAGGCTGGCACAGCATGCGGAAAGACACCGCGCAGAGAGCGCGCGGCGGCCACTGTGACGCGTTTTGTCGCCGGCTCACACCGTCGCTTTGTCGCGTCACTCTCAAGGGGGACAACTCAGGGCGTGGCGGCCCTGGGAGGCTTCCGCCGATCTGATCGATTTTACCTCCACTCGCGGAGAGGAACCTCCATCCTCGTCAACCTGCTGCGCGGCTTACGGCGGCAGCAGGCCCGGGCGCTTATCGTTTCCCCGTTATTCAGTTGTCAGGGTCGAACGTGCTGTGCTGTCACACGTCTCACTTAGAAAGAGCATATTGATCCTGCAAGATGATGTCAAGCATTTTGCTCGGTGTGGGTCGCATTCCTTTTAGTGGGTGAAGCTCGCTCTGGTAGGTAAACCCGCCGCGAATAAACTTCGCGGCTTCGCGGCTTGATAAGGAACCTGTAGCTACGTATCTGAAATGCACGCATTGTGAGGGTCGCAACGCCGTACCGCATCGACTAGAATCCGGCTGAGGGAATCCAGACAGCAGGAACGGACACATGGACATGCTAACTATCGGGGAACTGGCGCGGCGAGTGGGGATGAGGACCTCGACGCTGCGTTACTACGAGCAGGAAGGGCTGCTCAAGCCTGCCGCCCGAACCGAGGCGGGCTACAGGCTGTATACCGAAGAGGGTGAGAAGACGCTGCGCTTCATCCAGCGGGCGCAACGGCTGGGCTTCTCGCTGGCGGACATCCGCCAGATGTTGCCGGGGCAGGATGTGAGCAACGAGCGCATCGTGACCATCGCCGAGGACCGGCTGGTGGACATCGAGCGGCAGCTTACCGAGCTGCGCGTGGTGCGGCACGAGATGGAGCTGTTCCTGCTCGACCTGCGGCGGGAGATGGAGGAAGCCGGGGGAGACGGCGTCGAACCGCTTCTCGACCGGCTGATCGACCATGTGTGCGCGCGGCCTGCAGGCCCATCCGGCGCGCGGCTGACGCTGCAGTGGCTCTTTGACCGCACCGACTGCGTGCTCGCTCATCTCGACGAGGAGACGGTGCTCGGCGCGCTGCGCGGGCGGCATATGCACGTCTGGCTGGACGACGGCGTGTATCACATTCTGGTCGTCGGGCATGACGAGGCGGTGCAGGCGGCGCTCAATGAACTGGCGCGCATCGAGGCGGACTGCCACGCACACCCCGCGCCGGGCCTCAGCCGCACGGACGAGGGCTACCTGTTCACCGCGCACGGCGAGAACGCCTTCCTGTTCGCGCAGTTGTTCCTCGCGCTGGAGGAGGATGACGGAACGGCAATCTCCCCTTGACCTTCAACCCAGGTTCAAGGTGTATGATCAGCCCACAGTGGTATTTGATTGTACACAACCTAGAGAAAACTCATGACGAACACGGAAAACCACTTTATTGTTGAGCCGGAGACGCTCGCGCCGACCTTCGAGGTGGGTGTCCGCGGCATGGACTGCGCAAGCTGTGCGCAGATGCTGGAGCGCAGCCTCGCGCAGTTGGAGGGGCTGGAGCATGTTGAGGTCAACTTTGCGACAGCCAGGCTGCGGGCGACCGGGCGCGTCGACCGCGACGCCATTGCCCGGCGGGTGCGCGCGCTCGGCTACGATCTCGACGACGAACCGGCAGCGCCCGGCGCGGAGCAGGTCGAGCCGGTACGGGCGGGCGGAGCAGGCGGCTTCCTCGGCTACCTGCTCTCGGAGCGGGATACAGTGCTGGCGCTCGTCGCGGCAGGGCTGCTGGCCATCGCCGCGCTGATTAACTGGCTGCTGCCTGCCGCGCCGGGGTTGCTTGTGCTGGGGCTGGAGCTTGCCGCCATCGTGATTGCCGGAACCCCGATTGCCATCAGGGGTGTCCGCTCGCTCATCTATGCGCGGCAGGTGACTATCAACCTGCTGATGACGATTGCCGCCGTGGGTGCGGCTATTATCGGTGAGATGGGTGAAGCGGCGACGGTCGTGATGCTGTTTGCCATCGGCGAGGCGCTGGAGGGCTACAGCACGGAGCGGGCCCGCGACTCGCTGCGCAGCCTGCTCCAGCTTGCGCCCGACGAGGCGACGGTACTGCGCGCCTGCATAGACTGTGACGAGCACCTGGGGCAGGGTGGCTACGAGGGCGGCCCGTGCCCGTTCTGCGGAACACACGAGGTGACCGTCCCCGTGGCTGAGGTCGCGGTCGGTGAGGTGGCGCTGGTGCGGCCCGGCGAGCGCATCCCGGTGGACGGCGTTGTGCAGAGCGGCGCGTCCGCGGTGAACCAGGCACCGATCACCGGTGAGAGCGTGCCAGTGGCGAAGGCGGCAGGCGACACCGTGTTTGCGGGGAGCATCAACGGGGCGGGCGCGCTGGAGGTCGTGACAACCCGTGCCGCGACCGACTCGACGCTGAACCGCATCATCCGGCTCGTGGAGCAGGCCCAGTCACAGCGCTCGCCCGCTGAACGCTTCATCGACCGCTTTGCGCAGTGGTACACACCAGCGGTTGTGGTGCTCGCCGTGCTGGTGGCGGCTGTACCGCCGCTCGTGTTCGGTGCGCCGTTCGTCAACCCGGCGAACCCGTCCGACGGCTGGCTGTACCGCGCGCTGGCCCTGCTGATTATCGCCTGCCCGTGCGCGCTGGTGATCAGCACGCCAGTAACGGTGGTGAGTTCGCTGACCGCGCTCGCGCGGCGCGGCGTGCTGGTGAAGGGCGGCGCGTTCCTCGAAGCCATGTCCGGTGTGAAGGTCGTCGCGTTCGACAAGACGGGCACGCTCACGGAGGGCAAGCCGGTCGTAACGCGGACGCGCACAGCGTTGTGCCCGCCGGATGCCGAGACGTGTGAGGCGTGTGACGACCTGCTCGCGGTGGCTGCCTCCGTCGAGCGGCGCTCGGAGCACCCGCTCGCGCGGGCTGTGATCGAGGCGGCGGAGGCCCGCGCGCTGGCGGGGCGCTACGCGGCGGCGCAGGATGTCCAGACGCTGGCAGGGCGCGGCGTGCGTGGCATGCTGAACGGCAGCCGTGTGACGGTTGGCAGCCATGCGCTCTTCCATGAGGAGGAGATCGGCTGCAACGGCCTGCACGAGCAGATCGAGGCGGCAGAGGCCGCCGGTGAAACCGTGATTCTCGTTGGTAAAGACGGCGAGGTGCAGGGCTTTATCGCCGTGGCGGACCAGCCGCGTGTCGATACGCAGGCGGCACTGAGCGTGCTCAAGGAGATCAACCCGTCGCTGCGGCTTGTCATGCTCACCGGGGATAATCCGGCTGTCGCCCGCGCGATTGCGGACAAGATCGGCTCGATTGACGAGGTGCGGGCGGGACTGCTGCCGGAGGACAAGGTCGAGGCGGTGCAGGCGCTTCAGGCGCAGTACGGGCCGGTCGCCATGATCGGTGACGGGGTAAACGACGCCCCGGCGCTGGCCCGCGCGACGGTCGGCGTGGCGATGGGCGGCACGGGCACCGATCAGGCGATGGAAACGGCGGATGTGGTGCTGATGCAGGATAACCTTGTCCACCTGCCGGACCTCGCCGAGACGAGCCTGCGGACGCAGCGCATCATCAAGCAGAACGTGGCGTTCAGCCTGCTGATCAAGCTGGTGTTCCTGCTGCTGGCGCTGCCGGGGCTGGCGACGCTGTGGATGGCCGTGTTCGCGGATATGGGCGCGTCGCTGCTGGTGACGGGCAACGGTATGCGGATGCTGCGCGGCGGGCGCTACGCGGTGGATAACGCCGGCCCGGTTAGCTGACGGGAACGCCCTCCGGTCCCGCGCCCGTAGGCGCGGCCCCACCTCCCCCTTGCAAGGGG
>DGDY01000188.1:3126-5124 GCA_002385675.1 Anaerolineales bacterium UBA3940 | reverse complement strand
CCCCTCTCCCACAAGGGGCGAGGGGAATCACGGTTGGCGATCGGGAGCCGCGAAGTTTATTCGCGGCGGATTCTGCACCACGCACTTGTGACCGGCGGACGGAGGGGGTTCACTGGCGGCGGATTCTCCCATTCGCCTGTTGTCTCCCTTGACACATCCCGCCGACCTGTGCTAGTCTATCGTCAATCCAACGAAGGTAAGAGAACCATGCTCGTAGACGTAGCGATCAGCACCAACAGCGCGACGGGAGCGGCGAACAGCCGGCTCTTTAGCTACGTCTATTACTTTTATTTTCAGTGCGCACACGCACAGGAGCATGGCTCTCGTCGCTAGCAGGGGCTGTTGAGCAGCCCAACCCCAGGGTAAACACACAGGCGCGGAGCATATGCTCCGCGCCTTTTGCATTTTCGGGCAGGGCTCGCCCGGCGAGCAGGAGGCAACCTATGGCGGCAGATGGACATGTGAGCGAAGGCGCGGTCGCGTGCCGGGGTGTGCGCGGCGCGACCATCGCGGCGGCGAACACCCGCGAGGCGATCCTCGACGCCACGCGCGAGATGCTTGAGCAGATCGTCGCGGTTAACGGCATCGACACGGCGGACATCGCCAGCGCGATCTTCAGCCTCACCCCGGACCTCGACGCCGTGCACCCGGCGGTCGCCGCGCGCGAGATGGGCTGGGTGACGGTACCGCTGTTCTGCGTGCAGGAGGTCGCCGTACCGGGCGCGCTGGCACGGGCCATCCGCGTGCTTATCCACTGGAACACCCGCCGGTCCCAGGCCGAGATCCAGCATGTGTACCTGCGCGGCGCGGAAGTCCTGCGCCCCGATTTAGCTATCATCCAGCAGAGGGGGAACGGATCATGATTATCGTCATGACGAGCGAGGCGACGGAGGACGACATCCAAGCGGTGGTCGAGTGGGTGGAGAGCCAGGGCTACCAGACGCACCTGTCGGCAGGTGAGGAGCGCACCATCATCGGCGTGATCGGCAACAACCGCCCGCTCGACGAGGGGCAGGTGGCGCGGCTGCCGGGCGTCGAGCGCAGCATGCGCATCCTCGCTCCCTACAAGCTCGCCAGCCTGGAGATGCGCCCGGAGGGCACGCGCGTCCCGCTGAACGGGCTGCGCGTCGGTGACAAGCGGGTCGCGCTGATCGCCGGGCCGTGCTCGGTCGAGAGCCGCTCGCAAATCCTTGAGACCGCACACGCCATCAAGGAGGCAGGCGGCACGGCGCTGCGTGGCGGCGCGTACAAGCCCCGCAGCTCGCCCTACAGCTTCCAGGGGCTGGGCCTGGCCGGGCTGGAACTGCTCGCCGAGGCCCGTGAGGAAACCGGCCTGCCCGTCGTCACCGAGGTCATGGCACCGGAGCAGGTGTCGCTCGTCGCGCAGTACGCCGACGTGCTCCAGATCGGCGCGCGCAACATGCAGAACTTCAACCTGCTGCGCGCGGTCGGCGGCACGAACAAGCCGGTGCTGCTCAAGCGCGGCATGATGAACACGATGGAAGAACTGCTGATGTCGGCGGAGTACATTCTGGCCTGCGGCAACGAGAACGTGATGCTGTGCGAGCGCGGCATCCGCACCTTCGAGACGTACACGCGCAACACGTTCGACGTGAACGCCATCCCGGCGCTGAAGGCGCGCACGCACCTGCCTATCATCGCCGACCCGTCGCACGCGACCGGGCACTGGGAGTACGTCGGATCGGTGGCGCTGGCAGCGGTCGCCGCCGGGGCGGACGGGCTGATCATCGAGGTCCACCCCGAGCCGGAAAAGGCGCTCTCGGACGGCATCCAGTCGCTGAAGCTGGACCGCTTCGCCGATCTGGTGCCGCGTCTGCGGGCGGTTGCCGAGGCTGTCGGGCGGACGCTGTAGCCATGAGCGGCGATACGGAGGGCGGCTTTAGCCGCGCACGGGTGTGTATCGTCGGGCTGGGGCTGATGGGCGGCTCGCTGGCGATGGCGCTGCGCGGGAAGGTGGGGCGTATCACCGCGCAGGAC
>DGDY01000188.1:0-2868 GCA_002385675.1 Anaerolineales bacterium UBA3940 | reverse complement strand
GTGCTGGCCGCGCCCGCACACGTGATCCTCGACCTCGTGCCGGTGCTCGACGTACGGCCCGGCACGCTCGTCATCGACATCGCCAGCACGAAGGGGCGCATCTGCGACGCGCTCGACCGGCTGCCGCCGGGCGTGATGGCGGTCGGCGGGCACCCGATGTGCGGCCTCGCCGAGAACGGCTACAGGAACGCCACGCCGGGCCTGTACACGGGCGCGCGCTTCGTGCTGTGCGAGACGGCCCGCACGACCGGGGCAGCCCGGGCACAGGCCGAGGCGCTGGTGCGGGCGGTCGGTGCGCAGCCGGTATGGTTGGACCGGGAGCGGCATGACTATCTGACTGCGCTGACCAGCCACGTACCGCACCTGCTCAGCTTCGCGCTGATGCGGCTGGCGCAGAGCGTCGATGCCGAGGACCCGGCGCTGTTCGCGCTGGCGGCGGGCGGCTTCGACGGGGCGACGCGGCTGGCCCGCACCGACGAGGCGATGATTGTGGGCATGTTCAGCACGAACGCCGGGCACATCCGCGAGATGGCGCGGCGGCTGCGCGTTGAGATGGACCGGCTGGAAGCGGCGCTCGACGACCCGGAGGCGCTATCACAGGTGCTCGGGCAGATCGTTGAGGCGCGGCGGGCTTATTCTGAACTGTACGGGGAGCGTCCAATCGCATGAGTGAGCTACGAGTACGCAAAGGCGGCGCGCTGCGCGGCGAGGTGCGCGTGCCGGGCGATAAATCCATCAGCCACCGGGCGTTGATCCTGGGGGCGCTGGCAGATGGCGAGAACCGGGTGCGCGGCTGGCTGGCGGCGGGCGACACGCTCGCCACGCTGGACGCGATGCGCACACTGGGCATCGACGTGCAGCGCGAGAACGGCAACCTGCGCTTCCACGGGGGGACGCTGCGCGCGCCGGGCCAGCCGGTCAACTGCGGCAACGCGGGCACGGCGATCCGACTGCTGGCGGGCTTGCTCGCCGGGCAGAGCTTCGCCAGCGTACTGGACGGCTCCGAGCAGCTTCGCGCCCGGCCTATGCGGCGCGTCACCGCACCGCTCGCGGCGATGGGGGCAGATATTGAGGACACGGACGGGCGCGCGCCGCTCACCATCTACCCCGCAAGGCTCGCCGGGTGCGCACACCGGCTGAACGTGGCGAGCGCGCAGGTCAAGAGCGCGATCCTGCTGGCGGGGCTTCAGGCGGAGGGCTGGACGACGGTGATCGAGCCGGGGCCGAGCCGCGACCACACCGAGCGGATGCTGTGCGCGATGGGCGCGGACGTGCGGATCGATGGTCTGCGCGTCACCGTGGCGGGGGGCGGAGCGCCGCTCCAGCCGCTTGACCTCACCATCCCCGGCGACCTGTCCTCGGCGGCCTTTGTGATCGTCGCGGCGGCGCTCGTGCCCGGCTCGGATGTGCGCATGCGTGGCGTGGGCCTCAACCCGACGCGCACCGGCCTGCTCGATGTGCTGCGGCGCATGGGCGCGGATATTAGCGTCGAGGATCGGCGCGAGGAGGGCGGCGAACTCGTCGGCACGGTGCGGGTGCGCGGCGGCGACCTGGCCGCAACGGAGATCGCCGGGCAGGATGTGGTGCGGGCCATCGACGAACTGCCCATCCTGGCCGTCGCCGCGACGCAGGCCGAGGGCGAGACTGTCATCCGCGATGCCGCCGAACTGCGCGTCAAGGAGGTGGACCGCATCAGCCTGCTGGCGGGCGAACTGCGCAGGTTCGGCGCGGCGGTGGAGGAGCGCCCGGACGGCATGATTATCGGCGGGCGGGCGCGGCTGCGCGGCGCGGCGGTCCACAGCCACGGCGATCACCGGCTGGCGATGGCGATGGCGGTTGCCGGGCTGGTCGCAGAGGGCGAGACGGTCGTGCAGGGCGCGGACTGCGCCGACGACTCCTTCCCCGGCTTCGCGGCGACTCTGGCCCGGCTCGGCGCGGAGGTCGGCTGATGGCGGAGCGGGTCGGGCTGCTTGGATGGCCGGTCGAGCACAGCGTTTCGGCGGCGATGCACAACGCGGCCTTCGCCGCGCTGGGGCTGGGCTGGCAGTACGACCTGCTGCCGGTGCGGCCCGGCGAGTTGGAGGCGCGCGTCGCAGAGCTGATCGCCGCCGGATACCGGGGCTTCAACGTGACGGTGCCGCACAAGCAGGCGGTGCTGAGCCTGCCTCAGATCGGGGAGATCGATGAGGCGGTAGAGGCCATCGGCGCGGCCAACACACTGATCGTCAGGCCGGATGGGACGCTCCGCGCGGCCAACACGGACTGGAGCGGCCTCGCCGCCGACCTGCGGGCGCACGGCGTGCCGGTCGAGGGGCGGCACGCGCTGATCCTCGGCACGGGCGGCTCGGCGCAGGCGGCAGCCTACGCGCTGCAGCGGCTCGGCGTGGCGAGCGTCACGCTCGTCAGCCGCAGCCTGTCGGGCCGCAAGGGGGTGATCGGATATGAGGCGCTGCGTGAAATGACGAAGCCGCCGAGAACAGACCCGCCGCGAGTAAACTTCGCGGCTCCCGGTGCCCACCAAACAGATATTATCATTAACTGCACCCCGGTGGGCATGTGGCCTGATGTGGATCGGTCGCCCTGGCCGGAGGGCGTGCCGTTCCCGGCGGGTGCAATCCTGTATGACCTGATTTACAATCCCCCGGTGACACGCCTGATGGCGGAGGCCCGCCAGGCGGGGGCGCGAGCCATCGGCGGGCTGGGGATGCTGGTGCGGCAGGGCGCGGACGCCTTCGAGCAGTGGACGGGTGTCCCCGCGCCGATCGAGGTGATGTACGAGGCGGCGCAGGGCAAGCTGGCTTCGCTGGCGCGAGAGGTAGGTGGGGCGGGGGACTCACTCAGACGTAGACCTGTCTCTTATACACATCT
>DGDY01000310.1 GCA_002385675.1 Anaerolineales bacterium UBA3940 | reverse complement strand
ATTGCATAGACTCAGGCTATCCAACCGACCCGGACGCACTGGAGAGGCCTGATATGACCATCCGCAATATTGCCCTGGTGCTCGTGCTGATGCTGGTTGTGGGGCTGGTAGCGTGCGGCGGCACGCCGCAGGAAGCCGAGGCAACGGTAAGCCCGTTCGTGCAGGCGCTGCCCGCCGACCGCGCGGAGATGCAGATCGCCGCGCCGGGGGGCGTGCTGCCCTGTGGGCTGGCCGAGGTGGACTGGGGTACCCGCATCTTCCGCCTTTCCGACTTTCCCGCCTGTCAAACTCACGCCCCTGCACTGACGGTTTACTGCCTTGACAGCACGGCGAACTGGTCACAGGCGAACGTTCTGGATGTCGAAGTCAACCCCGACACCCAAACCGTGACGTTCAACAGCCAGCAGACCGGGCTCTGCGGGCTGTTCCCGCTCGGTGGGTGATGGCGCTGGCGATCTGAGGGGGACGCCCGTGCTAGAGGGAGATGTCGTGGTCTATGATGGCGCGTGCGGCTTCTGCACGTGGGCGGCGGAGTGGGTGCGGCAGCGCGACCGGCATGACCGTCTGCGCTTCACACCGTATCAGGCGACGGACCTGGAGACACTTTCGCCGGGGCTGACCCCGGAGATGGCCGCGCACTCCGTCTACCTGGTGACGCGAGACGGGCGGCGCTACCACGGGGCGCGGGCGGTCTTTGAGACGCTGCGGCGGCTGCCGGGGGTGTGGGGCGTCATCGGCGCGGTGGGGGCCTTCCCGCTGTTCAGCCTGCTGGCGCAGCCCTTCTACCGGCTCTTCGCCAATAACCGGACGTACATTTCAACGCGGCTGGGGTTGATGGCCTGCGCGGTGATACCGCCCCGGCAGGCCGAGTAGCGGGGCCCCGTCAGGTATCGTTACGCCGCGTGGGGCAGGCGGATGCCGCGCGGCTCGCCGTAGTCCCGCTCGATGAGCCCGACCTCTTCTAGGTGCTTGAGGTGGTGCGTCGCGGCGTTGGGGCTGCTCCACTCGAACTCGACTTGCATCTCGCGGAGCGTCGGGGCGTAGCCGTGCTTCTTGACGTAGCGGCGGAGATAGACGTACAGCGCGCCCGCCGCCGGGCTGACCTGCCGCAGCAGTTCCCGTTCGACCTGCCTCGTGAAGAACTCGTCCTCTGCTTCCGGCGGTGGCTCGCCCGGCACGCGCCGCCGGTCCACGTAGTATGTGAGGATGCGCGCCTCGCACACCTCACAGCGGATCAGGACGCGCTCGGCGCTGCGCAGCGCGACGACCGCTTTGCTCCCGCAGCGGTCGCAGATCACCGGCAGCCGCTTCCGTTTCGGTTTCTGCCCTGTGTGGCTCATGCCCCATCCTGCTTCTTCGCCCGGCAGCAGCGGGCTGTTACTGCGGCAAACGCCCCGCAGCGGCGATGCAATCCCCCCTCGATAAGCTGTCTGGTAGAAAGTGTGGCGCGGTGTAAGCCCCGGTTGGCAGGCAGGATCGGCTGCACACAGCCCGCCCCTGGCTGCGTTTCTCACACTAGCACGGCAGAAGCGGCGCTGTCAATAAACGGGAAGTGAAAGATGTGTTGGAGTGTCGTTAGAACAAATGTTTTATTTTTTGCCGATCAGGCGGTGGTGTCTTTGAGCAGCAGCCGCAGCGCGGCCAGGCTCTGGCCGACGTTCCCGGTGAGCAGCACGTCCCGCAGCGCCTGGCGACGCTGCTCGCGGGGCAGGTGCTTGATGAGCGTCATCGGGCTGAGCAACTCGCGGATCTGCTCGGCGGCGGGGTCGGTGAGCAGGTCGACCAGCGTCTCGCCGCTGAGGCGGGGTAGCATCTCGCGCCAGACCTCGTGGTCGGTGTCGCGGCGGCGGGTGGCGAGCGCCTGGTAAAAGTACGCGCGAAGGTCGAGCGTCAGCGGGCCGATCCCTTTCTTCTGCGCGCGGGCGATGGCGGGCAGCACCTCGATCATGGCGCGGGTGGCGTCGGGGCTGGGATCGGTTGCCAGCAGCTCGACAATCGAGGCCATAATGTCCGGCTCGTAGCGCTGCGGCTGCTCGACCATGTGCCTCAGTGCGAGGATGAGGTGGCTGCCCCGGCGCTGCGGGCTGAGCTTCGCCAGTTCGGCGAGCGCCTGACGCTGTGCCGCCGGGTCGTCGTGGGCGGTAATGACGAGGTGGACGAGCATTGAGGCCGGGATACCGGTGAACTGCGTGATCTTATAGACGGGGGCGCCGGGCCCATTCTTTGCGGTTGACACGGCTATTCCTCGGGTGTGGTGGGCAAGGCTCTGCAGGGCATACAGGCAAGGAGGTGTTACAGATCTGTAATGCCCTGCCCATAGTGTAAGCCGACTCAACCGCCCTGCGTGTGAAACTTTCGTGAAAATCTGAGTGGCTGGGAATGGCTGTTTTGCTGACCTCCCGCCGGGACCAGTAGCCTGTGCTGCAATCCCGTGCAGGTGGCATAGCCAATTGCCGGTGAGAAGTCGCTTTGCGACTTCTCTACCGCCCCCTTCCAAAGGGGAGGTCAACCGAGCGGCGACACAGGCGTCGCTCGGTTGGGTAGGGGTTCCTGCAGCAGCCGAAACAAGCCTCTATCACTTGCACCCGGCCATCCCCTAAACCGTCCCCTCTACCTCCCCAGCAGATCCCTAACAGCCTGCTCGGGATCGGGATACCGGAACTCGAAGCCTGCCTCAGTCAGCCGCCTGGGGATCGCGCGCTGGCCCCGGAGCACCAGCTCCGCCTGCTCGCCGATCATCAGCCGGACTGCCGGTGCGGGCGCGGGGATGAACCACGGACGCCTCATTGCCTGCCCGACGATGCGCGCGAGCACCTTCTGCTTGACCGGCGTGGGGGCGACCAGGTTGTACGGGCCGGACGCCTCCTCGTTTTCGATCAGGAAGCGGATAGCGCGCACGGCATCATCGATGTGGATCCACGCGTAGTACTGCTCGCCGCGCCCCAGTGGGCCCCCGAAGAAGAACCTGAAGGGGATGAGCAGCACGGGGAACGAGCCGCCCCGGTCGCTGAGCACCATGCCGCTGCGGATCACGCAACGCCGCACGCCCATATGCTCGACCGGCTCGGTGCTCTGCTCCCAGGCGTGCGTCACGCGGGCGAGGAAGGTGTCGCCGGGCGGCGAATCCTCGGTCACAACCTGATCGCCGGGCCAGCCGTAATAGTCGGTGCCGGACGCCTGGATCAGCACGCGCGGCTTCTCGGCGGCGCTTTCTACCGCTTCAACCACCGCCCGGCCCACATCTACCCGGCTCTGGAGGATGCGCTGCTTCTTCTCCTCGGTCCAGCGCTTCGGCGGGAAGCCCTCCCCGGCGATGCTCTCCCCGGCGAGGTTGACGATGGCCGTATCGGCATTGACCAGATGCCCCCAGCCCTCGGCGGTTTTGCCGTCGTACGCGACCAGATCAGCGCCGGGAACCTCGTCTCGCCGGTGACGTTCGGGGTTCCGGCTCAGCGCGATAACCTCGTGCCCGTGTCTGACGAGTTCCGTCGCGAGGGCCGTGCCGATCAGTCCGGTGCCGCCTGTAATCAGGATGCGCATCGCTGTCT
>DGDY01000281.1:1343-5381 GCA_002385675.1 Anaerolineales bacterium UBA3940 | reverse complement strand
CCTGATGGTGGGGGCCGTTCGTGTTCTCGTGGGGCGCGGCTACCAGCCGTGCTCCAGCCGGCGGATCAGCCGGTCAGGCAGGTCCGCGCGGCGCATGCGCTCCTGCACGGCAGCGATGTCATACTCAACGCGCCGGTGCTCAAACGTCATCTTTTCGGCATCGAGGATACCGTACGCCGCCCTCGGATCGCTGTCACGCGGCTGCCCGACCGAGCCGGGGTTAATGATGCGCCGCGTGCCGCGCAGGCTGATCGGCTCGCCATACTCGGGCGGCATCGATGCCACCTGCCCCGCGCCGTTCAACTGCTCGAAGATCACCGGAGTGTGCGTGTGCCCGACGAGGCACGTGGG
This sequence comes from Anaerolineales bacterium UBA3940, assembly GCA_002385675.1. Lineage (GTDB taxonomy): Bacteria > Chloroflexota > Anaerolineae > Aggregatilineales > UBA3940 > UBA3940. The sequence goes on along the minus strand of DGDY01000281.1, from coordinate 5,030 downwards.
CGTCTGAAAGTGCGGGAAGTTCATCGAGGCAATCGCCGGGTCGAGGATGTATTCCCACACCGGCTCGCGCGGCGAGCCGTGCGCCAGCGTGAAGTCGCCCAGCACGAACGTCGTCGGCAGCGCCTCCAGAAAAGCCAGGTTCTCGTCGGTCAGCGTGTCACGCGTCCAGGTGACGGCGCGGCGGGCATCGGTGTTAAAGGTGCGCACGTCGAGGCGGCCCAGCGCGGCCCAGTCATGGTTGCCCGCCAGGCAGAGGTTCGGCATGCTCCGCACCAGCTCGACGCACTCGTTGGGGTCCGGCCCGTAGCCGACCACATCGCCGAGACACCACACGAAATCATAATCGACGCCGAGCTTGCCGGCGTCGTTCAGGACGGTTTCAAGTGCCGTCAGGTTGGCATGAATATCGGAAATAATCAGGTAGCGCATCTGCCAGTTCCTTCATGCCGGGCAAATACGGTGTCCTGCGCCCCGGCTGCCCCAAATCATACCACAGCCGTTTACCTCACAGCAACGCGCGCCGGGGCGGGTTGATTTCGGCGTCTCCTAAGTTTGCTACCTCAGCCCCCTCATCCCAGCCCGAACTACCTGCGGCGGCTCGGACCACCCTTCTCCCACGCGGGGAGAAGGGCATCGTACCCTGAATCCAGCCCCTCGCCCCTCAGTGGGAGAGGGGCGGCGCGCGAAAGCGCGCCAGGGTGAGGGGGACCGCAGTCGTAGACTGCGGGACAGGAAGGGATTTAGCATCATCTCCGTTGCATGATCGCGCCGCCTCACTTATGATGATTTCCAGCACTCACCACCGGGCAGGAGGTTCAGAACATGGCCGAGCAGCAACGCCCCTATATCGTCGTGACGCGCCGCGTGCCGCAGCCCGCGCTCGATGCGCTGACCGAGCACGCCGAACTGCGCATCTGGGAGGAGGACGTCCCCATCCCCCGCGAAACGCTGCTGGAGTGGATCCCCGGCGCGGATGGCCTGTACTGCCTGCTGACCGACACCGTCGATGCGGAGGTGCTCGACGCGGCAGGGCCCGGCCTGAAGGTCGTCAGCCAGATGGCCGTCGGCTATGACAATATCGACGTGGCCGCCTGTACCGCGCGCGGCATCCCGGTCGGGCACACGCCCGGCGTGCTGACGGAAACCACCGCCGACCTCACGCTGGCGCTGATGCTCGCCACTGCCCGCCGCCTGTGCGAAGCCGTCGAGTACGTCCGCGCGGGGAAGTGGGTTACGTGGCGTCCGATGGAGCTGACCGGCCCGGACCTGTACGGCAGTACGGTCGGCATTATCGGCATGGGTCGGATCGGGCAGGCCGTGGCGCGGCGGCTGCGCGGCTTTGACTGCCGCCTGCTGTACCACCAGCGCAAGCCCGTCCCGGAGGCGGAGGCGCTTGGCGCGGTCTATACCGACCTGCCCCGCCTGCTGGAGGAGAGCGACTTTGTGACGCTGCACGTCCCGCTGACGGACGACACGCGCCACCTGATCAATCGGGAGGCGCTCGCCCGCATGAAGCCCACCGCCATCCTGATCAACACGGCGCGCGGGCCGGTCGTCGATCAGGCGGCGCTGCTCGACGCCCTGCGCGAGGGGCAGATCGCTGCCGCCGGGCTTGACGTGACCGACCCGGAGCCGCTGCCGCCCGACGACCCGCTGCTCGCCCTGCCGAACGTCGTGGTGCTGCCGCACATCGGCTCGGCGAGCATCCAGACGCGCACGCGCATGGCGCAGATGGCCGCCGACAACCTGCTCGCGGGCCTGCGCGGCGAGCGCCTGCCGCACTGCGTCAACCCGGAGGTGTATGGGTAGGCGGCGGGCTTACTCGTCGAAGATCGCGTCCATCTCCTCGGCGGGCACGTCGAACGCGGTGTTGATCTCCGGCAGCGGCTCGGTCGTCATCCACTCCGGCAGGCGGTCATCCGCCGCCGTGAAGCCCGCCCGCCGGTTGAACTCGCGCTCCAACAGGATGGTCTCGCGCCCCAGCGCGGTCAGGTAGTCGTCGGGCACGTCCCAGCCATACTGCGCGGCGACGAGGTCGCGCGCGATAGCCGCGTCCATGCCGAAGCCGCCGAAGATGCACGCGCCAAGCGAGTCGTAGCCCGCCATCTTGTACTGCGTGATACGCGAGAGGGCGACCTGCCCCTCCGGCTTCGTGTGGTCCACGTTGGCGCGGATGGTCAGCCCGCTGGTGTGGTCCGCGCCCTGCGGAGAGGTCGCGTACGTCACGCCCGTGCCCTTGATGGCGCGCGGGTCGTAGGCGCTGATGGCCTGGTTTTTGACGACCGGCACGCGCCGCACGCCGAGCACCCGCCCGGTGATAGCCGCGCCGCTCCCGATGATGCGTCCCAGGGGCGTCCCCTGCCGCACCTCCTCCATGAGCGCCAGCGCGCGCTCACCGTCGCCCCAGGCCATGCAGCCTGCCTCGGCGGCGACGCCCAGCGCCGCGCCGACCTCGATCGTGTCCACGCCGATGTCGTTCGCCACCGCGTTCATCCGGGCGATGACGTCCGGGTCGTCGATGCCCAGGTTGGAGCCCATCAGCCCGATCGTCTCGTACTCCAGTGGCGTGACGATCACCTCGCCATCCGGCCCGGCGTACTGGTTCGAGCACTTGATGATGCAGCCCGCCATGCAGGCATGCGAGATGTCGCCGCCCCGGCTGCGGTTCAGGTCGCGGATGGTGTCGCCGCTGATCTTCTCCGCCCCCTCGAAACGCCCCTGCGAGAAGTTGCGCGTCGGCACGCCGGCGTGCAGGTTGCACATGCTGACCATCGCCGCCGTGCCGAAGTAGGTGTAGACCTCGCTGGTCTGCGGGTGCGCCTGCAGCGCCTTGAGGTAGCGCCGTGAGGCGTCGCGGAACAGTGCCGGGTCGACGACGTCGGGGCGGTTAGCGCGGGGATGGTCGAACACGACGGCCTTCAGCCGCTTCGAGCCCATCACCGCGCCGAGCCCGCCCCGTGCCGAGATGCGAGTCAGGTTGCGGTCCTTGTCCATGTGGGTGATGCCCGCCGAGAGGTACAGGCGCTCGCCTGCCGTGCCGATGGCGGACACGGCGATGCGGTCGCCGTAGCGCTCGCGCAGGCGCTCGCCCGTCGCGGCGAGGTCCAGCCCGGCAAGGTCGGAGGCGTCCTCCAGACGCGCGCCGTCCTCGCCGACGACGAGCACCTTCCAGCCGCCATCGGCGGGCGGCCCGCCCTCGACGATCAGCGCGAACAGCCGCAGCCACGCCATGCGCATGCCGGTGCTGCCGCCCGCGTTGGCCTCCTTCACCCCGCCGGTGAGCGGGCTCTTGCCCCCCACAGAGATGCGGTCCACACTGCTGAGCATGTGCCCCACGAGCAGGCCCGGCGCCCAGATCAGCTTGTTGGCCGGGCCGAGCGGATCGCAGGTTGCGGGCACTTCGTCCAGCAGGAAGCGCGCCACGAGCGCGCGCCCGCCGTACCGCCGCCAGCCTTCAGGCACGTCCTCAGTGGTGACCGCCCCGCTCCCCACATTGACTCGGAGAACCTTCATCGCATCCGCCTTTTAGCTTAGAACCTCGACCTCTTCCTGGTACGTGATGCCGCGCTTCGCCAGCTCTGCGAGGAAGGTGTCAGCGGGCAGCGCCTGTTCCGGCGGCAGCACGCCGCAGCCCTCGACCTCGCCCCGCGCGATCATCTGCGCGCCGATGGAGAGCGGGATGCCCAC
>DGDY01000281.1:0-1204 GCA_002385675.1 Anaerolineales bacterium UBA3940 | reverse complement strand
TTGCGATACGTGTAGCGCACCCGCTGCCCGTCACGCGTGCCCTCCACCTCGACGACCAGCCCGTAGCCCCACACCGGGTTCCACTTCGACCAGTCGAGCGCGAGGAACAGGTCGCGCACCATGTCAACCGGCGCGCGCCCGCCGAGCGCATCAAGCGGCTCCTTGCTGAGCGCGCCCGCCTCCTTGAGCAGCGCCATCATGTTCATGACGTGCGGCGGGAAGCACCCGCGTACGCTGGCATGCTTGAGCGTCGGCCAGCTTTCCGGCATCGAGTACGCCTCGTCGTGCGGGACGAAGTACACCGACTGCTCGCCGATCTCGCCGTGGAAGCGCACCCGCTTCTCGCCGGAGAGCGGCGGGGCGGGCACCCACTTGCCATCCTGCCAGTAAACCTCCTGACGCTGCGGTTCGTCCGGGTCGAACTCCCAGATCGTCGTCTGCATCAGGCCGGGCGCGGGCGCAAGGCAGCGAAACGCCGCGAAGTAGATCTGAATCGACTCGACTTCGTCAAGCTGCGAGACCCCCTTGCGGGCGAAGGCGTTGGTCGTGCCGGGCGTCGCGCCGACGCCGGGGATGAAGATCATGCCCTTGGCGGCGGCCTCCTCGTGCATCGCGAACTGCGGGTCCTCGCTGGAGAGGTCGAGCCCATTCACGCCCACGTCCACGCATACGCGGTTCACGATGTAATCGTACTTGAACGGCAGGCCGTTCACGACGACATCGAACTGCGGGAACAGCTCGCGCATGGCCGCCACGTCGTTGGCGTCAAACTTCAGCGCGGTCAGCCGGTCGTCGCCGATCTCCTCCAGCAACGCCTCGACGGCTGCCACGTCATAATCCGCGACGACGATCTCGTCGAAGTCGCTCGTTGCGGCGAGGTCGCGGGTGGTTTCGCTGCACACCGCGCCTGCACCGCCCAGAACTAACGCTCGCATGTCGTGCTCCTTGCTTTGGCTTGTGTGATGTTAACCTAGAGTCAAATTCCTCGCGGCCCCCTGCGGGCCTGACGGCCCACCCGTCCCCCTTGTTGCTCTTTAACAAATTAACTCAGCAACTGGTGTGGCTTCACCTGCCGAACCCCCTCCGCCCTGCGGTCGCTTCGCGACCTCCGGCCACCTCCCCCTTGCAAGGGGGAGGCGTAGAGAAATCGCAGAGCGATTTCTCAATGGCAGTTGGCTGTGCCAACTGCACACTGAGCGGCGCC
>DGDY01000248.1 GCA_002385675.1 Anaerolineales bacterium UBA3940 | reverse complement strand
GCGGAGATGTGTATAAGAGACAGGCACATGGGCCTGCCCTTCGACCGCGCCGAGGACGGTCGCATTTCTCAGCGACGCTTCGGCGGGCACACCAATAACGAAACCGGGAAGCCCGTACGCCGGGCCTGCCATGCCGCCGACCGCACCGGCCATATGATCCTGCAAACGCTGTACCAGCAGTGCATCAAGAACGAGGTGCAGTTCTTCGACGAGTTCCAGGCAGTGGACATGATCATGAACGACGGGCGCCCGGCGGCGCTCGTCGCCATGGACATCAGCACCGGCGAACTGCACGTCTTTCAGGCCAAGGCCTTCCTGTTTGCGACGGGTGGCTGGGGCAAGGTCTGGCAGATCTCCTCGAACGCCTTCACGCTCACCGGCGACGGTAACTCGATCCTGTTCCGGCGCGGCATCCCGATGGAGGACATGGAGTTCTTCCAGTTCCACCCGACGGGCATCTACCGGCTGGGCATCCTGATCACCGAGGGGGTGCGCGGCGAGGGCGGCGTGCTGATCAACGACAAGGGCGAGCGCTTCATGGAGCGCTATGCGCCTACGATCAAGGACCTTGCCAGCCGTGACGTGGTCTCCCGCGCGATCTTCCTCGAAATCATGGAAGGCCGGGGCATCAACGGCAAGAACTACGTCCACCTTGACCTGCGCCCGGAGACGGTGAACCATTACCTGGCTGAAGCAGGCGAGGAGCGCCGCATCGACCGCCACTACATCGAGAGCAAGCTGCCCGACATCCTCGACTTCTGCCGCACGTACCTGGGCATCGACCCGGTCACAGAGCCGATGCCCATCCAGCCGACCGCACACTTTGCCATGGGCGGCATCCCGACCAACATCGATGGTGAGGTCGTGATCGACGAGAAAAACACGGTGCTGCCGGGCCTGTACGCCGCCGGCGAGTGCGCGTGTGTCTCGGTACACGGCGCGAACCGCCTGGGAACCAACTCCCTGCTCGAACTGGTCGTGTTTGGGCGGCGTGGTGGCGCTGCAATGGCCGAGTATGCAAAACAGGCGGACTTCGTGCCCATCCCTGACGGGGCGCTCGACGAGATCCAGCAGGAGCTTGAGCGCATCCGCACGGCCAACGGCAGTACATCCGTCGCCGCCCTGCGCGATGAGATGCAGGAAACGATGATGCGGCACGTCAGCGTCTTCCGCACTGAGGAGGGTATGAAGCAGGCGCTCGACAAGATTCGAGAGCTGCAGGTGCGCTACCGCACCGACCTACGCATCGATGACCGGGGCCACATCTTCAACTATGACCTGCTGGAGGCATGGGAGCTTGGCTCGCTGCTCGACCTCGCGGAAGTGACGACCATCGCCGCCATCGCTCGCACGGAAAGCCGGGGTGCGCACTCGCGCGAAGATTACCCTAAGCGCGATGACGTGAACTGGCTGAAGCACTCGCTTGCGTACCGCCAACCGGACGGCAGCATCGAGCTAACGTACAAGCCGGTTGTCATTACGAAGTACGAGCCAAAGGAGCGCGTCTACTAATGGATGTCACCCTGCGCGTCAAGCGCTTCAACCCCGAAGTGGACGAGAAGCCCTACTGGGCTGAGTATGAGCTGCACGACATCGAGCCGGTTGAGCGTGTGTTGGACCTGCTGCACCGGGTGAAGTGGCACATCGACGGCACGCTGTCGTTCCGCCGCTCGTGTGCGCACGGCATCTGCGGCTCCGATGCGATGCGCATTAACGGGTACAACCTGCTCGCCTGCAAGGCGCTGGTCAAAGACTTTGTGAAGGGCGGAAAAGCAAAGATCGAGGTGGCTCCGATCCTGGGGCTGCCCGTCATCAAAGACCTCATCGTCGATATGGGGCCGTTCTTTGAGCACTACCGTGAGGTCATGCCCTACCTCGTCAACGACACGCCACCGCCGGAGCGCGAGCGGATCCAGTCACGGGAGGAGCGGGCCATCTACGACGAGGGCACGAAGTGCATCCTGTGCGCGGCCTGCACCACGTCCTGCCCGTCGTTCTGGGCGAACGACGCCTACGTCGGCCCGGCGGCGATCGTGCAGGCACACCGCTTCATCTTCGACAGCCGCGATGAGGCGACAGAAGATCGTCTCGCCATCCTGAGCGACCCGGATGGCGTGTGGCGCTGCCGCACGATCTACAACTGCACGCCCGCCTGTCCGCGCGAGATCCCTGTTACCCGGCTCATCGCCGAGGTGAAGGGCCGCATCGGCAAGAGCGAGTAAGCACGATATCGACCCCACCCCGTCCCTCCTTGCTTATGAGGAGGGACGGGGTGGATTTTGCTTTTATGCACAGGCCAGAGCCGCGAATGAGCTTCGCGGCGTTTTCTTTTGCCCCCTCTGCAACCATGCCTCGCGCCCTGCGTATAGACTTATAGCAGTGACCAGAGTTTGCGAGTAAGCAAGGAGTAGCCAGGCAATGAGTGAAGAGAACAACGGGTACCCCGATTACGAACTCCCTGAGAACGAGCGTACCCCGGAGGATGCCGGAGCAGAACGTACCGAGGCAGAGAGCCTTGTCGCCGAGTTTGCCGCACTGGGCAAGCGCTTCGGCGAGGCCATTCAGCAGGCATGGAACAGTGAGGAGCGTTATCAGTTGCAGGCAGACTTGAAAGAGGGGCTCGATCGCTTCGCGAAGGAAGTCGACGAGGCGCTTAAGGACCTGCGCAAATCCGAGGTTGCACAGAAGGTTGAGGCAGGCGCGCAGCAGGCCGCCGAGAGTGTGAAGAGCGGCAAGGTCACCAACGAGGTGCGCCGTGCGACGATCACCGCGCTGCGCAGCCTCAGCGACGCGCTTGAGCGGATGGCGGCCAGCTTCACCCCGCGTGAAGAGGCCGATACCGGCGGCGAGCGGGGCGACGAGACACCGCCCGTCGTTTAGTGTTTCTCCACTACCCACAGAACAGGCGGCCCACCCACTACCGGGCCGTCTGTTCGTTCCCCTCGCCAGAGAAGCGCGCCAGCCACACCTCGCCAGTCTCCGCCGTCACCGCGAAGCGCTGATCCACCCGCCAGCCGCACACCCACGCGATCTCGCCGTCGCTCACGAGCAGCGGCAGGTGATCGCGCCAGCCCGCCGGGATCTTCTGGTCGATCATGAAGTCAGAGACTTTCTTCGTGCCGCCCACGCCCATCGGCTTGAAGCGGTCGCCGCGCCAGCGCGTGCGGATGGCGAGCGGTAGCGTCAGGCGGCTCGCATCGAGCGGCGCGGCCCACGGGTCGGCCAGCACCTCCGCCCACGCTGGCCCGGAACGCGGCCCGTCGTAACGGCGCAGTTCGAACTGCCAGCCGCTGCCGGGCAGGGGGTAGATGCCGGGCGCGGCGATCTCGATGTGTGTACCCGGCTCCAGCAGAGGCCCATCGAGGCGGGGGCTGCGCGCACCCTGCCCGGCAATGATCAGTTCGTCATAACCGACGCGCAGCAGCAGCCCGGCGGGCAGCGTCGCCTCCGCCCCCGTCTCGCCATAAAGCCCCACCCTGACTGCCGCCTCGACGTGCTCGAAGCTCACATCGCGCAGGCTGCTGCGCAGCACCCACACCGCCCGGCGGATCAGCGCGCGCTGCAGGGCAAGCGGCAGAGAACGCCAGCCCATCAGGTCGAAGCGCACCCGGTCGTCGCCAACCTCCCGCGTGATGCCGAGCCAGGTGGCGTCCGCCTGCTCTCTGACGATCTCGTAGTCCGCCGCCAGCACCGACGCGGTCCGCGCGAGCGTCTCACGCAGGTTGGGGTTGATCTGCTCCAGGTACGGGATGACCTCGTGCCGCAGCCGGTTGCGGAAGTACGTCGTGTCGAGGTTGGAGCGGTC
>DGDY01000135.1 GCA_002385675.1 Anaerolineales bacterium UBA3940 | reverse complement strand
GCGCCCGCCGCACTGGTGATCAGCACCACCCAGATGAACGGGGTCAGCGCCCGCACATGCAGCCCGGCCAGCCCTATCGCCGAGTACAGCAGCAAAATGCCGGCTGAGACGAGCGCGAGATAGTAGCTTATGTCGGCCAGCCGCGCCGGTGAAGGCCGCCGCCGGGACGAACGTGTGCCACTCATGCCTGCTCCACCTCACCCATCAGCGTGCGGTACGTCTGCTGCAGTAACAGGGCGTCGTCCTCCTGCGTGGGGCTCTCACTGAGCACACGCCCCTCGACGCCGAAGTCCACACACGCCTGCACAAACGCCCGCCAGTTCAGGTCGGACTCCTCCAGCATCACGTGGTTACGCTCGCCCGCCTGCGTGTACTCGATGCCGGAGATATGAAAGTGCATCGTTTTGAGGCCGCGCTCGCCAAGCTCCTGCCGGATGTGGGTGAACATCGCGGCGAACTCCTCGTAGCTGTTGAAGCTGCCGTCGCCGGGGCGGGCGTGCAGGTGCGCGATGTCCAGGCAGGGCTCGACGCCGTCGATCTCCTTGCTGAGTTGCACGACTTCCTCCATCGAGCCGAACATCGCGCCCTTGCCCATCGTCTCAGGGCGCAGCGTCACCTCGACGCCCTCTTCACGCAGGATGCCAGTGATTTCGAGCAGCTTCTCCTTCACGCGCTCGTAGACCTGCTCCGGTGGCTGCCCGTGATACGAGCCGGGATGGAAGATGATGTCCGTCGCCCCGGCGAGGTAGCCCTTGCGGGCTGCCGCCAGCAGGCGCTCGTCGCTGGCCTTCATCTTCTCGGCGGTCTGGCTGTTCAGGTTAATGAAGTACGGTGCGTGAACGCTCAGGGAAATGTCACACTCCTTGCCGACACGCTGGAAGAGCGCGCAGGTCTCATCCTTAATGCGCACGCTGCGCACCCAGGCGATCTCCAGTGCACCAAGGCCCAGTTCCCGCATGTAGCGGATGGCGGCATCCGTTCCCGGCGCGGGCGTGCCGCTCGGCGTCCCTACCGTTCCAAATCGCAGCGTCAAGTCAGTCGCCTCCTGTCGTGTGGGGTTGTTGTGTTAAATCCATTCCGGTTGTTCGACAGTCCGCTCGTCTCGGACGTTGCCGGTGTTGAGTGTCGTCCTGGGCTCCAGCAGCAGCACGTGGACCTCGTCTTCGGCGATCGGCTTGTGCTCAACCCCGCGCGGGATGATGACGAACTCACCCTCCCCTACCCACAGGTCGCGGTCACGCAGCTTAATGCACAGCCGCCCCTTCACCACGTAGAACAGTTCGTCCTCGTTCTCGTGGTGATGCCATACAAACTCGCCATGCAGCTTCGCGAGCTTGACGTGTGTGTCGTTAATCTCTCCGGCGATGCGCGGCTGCCAGGGTTCGCCAATCTGCGCAAACTTTTCGGCGAGGTTGACCACGCGGATCGCATTCTGGCTCATCGGCCCCCTCCTGATGCGGATTGATTGTAGCAGAGATCGCACGTGGGGGCATGCGGGCAGCGAGGTTATCCCGACGAGCAGGGGCGGCTCTGAGAGCCGCCCCTGCACTGCCCGACGAATACAGTCTCCTCGACCCTTACTCAACCTCATCCACGCGTCGCTCGACGCGACGGCGGGCCGGTTTCAGTAGAAGCCACAGGAGCTTCGTCACCACCCAGCCGAACAACAGGTAGACCAGCGCACCGATGATCGCCGGGATATCCAGCACGAAGCCCTGCGCACCCGGCGCGCCTGCAATCGTGAGGAATGGCAGCAGTAGAATGTCCGTCAGGACGTAGATGAAGTTTGCGAACGCGTTAGCGGGGTTCGCACCGATGAGGCGCAGCGCTACACGCAGCCAGATGAAGATCTCGGCGATGACGACGAGCAGCCACACGACGTTCACAAAGCGGCGCGCCATCTCCGTGCGCTCGCCGCCCACGTCCACCACCGCCTCGCGACGGTAGCGGTACGGGCCTTCGTTGTCGATTTCAACTTCTTCATACCGTTCAACTGGACGCATCTCACATTTCTCCTTTACCACACAACTCGAAAAATCAGTACCAACACATCTCACATCTCACCTTCCAGTCTAACGCGGCGCCGTGCGTTGATCATGAGGAATACCCCCGCGGAAACGAAAACTCACGGGGCGTGGGGAACAAAACCGCGGCCTGCGACGTTACATAAGTGAACCCACCCACTCTCGAAGAGCCGTTCCCCTCACCCGGGGGCGGCTCTTCAACTTTTCGCACGGCGGCGCGGCGTGCAACCGGTTTCTCAGAAACAGATCGTGTTATTTGGACAAAATCAACCTTGACAGGTGAAATAAACTGGTATATTTTGAAGGTAGACAGGGTTTCGAGGCACTGAAGTAGAGGCAACAGACGTTCTGCCGAAGACAATATTGAACGAGGCAAGTGGAACAGGCCAAGCGTCGATCTAAGTTTGTTCCATAAGTGTGCGAAAAGGTGATAAACCGGGAAGCACACAGACAGCCTGCAGCCCCTGGGCGGTAAAGGGCGGCAGGTTGCGAGCCTGACGAAAACCTGGCCGGAGCCAGGTGAGCAGAACGGGCGAACTTGTTGTTTCCATAGAGGTTGCTTGAAGCCCTGTCGCTTGCCTGGTGACTCTAACCGGCTGCGTGCAAGCCGGTTTTTTGTGCCAGCCGGAGGGTGAGAAGGCTGCTCACCGCTCTGCGCAGCGGCGGTTGGATCAGTTTTTGCAATCAGGCAGGTGAACAGACCATAATTAGCGATTGGCACCCATGTTGGCTTAAACTATATGGGTTAGAAGCTATCGGAATCAAGTAGAGGGAACTACATGGCAAAGCGACCCAAAGCAAAAGAGCAGCGCCGCTTTGGCGAGGTGCTGGTACCGCGTCCGAAGTACCAGCGTATTGTCGAGAAGCGGCCCTACCCGCCCGGGGAACACGGGCGCGAACAGCAGTATCGCCGTGGTCGCCAGAGCGACTATGCACGGCAGCTTGAGGAGAAGCAGAAGCTCGCGTTTATTTACAACATCCGCGACAGGCAGATGCGCCGCTACTTCAAGCGCGCGCTCAAGCAGAAGGGCGTCACGGGTGACAATCTGCTGCGGCTGCTTGAGCGTCGGCTGGATAACATCGTCTACCGCGCGGGCTACGCAGCAACGATCTGGGCGGCACGCCAGCTTGTCTCGCACCGCCATGTGCTGGTTGACGGCAAGCGGGTGAACATTCCGTCCTACCTTGTCGAGCCGGGGCAGACGATCCAGATCCACGAGAAGATGCAGCGCAACCCGCAGATCCTGCAGTGGATGGAAGAGGCCGGTGCGCCCCCGCCCTACCTTTCTGTGGACCGCGACAATTTCACGGCGACGCTTGAGCGTTTGCCCGAGCGCGAGGAAATCCCCGTGCCGGTGGAAGAGCAGCTCATCGTCGAGTATTATGTGCGCCGCGTCTAGGCGCATCGCTGCCGCAGCAAAGCCCGGAGCCAGTGCTCGCGGGCTTTTGTTTTTCCAGGGGCTGCTATTTGCTTTAGAGTGTAATGACCTTGTCGGCGCGCCACTGCGCGTCGACAATATCCGGCATGCCGCCCACGATACCTACTGCGACGCTGTCCTTCAGGCCAAAGGCATTGAGGCATGTGCTACAGATGATCAGCCGCACGCCCTTCGCTTCGAGTGCGCGCAGTTCGTCGAGCACGGGCGAGCCTTCACACACCAGTCGCACCCCATCCGTGTAGAAGCAGATGGCGTTGGGCAGGATGTCGTGTTCGGCAAGCAGCCCGAAGTACGTCTTCGCCAGCCGGTGCTGGAGGTCGGCGTCGGTGGTGCTCCCGATCCCGTTGCGAGTGACAAGAAGTACGGTGGAGTTGTCTGGTTGCTGCATGGTGGTTCTATCCCTTATCGCTACACGAAGATGCCGTAGTTGGAGCTAGAACTGCCCCTCCATCGACCCGGCGTAGCCTGTCATCTCGACGTAGCCCGCGCCGCCGACCGCTTCGCCGTCCCGCTCGCCCCTGACGCGCACCGCACCTTCCCAGTAGGCGTAGGAGACGTTCATCTCCTGATCGGGCAGCCAGGGCTGAAGCTCCACGGTGAGGTTCTGGCCGGGGATCCGTACGCGCCAGCGAGCAGGGTACTCGGCGCCGGTGTGCGGGCTGCGCCAGGTGTCGAGCACCTCGATCTTGTAATCGCCCGCCCGGTGCAGCAGACGCTCGGTTGAACCGCCGGCATGCACGTACAGGCCATGCGAGTACGGGTCGATATGCCCGTCGTCCAGCCGGATAGTGTATAGCATGAACTCGCTGCCGTCATCAAGCTGGATGGAGAACCAGTCCCAGCCGACCTGCCCCTCGGCGAGCGCGCTGGTGCTGTACTCGTGATCCATCCAGCTCAACCCCTCGACGGCGAACACCTCGCCGCCCACGCGCACCTCGCCGCGAGCCGTCAGCCGCGTCTGGCTGTAGTACGCGGATGCGTTGGCCGGGTCCGCACCCTTGCGGCTGTAGCCCTGCTCGCCCTGCAGAACCGGGCCTTTCCGGTCGTGCAGGTCAAGCTCCAGCGCGATGCCATCCGCCGCGGCAATGAGGTGGTAAGCGTCATCGCCGGTCTGCTCGACGCGCCAGTCCTCCAGCCAGACCGCAAACGGCGGGGACTCCGCACCTGCCAGCCCCGCCGCCCCGCGCGAGAAGCGCTCGAACGCGTGGTGCTCGCGCCCGGCAACGTCCGTCAGCGCGAAGTGAGCCATGTACACCTGATCGGCGGCCCAGCCGGAGGCGCGGTCGGCAGTCTCGGCGGGCGGGCGGAGCGCGCGCCGGAAGAACGTCAACTGGTAGCCGAAGTGTCGCCCGTCAGCCGTGTCCAGATTGCCGGTGTAGTACCACCACTCGGTTTGATAGTCGGGGTGCGGGCCGTGTGCCTCGGGGAAGTCAAATTCGGGCGGCCCCTCCACGCGGGCAAAGCCGGTCGTGTCCGGCGTCTCGGCGATCAGCCGCGCCTGTGCCTGGCTGTCGCCGCGCTGAAGAAACATCGCGGCGGCAAGCAGCACCGCGCCGATGATCACGACGCCCAGCACGATCCGGGTGCGAGTTCCCATAAACAAAGCTCTTATTTCATCTAGACGTTACTTTTACAAACAATCTACAATCCCCGGCTGGATTGTACCGTGCGCAGTTAGGCCCTTCAAACCGGGTGCGCCCCACCACTGTGACCCGTATCTCCCCCGCTCCAGCAACCAGAAGTTGCGACCGGGAGCGGGGGCAGCGTCCCGCTTGACATTGCCGCCTGGCATGGCACAATGGAGACGGAACCATCTTCAGCCTGATTGCGCCCGACAGCAGGAAACGAGGAGAAACATGACCGACAAAGACGCGGCGGAGTCGTCCAAGCCCAAAGCCTACCTCATCGACATGGATGGCGTTCTCATCCGCGGCAACCAGGCCATCCCCGGTGCGTCGGAATTTCTGGAGCGGCTGCGTGCAGCCGGCGCGCCGTTCATGGTCCTGACCAACAACTCGCGTCTCACCCCGCATGACCATCACGCGGCGCTCGCCGCGCTGGGCCTCAACGTGTCGGCGGAGTGCATCTTCACCTCGGCGCTGGCAACGAGCCACTTCCTTGACAACCAGCGGCCCAAGGGCACGGCCTTCGTGATCGGCGAGGCGGGCCTGACGACCGCCCTGCATGACATCGGCTACCGCATCACCGAGCACGATCCGGACTACGTCGTGCTCGGCGAGACCAACACCTACAGTTTTGTCAGCATCACAACGGCCATACGCCTCATCCAGGGCGGCGCGCGTTTCATCGCCACCAACCCGGATGTCGTCGGGCCAACGGATCAGGGCATCGTGCCCGCCACAGGCGCTGTTGCCGCGCTGATCACTGCCGCAACCGGCGTGCAGCCCTACTTCGTCGGCAAGCCCAACCCGCTCATGATGCGCGAGGCGCTGCGCGAGATGAACGTGCATTCCGAAAACGCGATCATGATCGGCGACCGCATGGACACCGAC